>NZ_CP120717.1:4005000-4305000 GCF_032883915.1 Endozoicomonas sp. 8E | reverse complement strand
TTGCCTGCTTCAATAAAGAGCTTTTCCTCTGGTTTTTTCGTCGATGCGTATTGAATGACAGGCCTATAGGTCGAGTCTATTTGCGAGGCTTCTGATGTCTCGGTCTGATAATGCTGGTAGGTGTTTAGCCGCATATTCACCAGTGATTCCAGATAACCACCATAAGGGAAGCTAAGTTGACGCGCTTTCCTGAAATGATCATGTGCGCTGGGCAGAACTCTTTTGCGACTGGTTAATACTATCGGTTCCTGGATAGAATTTATTTCTGCCTCCAGAAGCGTCAACCCAGCCAGGCAATGAAGCCAGCCTGACATCTGCAATGATTCGGAATCCATTTTATCTTCATACTGATTTAACTGCTGTTTTAATTTCTGATAGCCAGCTTTTCTGGCTTGTTCAATGGCAAGAACAAAAGCACTTTGGTCTCCATCTGCGAACCTTTTCAAATTTTCACTGTTAAAGACAAAATAGTCGATGATTTTTGATTGAACATTACGTGCAACAGCCTTTACTGGCTTATGCCATATATGGAGCTTAAATATTTTGCGTAATTCTTCCCAATCACCTGAATTAATCTGGAGTTTCTGTGCCTTTTCTGAATTTCCACCGATGAGCGTGATAATATGCTGGTGTATCAACGAAAGGGTGTTATAACAATACGATGTGTTATCCTCGGTAACCAGTTCACGAGAAAAATCAATTAATTTTGTCAGAAGTTGTACATCATGACCAAAATGAAGGGATGTTAAGCGAGCTTGGCTAACGAAGGAGAGGGCTTTAAGGTGGGGGAGAGTCGGCTCTGCTTCTGTTGATGCACCAACCAGATAAAAAGCAAGTTCTATAATATCTGCCAATGCCCGATTATGAGGTTCAATATCTTTAAAGAGCTTCCTCTGAGCTTCTCTCAGGAATATGGGAATCTCCGGGTTTGCTTCAGAGCCGAATATAGAAAAGTTAATGATGTACAGGGATAAATCCAGGCAACCAAAATCCAATAGTTCCGTTCGACCGGTTGCGAAGTAGAGTATCAATCTTATGGTTGCTTCCGCCTTCTCTGCCGCTTTCACTTTAGTTGCCTCTTCAGCTGCCGCTAGCGCTTGCTTTGCTGCTGACAATTTTGCTTTTGCTTCCTGTGCTGCTTCTTGAGCTGCTTTTCTTGCCGTTAGTATTTTCGCATTCGCTGTCGATTCCACTGCCGATAACGTTTTTGCTTTCACTTCCTCTACCTCTGCCGCTTCCAGAAGCGCCATCGCTGTTGCAGTCATTTTCTTAAACATTGCCGCTTCCTTTAACGCTATCGTTTTCGTTTCCCCTTCATCTACAGCTAATTCTGCCGCTGTTTTAGCCTCTATTGCTGCTGCAAGCGCAGCTGCAGTTGATTCCGGTTTCACTAACATTGGTTCATACTGTTCGTTTGGAGGATGCCGGGTATTTTTAAATTTCTGGCTCATTCGATTCAAAACAAAATCAACTGCTCCATCAGAGCCTTTTATTGAAAGCTGCTCCAGAAACTCTCGGAGTACACTTACGGAAGGTGTTACCCTACCCGGAATCTCGCTTAGGGGTTTTTTCAGGTAAGTGTCTGGGTCAAAGGCCAGTTTCAGTTCGAAAGTCTTTGGAATCAGCACCAGCCACTTGAGTAACATTCCGGCCTGAACCGCTGAATCTGAGTCCGATTCGAATAAAATCTCAATAGACTGAGATACCCCCGAGAATGCAGAGAGATGAGCTTGCGTTACTGCGCTGGGCTTTCCATCCATACCATGTTCAAAAAATAGCAAGAGTATCGGGGCATAAGGAAAAAAATGCTTACCAGACAATACAATAGCCTCTTTTATCTTTTTGGCGTTGAGTTTGACTTGCGGGCTAAAGGACAACTCAATAGTTTTGTTGTCATCTGACATTTTGGCTCCTAACATGGCCAGTGCTTTCAGAAAATAGTAATAACCCATTCCCAGCTTGTTTGTTGCATGGTCATTATTTTTTAATAAAACTTTTCTGAATGCAGTAATGTGCTTTTCTACCTGTTGTAAAAAAACTTCCGGGTTCTCCTGAATAAATTTGACTTCCTGAATAATATTGTTATCCAATTGAAACAAATGTTGGGTATGTACCTGTTCATTGAATTGTTCTGTTGATGGACGGATGCCAGGCTTCAGTTCTGTTGGCCGTTTTGCGGCATTGATTGTTTTTTTTGTTTTTTCAGTATTTGTAACTCTTGTAGAAGTGATTTGCATTGAAGTGGCTGAGGTAGTGGCAGCCGGAACCGTAACCTCTTTGATTTGAATAAAATCTCTTGAAAGCAGAAAAGATCGAGCAAGAACCCAGTCTTTTATTAAATCAGATCTGGACTTTTCAATCGCTTGATGGCTTATTTTTTCATGATGTTCGTAGAGTATTTCCTTTTCATTTTTTCTGTCTTTGCTCAATGAAGCTTTGAGATAGCCTTCCCAAAAGCTCATTTTCCAAAAGGCTATGAATTTGGGTTGATTATTTCTGAACGATTGTCCGGTACGCTCAGTGCCCTTGAATACTTTCAGGTCGGTCATCGCCAGCACCTGCGGGAAACTGGCTATATCAATGAACTGAGTTTTTTTCTTGGAAACTCCCTGGATCTGCAGGGTGTTGAGGCTGTAGATCCAAAGCTCACTGTGTATCTGACCTGCCGTTGGTTCTTTTTTTCTTTCCAGAATCAGTTTCAGTGAAGCGATGGCCTGTTGCAGTTCTCGAGTCCCGGGACGAACTGCTTTCAGGGCTGTTAATGTAGAGGGGGTATTCGGTTCTCTAAGGGCATTGAGTATGGCCTTCACTTCTCTGCCTCTGCCTGAGAGGTCTGACTCTTTGGCTAACCCCTGCTCAATCTTTGACAGGGCGGTAACATCTGTATCCTGATAGAGCTGCTCCAGAAATCCACCATTCAATAGGCCTTCAATCTTTACCCGGTTGAAGCTTGTCTCTCTGGAAGTCATACTACGTAGCAATCGGTTTACAGGTTCTATCTGGGGCCAGCCCGCCGGGTGGTGGCTGTGTAATTGCATTCCGATTAATAATTGATAGGCAAGTGGTATGCCGGCAATAGCTGCGGGCAACAACAGCTCGAAGGCATTTTCATAGATCTGAAGTGCTTCTGATTTTCCAGAGGGTAATTTTTTGTTCAAAATGAGCAACGCCTGAACCAGTTGCGCATAGGGGAAGTGGTCCTCATAAGCCGCCTGCTCTAACTGCGTGCGCTGCTGACTGCCTTGGATATTAATCAGATTGATGGTAATGGCCGGCTGGTCTCCGGATGTATCAGCAGAAGCTCCGGAACTGGCCAGTATTTGCAGGGTTTTTGTCTTTCCTTCCAGCAGTTGTTTTTGCAGTGTATCGAGTTCTGTTTCGAGTGCAGGGTTTTCTGCAGTGGCTTTGTTTTCTTCAGAGGCTTCGCCTTCTTCAGTGGCATCGCAATTTTGTGTCTTTATTGCCCTATTCAGCTCTCCTGAAAAGTTATAATCCATCTCCTTAAGCCAGGTTGATATTTCTACGGACTTAGACAATGCCGTTTCGAAATCGATCAGATTCGAGATTGGCTTTTGGGCGACGGTTTCCTTCTTTCTTTTGTTTGAGCGTTCAGCAGTATCAGGTGCTGTTACCTTGCTGTTATGAACTACCGTAGTGCGTTCATCATCAGGGCTGGCTGCTAATTTGATATCGCCCTCGTCGGGCGTAGTTGCAATGTTGTTTGCTTTTGGCTGAACCGTTTTTTTCAGCTTTTGTCTCTGTTTCTTTTTCTTCTTACGGGAATTTAAAGCCGGATCATGAGTTATCGATTCTGTACCTTTGACATTAGTAGTGCTGGCAAATTCAGCAGTTGCGGCAATAGTTTTCTGTTCCGGCACATTGTCTTTCATAGGTTCAACGACAGTGGGTGTTGTTATTTTGGTTTTGGCAGCAACTAAAGGATGTTGATTATTCGCATCATTCTCTGCCTTATTCTCTACCTTAATAATGCTTTTCTGTTCATTGTCAGGTTTAGGCTTGGTATAAGGATGCAGAAATTCCGGTAACCTGGATGACTCTGAAGAACTACTGTACGCTGACTTTTGAATAATTCTCTGTACCTGTTGCTCAGTGTCACTTGATAGCAATATTTTTAATGCATTTTGAGCATTTTGCATCCGCCGCTTTGAATCAATACCCGGGTAGGCTTGATCAAGTTGTGTATCCTGCAACAGTTTTTCAACCATTGCGGACAGGCTTTGCATAACCATTTTGGAGCCCGTGGCAAAAGGTTCTACATGTATGAAATCGAAATACCCTTCAGGACCGGCAGAAATATCGATCGATAAGATTCGCCATTTTTTTGCCTCGTAACTGGCGAACCTGATGGTATTTTCTTCGTTTGTATCGGGAAAACAATTGATCTTTAAGGTGTGCAGGAGCCCTCTGCGCTGCAATTCTCCCGAACTGGCTAGAACTAAGGTGTGAATGTTGTTGCGTCTAACAGTAGTGCCAGGCAGGACGCCTCTTAGCTTTTCCTCTATAGAAGCCGAAATGTTTTCCAGGTTTTTGATATCCGTGACTGCCAGGTCAATATCATTGGTAACAGGTACCTTGCCCAATTCGGTGGGCTTAACCGATGACGTAAGGTGTTGCCACCTGGCTAAACCACCATAAACGAGAGCATCTTCAGTATCGGATATAATTTTTTCAGCTTCTGTATAGGTTTTTCTGAAAACAGGTGCGAGCACTATCAGTGCAGGAATTACATAGCGGATATCCTGTTTTTTTACTAAAAATGCGCCCTCCGAATAATTTTTTAAATGATTATCCAAAGACTGTATTTTGTCGTTTATTGCGGATGTGGAGAGATCCGGAGCTATAAAGAAAATATATTTGCTGGCAGAGTCTTCCCAGAAAAAAATCACTGCTCCAAGCGTGTTTTTGCTAATGTAAAACATGCCATCGGGGTTCTCGGCATCATCGGAGGGGTAGCAGACAAGGCCTAATTTATTGTAAAACCTGAACAAGTTATTTTCGTGTCCTCCCTGCATGAATTCACCAGGCGAATTAAATGCCTGTTTTAGTGCTTCGCTGGCAAATTTTATGGATTGGTTTTCAAGACTTTCCCGGCATAATAAGACGTCTTTTTGCCATTGTGGAAATAGATTCCATAAAGCCTTTTCAACCCAATTGGCTGCCAGCCAGTCATTTTCCTCAGTATTTAAGCGAGAGTTGGTCAGGAAGTGAGTGAACCACAGTTTGTTGTCACTGTGAGAAGACAGTTTTACAGAGTGACTGTTGTAAAACAGGAACATATGGCGATCTTCAAGTCTTTCCAGAGGCCGACGAGGTGTATGATCATGGTTTTTATCATGCTTGTAACAGCTATATTCCTGACCATCATGAACGATGACTTGTATCGAATTTTGCAGGGCTTTCGATGCCAGCGCCATGTGTTGTTGGTTTTTCGGGTCAAAACCCCGGAGCATCTGGTTATATAATGTTTCACTTTCATAGCCGGTTGGTTGGCATTGACGGATCAAGGTTTCAAATTTTTCACTGGATGTGATACCAAGTTGTTCCGGAAGAAAATCCGATCTATGGATCACTTTTTCAGGCCGAAGACCGGAGCTACCGTACAAATACAATAGATGTTTAAGCAGGGATTCTGAGTACACTGTGTCTGCTGGTGTGACCGGATGGTTTCCGCCCGGTGGTGGTGGCGGCTCATTATCGTCAACATTGTCCCTCCCGTCAGGGCTGGCAGTTCGTTTACTTTTGTTGCTACTTTGTTCCGCTTTTTGTGCAGAGGGATAACTCGGGCGGGATTGAGATGCAGGCGGTCCATTATTCCCCTGGACACCAGAAGCAGTCATTATGCCCGATGCAAACCCTGTAGAGGGGAGTGACATATCTCGCTGATGAGGGATGGCAGGAGGATGAAAGCCGTCAAACGCGTTGCTTTTTTTGGGCACCAAGGCCAGTGGGTTCCCGTTAGTTTGATGGCTAAAAAAAGGTGATACACGACCGGAAAAGTATGAGTTGAGAGGGTGTCCCGGAAACTCCCGGTTTAAATAGGTCAACACATTGTTCAGTAACTCAGGCTGCCGTTTAACAAACTGGTAAAGTGAACCGGGGTCGCTCACAATTTGCTCCCTGACCCGGGCACTGAGGCTTTTGGGTATGGGTGATGTGAACCCTGAGACAATTCCCCGCCATTGATAGAAATTAAAGGGCGTGCTGGTCACCGTGTTCATAAGCAGAGTGGCCAGGTTGAGATGCTCACTTTCTACCAGGGTGCCAATGATGGGTCCGTCCCGACCGGCGTAATGATCCTCGACATTATAAGGGGCATCTGCGAACCCCATGACCAGTACCGGGTCACCTGCTCCCCAGAAATGGTATTTCCGATGTCTGTCGTTGCGGGCGATGAATAAAGAAGATCTCGACCAGGCCGGGTAGGTATCATTGCCGGGCGATACCTTTTCCAGTGCCCAGAGGTTAAAGTACTTCCCGGTCATGAGTGCCGGGCTGGGTTTTATTACAGTCTCGGGAATGCCAGATTGATAAAGCCAGCTTTGATCCGACCACTGATAAAGCCAGTGATTATTCTGGCAGGCGTGTATTTTTGCATTGTCAGCTGGCTTGCTTTTATTGGGTTCTCCAAACAACTTATCGTGGGAAGAGAGGCAATCAATAGCCTGATTGACCCGCTTAATAGAGTGACTGTCCAAAGCGGTTTGCCCGTCAGCGCTGATGATGTCTTTTTTAGCCAGTTCCGGCAATAGCCAGGGTTTTGCGTGATTCAGCGGGAAGTCAATAAGAACGCTCTGACACTTTTTCTGCTCTGTAAGCGGATTAGTTTGACAGAGAATGGCCTGCAGGCGATTGAGCTGATCTTCTCGCCAGGGGCGCAGGAAAAGGGTACTGGTATTGGTGTCGTTTAGCAGTTTCCACAGCGACAGCCAGGCAGAAAGAGAATCACCCTCGACGGCCTGAGACTCCGACGATGATGTCGGGGGTGAGGCTGTAATCTGCCATACAGGGTGATTTTCAATGCAAGCGGTTTGCACTGACAGTCGTCCTTTCAGCAAAGAGTGATCGATCATCACCGGATGAGGATTGCAATCGGGGGCATCACCAAAAGCCCGGGACAGAGAGGGGAAACCGCGACTGAAAGAAGGGTAGGGTACGGTTGAAGGAGGCAGCAGTTTTGCTAACAGAAACCAGGGCAGATGACTCAACCATTGGTTCTTGAAAAAAAGGGACAACTTTTCGGGTGTGCCAACGTCGTGTATTACGTGATAATGGTCACCCAGCTTGAGGTGGAAATTATTGGCTTTAAATCCGGCGTAGAGACCTAAAAAGTGGATTTCTGGTGCACTGTGCCCGGGTCCATTCTGGAAGCCGGAGGCATGACCTGATTGTACGTTCATTTCAATCATGAACAGCAGCGCAGTCAAGAGAAGTTTGAACAGCCTTCTGTGACAAACAAGCATAGAATTGCCGTAGATCCCATTTGATAATTATTAATTTGTCAATCAGGGTTGACCTGTTAAATAACAGTTTTTATTTTTACTGAGTGAATTGTTTTGATATCCATGGAGTCTGAGGAAAAATAGCAGTGGGTTCAGGATGTAGCAAGAATAGCTCTGCATGTAGTTTGGGCGTTGGTTTTGAAACGGTGATATTCACCATCCCGGTCAGGAATAAATAGATTGATGCCAGACCGAGTAGTGAACGCCGGTAGTTATTGAAAAGCCAGAGAATAAATATCTCCGGTCAGTTTATAAGCTATAAACCTGATGGCTTTGTACCTGTGTGAATAGATTCTTTTGGGTGACAGGTTAATCTGCCGGGTACCGGGTTGTCGAACGCTTATTAGCCTGGTGAGAAAACTGCCGCAGCTTGTAGAAAATAGCGAGTGTAAAATGAACACAAGTCTACAACTGAAGCATTTGGCCTTATTGGTACTCTTGCTGGTTAGGCACTTAATTTATTATTCCAGCTTGAGGTAATATTTCTTTTTGTATTGAAAAACGCTTGAAATGAAAATCTGACTTTTGTTTCTCTCCCAGAAATAAGGCGGAAGTGGCTTTGATCGAGTGCAAAAAGGCCAACCAGGAAGCAAGATCTATATTATATTGTTTGAATGCGGTAATCATGGCTTCTCGCTTGTCTTCATACATAACAGTTAGATCGGCGGTTGCCAGAAGTGCAAAAAAAGCTCTTTTCATTGGTTCATTTTTTTCAATCTTCTGTGTCATTATCCCATCCCAGAACAGGTCTCGCTCGTTATCACAGTTATCATTGAGTGTCTCATAAGCCCATAAATAATAGTGAACCAAGGCTGACTTTGTGCGATGTTTCTTCAAAAGAGCATTGCTTATAGCCTCATAATTTGGGTGAGATTCCAGCTGGGGCAGGTTATAAACGAATTCATCAAAACCGGTTTCAGGATGTGGTGTTTCCTGAAGTACTTCAAACAATTTTGTATAGTCATAACGGCTTAGCTCATAGCTTGCAATATTCTCTGAGAGTTGATTACTATCAGAGGCTGTTGTTTCGGATGCTGTATCCAGCACCTCTGGTTTATCCAATACAAATGCCTTGACAAGACTTAAGTACTTTTTAATATTTTCTGGCCTGCTGCTATTTTCGATTTCATTGTCCAGGAAAATACTATAATCTTTCAGCCTTTCATTAATGGTTACCTGTCTTGTTTCCTCCAGTGGTTTCAGAAGTATTCCTTCAATACTGTCCGGGTCACTTATTATGGGAAATAACGCTTTTTCAGTTTCAGAATCATCATTGTTGAACAGAAACTGAAGGCTATGATTTACAGGGGTAACCAGAAGATGTTTTATGAGCATTGCCGGCCAGCCAGCCTGTGGGATATGCAGAAGATTAAACCGTTTATCAGTAAAGATTCTGATGGCTGTTTCAGCGGCAAAACGTACACCAAATATAGAGCTTGATAACAAGCCTGGCAAAATTTCCGTAACAATCTTACCCGCTTCAATAAAGATCTTTTCCTCCGGTTTTTTAGTCGATGCATATTCAATAACAGGCTTGATGATCGAGTCTGTTTGCGAGGCTTCAGAGGTCTCGTCCTGATAATATTGGTAGTGGTTTATTAGCCGCATGAGTACCAGTGATTCCAGATAACCAGCATATTGAAAGCCGATTTTACGTGCCTTGAAGAAATGATCATAAGCACTGGACAGGACTCTTTTGCGGTCGTTTAATATTACCCGCTGGTGATCAGAACTTATTTCCGCTTCCAGAAGTGTCAAGCCAGCCAGGCAATGAAGCCAGCTTAAAATATCTACTGATTCAGGATCATTTTTATCTTTATATTGGTTTATCCGTTGTGACAATTTCGGATAGCCAACTCTTCTGCTTTGCTCAATAGCAAAAATAAAAGCTCTTTCGTCTCCTTTTTTGAACTCTTTCATCAAAGCAGTGTCAAAAACAGCAAAGTCGATGTTCTTTGGTGTTAAATGACTACCACCCGTCTGGAGTGGCTTATACCATATATGGTTTTCAAGCCATTTACGTATTTTTTTCCAATCTTCTGAATCATTCTGCAGTTGTTTTATCTGTTCTGCATTTCCACCGAATTGCTTGATAGTGTACTCGTGAATCAGCAAATAGATATTGTACCATTGTGACTTATCCTCGGCAGCAAGTTCAGGGAATAAGCTAATTAATTTTGTTAGAAGTTGTAAGTCATGGCCAAAATGATTAGCGGTCAGGTTGACTTGGGTACTGAGGGGAAGGGCTTCAAGATGAGGAAAAACGGGCTTTACTTCTTCTGATGAACTAAGCAGATGAAAAGCAAGTTTAATGATGTCTGCAATTGCCCGCTTCTCTGGATTAATATCTTCAGCGAGTTGCAACTGTTTTTTGGTGAGGAATGCGGATCCCGATGAGGTTGCGTAAATAATGCCTGGCACAGTAAGGCGCATGATAACTGAGGATATATCCAGACTATTAAATTGAAGCAAGTCGATACGATCAGTGGCAAAGTGCAGCACCAATCTTAATATTGCTTCCGCTTTCGCTTCCTCTTCCATTGCTTTTGCCGCTTCTACTGCCTTCTCCGATGCCTCTTCCAGTCTCAATACTGCCGCTGTTGACAATTCCGATTGAGCTTCCGCTGCTTCTGCCTCTGCCTCTGCCGCTGTAGCACCTCCTCCTACTTCTATTTCCATTCGCATTTCCATTTCTGCTATAGCGTTTGATGCCTCTTTTGCTGCTGCTTTCGCTACCACAAATGCCACCGCTGCTTCATTCATTTTTACCGCATCCGCACGCTTTTGTGCTTCCTTATGCGCTTTCATTGCCACCGATTCCATTTGCGCTGCTTCCGTTGCCGTTAACCATGCCGCTACCGCCAGCACTTGTTCGTGCTGTTCTTTTGGCAGGTGCTGGATATTCAGAAACATCTCGCTTATTCGATTCACGGCAAGATCAACTGCGTCATCAGTGCTTTTTAACGGAAGCTGATCCAAAAACTCTCTGAGTATACGTATGGAAGGTGTTATCCTGCCCGGAATCTTGCTTGGCGGGTTTTTCAGGTAAATGTCTGCATCAAGGGTCAGTCTCAGTTCGAAAGGCTTTGGAATCAGCAGTAGCCACTTGAGTAACATTCCGGCCAGAGCTGCTGAATCTGACTCCATTTCTAATAAAATCTCAATAGACTGTGACAGCCCGGAGAATGCAGAGACACAGGCTTGCAATTTAGCGTCAGGCTCTCCTTCCATAGCATAATCAAAAAACAGCATAAGCATCCTGGCATAAGGGAAGTAGAATTGTTGGGAGTGTATAATAGTCTCCTTTATGTTTTTGGCGTTGAGCTTGACTTCCGGGCTAAAGGACAACTCAATAGTTCTGTTATCATCTGACACTTTTGCCCTCATCAGTGCCAGTGCCTTTAGAAAATAGTAATAACCTATTCCCAGCTCGTTTGTTGGATTTTTGTTTTTTAGTAAAGACCTTCTGAATGCCGAGATCTGCTTTTCTACCTGTTGCAAAAATTTTTCCGGGTTTTCCTGAATAAATCTGACTTCCTGAATAATATTATTATCCAGCTGTAATAAATACTGGATATGAACGTGTTCATCGAATAGTTCTTTTGATATTCTGATGCCTGGCTTTAGTCCTTTTGACTGTTTGGCTGAGTTTGTTGTTTTTTTTGTTTTTTCAGAAATTTTGCCTGTTCCAGAAGTTACTTGCTTCGAAGTGGCTGGTGGAGTGGTGGAAGTCGAAACCGGAACTTCTTTGATTTGAATAAAGCTCCTTGAAAGCAGAAAAGAACGCGCAAGAACCCAGTCGTTAATTAAATAGGGCCTGAATTTATCAGTCGCTTTATTACTTATTTTGTCATGATACTCCTCAAATACTTCCCTTTCATTCTTCCTGTCTTTGCTCAACGAAGCTTTGAGGTACTCTTCCCAAAAGCTCATTTTCCAAAAGGCTATGAATTTGGGTTGATTACTTCTGAACGATTGTCCAGTTCGTTCAGTGCCCATGAATACTTTCAGGTCAGTCATGGCCAGCACCTGCGGGAAACTCGTTATATCAATGAACTGAGATTTTTTCTTGGAGGCTCCCTGAATCTGCAGAGTGTTGAGGCTGTGGGTCCAAAGCTCACTATGTATCTGACCTGCCGCTGGTTCTCTTTTTCTTTCCAGAATCAGTTTCAATGAAGCGATGGTTTGTTGCAGTTCCCGAGTCCCAGGACGAACTGCTTTCAGGGCTATTAATGTAGAGGGAGTATTCGGTTCTCTCAGGGCGTTGAGTATGGCCTTCACTTCTCTGCCTCTGCCTGAGAGGTCTGACTCTTTGGTCAAACCCTGCTCAATCTTTGACAGGGCGGTAACATCTGTATCCTGATAGAGCTGTTCCAGAAATCCACCATTCAATAGGCCTTCAATCTTTACCCGGTTGAAGCTTGTTTCTCTGGAAGTCATACTACGTAACAATCGGTTTACAGGTTCTATCTGGGGCCAGCCCACCGGATGGTGGTTGTGCAATTGCATCCCGATTAATAATTGATAGGCAAGTGGTACACCGGCAATAGCTGCCGGTAACAACAGCTCGAAGGCATTTTCATAGATCTGAAGTGCTTCTGATTTTCCAGAGGGTAATTTTTTGTTCAAAATGAACAACGCCTGAACCAGTTGGGCATAGGGGAAGTGGTCCTCATAAGCTGCCTGTTTTAACTCTATGCGCTGCTCTCCACTCAGGGTATTAGTCAGATTGATGGTGATGAAAGGTTGATATCCGGATGTATCAGCAGACGCTCCGGAACAGGCCAGTATTTTCAAGGTTTTAGCTTTTCCCTCCTTCAGTTGATTTTGCAGTGTATCGAGTTCTGTATTGGGCGCAGGGTTTTCTGCTTTGGCTTTGTTTTCATCAGAGGCTTCCCTTGCTTCAGCCGCTTTACTTTCTTCAGCGGTACCACAATGTCGTGTCTTTATTGCTCTGTTTAGCTCTCCTGAAAAGTTATAATCCATCTCCTTAAGCCAGTTTGATATTTCTATGGACCTGGACAATGCTGTTTCGAAATCGATCAGATTCGAGATTGGCTTTTGGGCGGTGGTTTCCTTCTTTCTTTTGTTTGAGTGTTCAGCAGTATCAGGTGCTGTTACCTTGCTGTTATGAACTATGCTAGCGCGTTGATCATCAGGGCTGGCTTCTACTTTGATATCGTCCTCATCTGGCGTAGTTGCAATGTTGCTTGCTTTTGGCTGAACCGTTTTTTTCAGCTTTTGTCTCTGTTTCTTTTTCTTCTTACGGGAATTTAAAGCCGGATCATGAGTTATCGATTCTGTACCTTTGACATTAGTAGTACTGGCAAATTCAGCCGTTGCGGCAATAGTTTTCTGTTCCGGCACATTGTCTTTCAGAGGCTCAACGACAGCGGGTGTTGTTGTTTTGGTTTTGGCAGCAACTAAAGGATGTTGATTATTCGCGTCATTTTCTGCCTTATTCTCTACCTTAATAATGCTTTTCTGCTCATTGTCAGGTTTGGGCTTGATATAAGGGTGCAGAAATTCCGGTAACCTGGATGACTCTGAAGAACTGCTGAATGCGGACTTTTGAATAATTGTCTGTACCTGTTGCTTAGTGTCACTTGATAGCAATATTTTTAATACATTTTGAGCATTTTTCATCCGGCGCTTTGAATCAATACTCGGGCAGGTTTGATCAAGTTGTGTATCCTGCAACAGTTTTTCAACCATTGCAGGCAGGTTTGGCATAGCCAGTTTGGAGTCCTTGGCAAAAGGTTCTACATGTATGAAATCGAAATACCCTTCAGGACCGGCAGAAATATCGATCGATAAGATTCGCCATTTTTTTGCCTCAGAACTGGCGAACCCGATGGTGTTTTCTTCGTTCTTATCGGGAAAGCAATTGATCTTTAAGGTGTCCAGTAGCCCTCTGCGCTGCAAGATCTTTGGGCTGTCTACAACCGTACTGTAAATGTTGTTGCGTCTAACGGTAGTTCCAGGCAGGACGGCTCTTAGCTTTTCCTCTATAGAAGCCGAAATGTTTTCCAGGCTTGTGGTATCTTTGACTGCCAGGTCAATATCATTGGTAACAGGTACCTTGCCCACTTCGGTGGCTTTAACTGATGACCTGAGGTGTTGCCACCTGGCTAAACCACCATAAACGAGAGCATCTTCAGTATCGGATATAATTTTTTCGGCTTCTGTATAGGTTTTTCTAAAAACAGGTGCGAGTACTATCAGTGCAGGAATTACATAGCGGATATCCTGTTTTTTTACTAAAAATGCGCCCTCCGAATAATCTTTTAAATGATTATCCAAAGACTGTATTTTGTCGTTTATTGCGGATGTGGAGAGATCCGGAGCTATAAAGAAAATATATTTGCTGGCAGACTCTTCCCAGAAAAAAATTACTGCTCCAAGCACGTTTTTGCTAATGTAAAACATGCCATCGGGGTTCTCGGCATCATCGAAGGGGTAGCAGACAAGGCCTAATTTATTGTAAAACCTGAACAATTTATTTTCTTGTCCTCCCTGCGTGAATTCACCAGGCGAAGTAAATGCCTGTTTGAGTGTTTCGCTGGCAAATTTTATGGATTGGTTTTCAAGACTTTCCCGGCATAATAAGACGTCTTTTTGCCATTGTGGAAACAGATCCCAGATAGCCTTTTCAACCCAATTGGCTGCCAGCCAATCATTTTCCTCAGTATTTAAGCGAGAGTCGGTCAGGAAGTGAGTGAACCACAGTTTGTTGTCACTGTGAGAAGACAGTTTTACAGCGTGACTTTTGTAAAACAGGAATACATGGCGATCTTCAAGTCTTTCCAGAGGCCGACGAGGTGTATGATCATGGTTTTTATCATGCTTGTAACAGCTATATTCCTGACCATCATGAACGATGACTTGTATCGAATTTTGCAGGGCTTTCGATGCCAGTGCCATGTGTTGTTGGTTTTTCGGGTCAAAACCCCGGAGCATCTGGTTATATAATGTTTCACTTTCACAGCCGCTTGGTTGGCATTGACGGATCAACGTTTCAAATTTTTCACTGGATGTGATACCAAGTTGTTCCGGAAGAAAATCCGATCTATGGTTCACTTTATCAGGCCGAAGACCGGAGCTCCTGTACAAATGCAATAGATGTTTAAGCAGGGATTCTGAGTACACTGTGTCTGCTGGTGTGACCGGATGGTTTCCGCCCGGTGGTGGTGGCGGCTCATTATCGTCAACATTGTCCCTCCCGTCAGGGCTGGCAGTTCGTTTACTTTTGTTGCTACTTTGTTCCGCTTTTTGTGCAGAGGGATAACTCGGGCGGGATTGAGATGCAGGCGGTCCATTATTCCCCTGGACACCAGAAGCAGTCATTATGCCCGATGCAAACCCTGTAGAGGGGAGTGACATATCTCGCTGATGAGGGATGGCAGGAGGATGAAAGCCGTCAAACGCGTTGCTTTTTTTGGGCACCAAGGCCAGTGGGTTCCCGTTAGTTTGATGGCTAAAAAAAGGTGATACACGACCGGAAAAGTATGAGTTGAGAGGGTGTCCCGGAAACTCCCGGTTTAAATAGGTCAACACATTGTTCAGTAACTCAGGCTGCCGTTTAACAAACTGGTAAAGTGAACCGGGGTCGCTCACAATTTGCTCCCTGACCCGGGCACTGAGGCTTTTGGGTATGGGTGATGTGAACCCTGAGACAATTCCCCGCCATTGATAGAAATTAAAGGGCGTGCTGGTCACCGTGTTCATAAGCAGAGTGGCCAGGTTGAGATGCTCACTTTCTACCAGGGTGCCAATGATGGGTCCGTCCCGACCGGCGTAATGATCCTCGACATTATAAGGGGCATCTGCGAACCCCATGACCAGTACCGGGTCACCTGCTCCCCAGAAATGGTATTTCCGATGTCTGTCGTTGCGGGCGATGAATAAAGAAGATCTCGACCAGGCCGGGTAGGTATCATTGCCGGGCGATACCTTTTCCAGTGCCCAGAGGTTAAAGTACTTCCCGGTCATGAGTGCCGGGCTGGGTTTTATTACAGTCTCGGGAATGCCAGATTGATAAAGCCAGCTTTGATCCGACCACTGATAAAGCCAGTGATTATTCTGGCAGGCGTGTATTTTTGCCTTGTCAGCTGGCTTGCTTTTATTGGGTTCTCCAAACAACTTATCGTGGGAAGAGAGGCAATCAATAGCCTGATTGACCCGCTTAATAGAGTGACTGTCCAAAGCGGTTTGCCCGTCAGCGCTGATGATGTCTTTTTTAGCCAGTTCCGGCAATAGCCAGGGTTTTGCGTGATTCAGCGGGAAGTCAATAAGAACGCTCTGACACTTTTTCTGCTCTGTAAGCGGATTAGTTTGACAGAGAATGGCCTGCAGGCGATTGAGCTGATCTTCTCGCCAGGGGCGCAGGAAAAGGGTACTGGTATTGGTGTCATTTAGCAGTTTCCACAGCGACAGCCAGGCAGAAAGAGAATCACCCTTGACGGCCTGAGTCTCTGACGATGATGTCGGGGGTGAGGCTGTAATCTGCCATACAGGATGATTTTCGATGCAAGCGGTTTGCACTGATAAGCGGCCTTTCAGCAAAGAGTGATCGATCATCACCGGATGAGGATTGCAATCGGGGGCATCACCAAAAGCCCGGGACAGTGAGGGGAAACCGCGACTGAAAGAAGGGTAGGGTACGGTTGAAGGAGGCAGCAGTTTTGCTAACAGAAACCAGGGCAGGTGACTCAACCATTGGTTCTTGAAAAAAAGGGACAACTTTTCGGGTGTGCCAAGGTCGTGTATTACGTGATAATGGTTACCCAGCTTGAGGTGGAAATTATTGGCTTTAAATCCGGCGTAGAGACCTAAAAAGTGGATTTCTGGTGCACTGTACCTGGGTTCATTCTGGAAGCCGGAGGCATGGCCTGTTTGTACGTTCATTTCAATCATGAACAGCAGCGCAATCAAGAGAAGTTTTAACAGTCTTCTGTGACAAACAAGCATAGAATTGCCGTAGATCCCATTTGATAATTATTAATTTGTCAATCAGGGTTGACCTGTTAAATAACAGTTTTTATTTTTACTGAGTGAATTGTTTTCATATCCATGGAGTCTGAGGAAAAATAGCAGTGGGTTCAGGATGTAGCAAGAATGGCTCTGCATGTAGTTTGGGTGTTGGTTTTGAAGCGGTGATGTTCACCATCCCGGTCAGGAATAAATAGATTGATATCAGGTCGGGTAGTGGATGCCGGTAGCCATAGAAAAGCCGGAGGAGGAATATTTTTGCTTTAACTGTTCATAATCTATTAACCTGATGGCTTGATAAAATTATTTATTTCAGAGCTGCGAATGTTTTTAATGTTTACAAGTGTGGGAGATACATAGATTATCTTCTCAATATTTAAGTGCGTGAGGTTAAGGTAGTCATTTTCAGGGGTATCCTGAATAATGAGTCCCTGCGGAACGTTTAAACTAAGTTAATTACGGCATCACCGACATCAAAACCAACTAACTTGATTTTTTCAGCCCGTCATCGGCCTTGATTGATACTGTCTGCATCTGAATAAGTATCACTTGTTACTGGCATAAATTGTTTTCAGGTCAGGATTGGCACGAACAGTTTTCATGGTCTGGTTTATTGCTTTTTGTGGTTCTCCATTTGAATAAAGAGAATTAATCAGCTCGATAGATGGGGAGTTGTTTTTGATCTGCTTAACAAAATTTTCAATGCAATCAGTAGCAGACGAAATACAGGTATTGCGAAAAATAATGGCTAACTTGCCTGATCTCCAATAGTCTCAGTTAAGGTCTCAAGGGCCATTGGTCCTGTCTTTTTATTGTGAGCTGCGATAAATGTTTTTGGAATATCAGAATTAACATCAGAGTCAAAAGTAACCAAAGGGATGCCCACGGAGTCTGCTTTTTACAGAGGAGCCTGGCTAACGCATTGATGACACTTGTCAATTTTGGCAACAGGTAGTCGTTTTGCTTTGCAAAAATCTTGTTGAAGATACCAAGCGTTTCTTTAAACAATACCTTCGGGTGCTGATAAATAATCGTAAATTCATCTACTATGCCAGTTATCTTGTATATAGCCCAGAAGACAGTCCGGATTCTCAGAATCTGAGCGGATGTCCGTCTGGATAGATGTAGACCGAACAGAGCACAAAAAGCATGGTAAAGGTCGATGGTACAGGACCTGACTGCATGCAGCGCCTTCGAGGACAAGAAGAAACTGACACTGTTTGCGGCTGATATTGCCGGGGTGCTCCCTTCTCATACCCTGATTTCCCAAGAGAAAAAGATCATGAACCGCCCCTTAGTATTTTTGTATGCGCATTTAAATTATTTGAATGGATTTTCTGTTTTATTGATGATGATCTTGATGTATAATCGTCGGGATTCTTTCCATCCTCTCAATACACTCGGATCGGTAACAGGTAATGCTGAGAATCGCCCAAGAAGCCCTCACTTTCGATGACGTCCTGCTTCTGCCCGGATATTCAGAAGTTCTCCCCAAAGATGTTTCTCTGACCACAAAACTGACTCGCGAAATCGAGTTGAAAATTCCCCTGATCTCGGCGGCCATGGACACCGTGACTGAAGCTCGTCTGGCTATTGCCATGGCGCAGGAAGGTGGGATTGGCATCATTCACAAGAATATGACCGTTGCTCAACAGGCCAATGAAGTCCGTAAGGTTAAAAAGCATGAAAGTGGTGTGGTCAAAGACCCTATTACGATCGACTCCACTGCGTCGGTCAGAGATCTTCTTGAACTGACCGGTCGTCACAAGATATCCGGAGTTCCTGTCCTTGATGGCAGCGATCTGGTCGGTATTGTCACCAGCCGTGACGTTCGTTTTGTCTCCAATCTGGAAAAGATTGTGGCTGATATCATGACGCCTAAAGAGAGACTGGTCACCGTGAAGGAAGGGACTGACCAGGAAGCTGTTCGCAAGCTGCTTCATAAACATCGTATCGAGAAAGTGCTGGTGGTTAATGAGGCGTTTAATCTGGTCGGCATGATGACCGTAAAAGATATCAAGAAAGCCCAGGACTATCCTAACGCCAGTAAAGATTCCCATGGTCAGCTGAGAGTGGGGGCGGCAGTTGGCACCGGACCCGAAACCCCGGAGCGAGTGGCTGCTCTGGTCGATGCCGGTGTCGACGTCGTGATCGTTGATACCGCCCACGGTCACTCCAAAGGGGTTATCGAGAGGGTTCGCTGGGTTAAGGAAACCTATCCACATGTTCAGGTTGTTGGCGGTAATATTGCTACCGGTGCAGCAGCCAGGGCCCTGGCTGATGCAGGTGCCGATGGCGTGAAAGTGGGTATCGGTCCCGGCTCAATCTGTACTACCCGCATCGTCACCGGCATCGGTGTACCGCAGATTTCTGCGGTAGCGAACGTTGTGGCGGCCCTGGAGGGAACTGGTATTCCGGTGATTGCCGACGGCGGGATTCGCTTCTCCGGAGATCTGGCCAAAGCGATCGTAGCGGGTGCCAGTGCGGTCATGCTGGGTAGTATGCTGGCAGGTACTGAGGAAGCCCCGGGTGAAGTTGAGCTTTATCAGGGCAGAAGTTACAAAGCTTATCGTGGCATGGGTTCCCTCGGTGCCATGGCTCAGGCTTCCGGCTCCAGTGATCGTTACTTCCAGAGTGCGGAGGCCGGTGCCGAGAAGCTGGTCCCGGAAGGTATTGAAGGTCGTGTACCTTACAAAGGGCCGCTGAATGCCATTGTCCACCAGATGGTAGGTGGCTTGCGTGCAGCTATGGGATACACAGGTTCAGCAGATATGAAGACCATGCGCACGGTGCCTGAGTTCGTTCGGGTGACCAATGCGGGTATGAAAGAGTCTCATGTCCACGACGTAACCATTACCAAAGAAGCACCCAATTACCGGGTGGGTTAATTTGGTCATTCCTTTGAGCTGCTGGCTTTATTATCCGCAGTTTAACGAATGTCGGATCAGTGACAGGTCTTCATCCGACTCGAAGACCGTCTGTTGTTGGTCATAGCATTTATCTAATTTTGAGAAGACACATGTTAGAGGATATCCACGCCGAACGAATTCTGATTCTGGATTTCGGTTCCCAGTACACACAGCTGATCGCCCGACGTGTACGTGAGATAGGCGTTTATTGTGAGCTGCATCCCTGCGATATGGATGAGCAGGCTATTGTTGAGTTTGCCCCCAGGGCGGTCATTCTTTCCGGTGGGCCTGAATCCGTGACTGGTGACGCTTCGCCTCGTGCGCCGCAGGCTGTTTTTGATCTGGGTGTTCCTGTGCTGGGTATCTGCTACGGCATGCAGACCATGGCAGAGCAGATGGGTGGCAGGGTGTCGACCTCTAATCTGCGTGAATTCGGTTATGCCGAAGTGAATCTGGAAAATAAGGTTAGACTGTTCGATGGCATTGAAGACCATGTGAATGAGCAGGGTCGTCTGAGTCTGGATGTCTGGATGAGTCACGGCGACAAGGTTTCCCAGTTGCCCGAAGGCTTTGTGGTCGCGGCTTCTACCGATTCTTGTCCTCTTGCAGCCATAGCCTGTGAAGAAAAGCAATACTACGGTGTCCAGTTTCACCCCGAAGTGACTCACACCAAACAGGGCGGTCGCATCCTGGAACGTTTTGTTATTGATATTGCCGGCTGTCAAAAACTTTGGACGGCGGGACAAATTATTGAGGACGCCATTGCCCGCGTTCGGGAACAGGTGGGTGATAAGACCGTACTCCTGGGTCTTTCTGGCGGTGTGGATTCCAGTGTTGTGGCAGCGCTGTTGCACAAGGCTATCGGTGATCAGCTGGTTTGTGTCTTTGTCGATAATGGTCTGCTTCGTCTGAATGAAGGTGATCAGGTGATGGCCATGTTCGCTGAGAACATGGGGGTGCGTGTTATCCGTGCGGATGCTGAAGAACTGTTCCTGGAAAAATTGAAAGGCGTTCAGGATCCGGAGGCTAAGCGTAAAATTATCGGTAACACCTTTATTGAAGTCTTTGATCAGCAGGCTACGGCTCTGGACAATGTCCAGTTCCTGGCTCAGGGCACTATCTATCCTGATGTGATCGAATCAGCAGGCGCCAAGTCCGGTAAGGCCCATGTTATCAAGTCTCACCACAATGTGGGTGGTTTACCTGAAGATATGGCGATGGAGCTGGTTGAGCCACTGCGTGAACTGTTCAAGGATGAAGTGCGCAAGATTGGTCTTGAGCTTGGACTGCCCTATGACATGGTTTATCGCCACCCATTCCCCGGTCCGGGTCTGGGCGTAAGGGTACTGGCAGAGGTCAGGAAAGAGTACTGCGACATTCTCCGTCAGGCAGATGCCATTTTTATTGAAGAACTGCATAAAGCCGACTGGTATCACAAGACCAGTCAGGCCTTTGCTGTCTTCCTGCCGGTTAAATCGGTAGGTGTGGTCGGTGACGGTCGTCGTTACGAGTATGTGGTGGCTCTACGCGCGGTAGAAACCATCGACTTTATGACGGCTCGCTGGGCTCACCTGCCTTATGAACTGCTGGAGAAAGTTTCCAGCCGGATTATTAATGAGATAGAGCATGTTTCCCGGGTGACTTATGACGTATCCAGCAAGCCACCTGCGACGATTGAGTGGGAATAATAGCATCGGATTGACCGGTTAAGTGAAATGGAGCGGCTTGTCGAAGGATGAGCCGTTTTTTTTGAGTTGTTCTCACGCTCCGCAGGGGGCCGAAAAACTCTGGTTTTCACACTAAGTGTGTTATGCGAAACTGAGTCGGCAAGTAAGCTGTTACATGGCCAAATCAAACATTTGGCTCGTTCCCACGCTCCAGAGGGTGTCGCAAAACCCTCTCCAGCGAGGGAACGAGTTGACTCCCGTCATTCCCGACTTCATTCTCGTCATTCCCGCGAAGACAGGAATCCACACTGACTCACCACCAGAACCATACTGCCCGGTTCCCCCCTGGCCTTGTCATCCCCGAGAGGGCAGAGATCCACCGTTGGTGCTGGATTCCCGCCTTCGCGGGAATGACGACTTCAGAGCGTGAGAACGAGCTGTTGAAGTTTTGCGACACGCTCTGAGGGTGTCGCAAAACCCTCTCCAGCGAGGGAACGAGTTGACTCCCGTCATTCCTGACTTCATTCTCGTCATTCCCGCGAAGGCGGGAATCCACACTGACTCACCACCAGAACCATACTGCCCGGTGCCCCCCCTAGCCTTGTTATCCCCGAGAAGGCAGAGATCCACCGTTGGCGCTGGATTCCCGCCTTCGCGGGAATGACGACCTCAGAGCATGGGAACAAGCTGTTGTAGTTTTGCGACACCCACAGAGCGCGGGAACGGGTTGTTGGAGTTTTGCGACAGCCTCGCTCTGCATGGGAATGCATACCCCTCTTGAAAAAAGGCTCTACAACTTGACACAATGTATGGGTTCCCACGCAGGAGTGAGGGAACCAGAGATTTGTGACACCCACTCCATCAAGGGAACGAGTTACTAGCCAACCACAATCAACATCACAGTAAATATCGAGAAAAATGATAAGAATTGCAGAAACTAAAGACAGTTCTGATATTGCAGCACTTTCAATACAGGTTTGGCTCGACACCTATGCAAAGCAAGGAATCAGAAAATCCATCTCTCAATATGTATTGCGCGAGTTCACAGAGAAAAATATTGAACGCAAGCTCAGTTCTGAAAATCAAGCCTGTTTTGTAGCCATCGAAGATGGTCATTTGGTCGGGTATCTCTCCTTGAACGTTTCTGCTGAATGCCCTGCCACAGGCGACGAAAAGCCTGAACTTGATAGGCTGTATATTCAGGAGAGCTTCACTGGAAAGGGTGTAGGTTCGAAGCTTCTGCAAGCGGCCTTAACATTTTGCAGCTCGGTTGGGCTCGAACAATTGTGGCTGACTGTATTTCATGAAAATACACGAGCACTGAAATTTTATGAGAAACACGGGTTCAAAGAAATTGGCTTGACCTATTTTGAGTTTGAGAACGAAAAGCATGAAAATTATGTTCTATGCACATCAATAGCTGTGTAGGTAGAATACTTAGGAGGCTAAGTAACTAAAAAATATTTTTTAGAGGGCAAAACTTCATTAGCTAAATCTCACAATTGTCAATCATTCAGCGATGTGCATAATTACCGCCCATCAGCAGGGGTGACGTGGCAGGATGCTGTCGCTACACTTCTGCCTGTGATCCTCTTAATAAACACCATAAGCCGGATTCGCTTCAGGTTACAGAGCTTGTTAGAGAGCGGTTATGAGTGAAAGGGTGCTTCCCTGCAAATGCACAGGAACTACCCACAATAATCAGCCATTGGTCCATGGAATCCATGGGTCAGGGCTAAAAGTAGAGGCGCACCGTTTATCAGTAATCCGTAGCAGGGTGACTCCGAATGTCCTGGATTGACCAGGGCAGAGAGCCGGATGAAAGGAAAAGGTGCCGAAGCAGAGCCGTCGTCAAACTCATCTGCTGGTGGTACATCGAAGAGGTGTATCACTGTCACAGTTTTTTACTGTGGAGCGCTACTGGACAATCGTTTCTGAAGGACTCTGCCCAAAAGGCAGGTTGCTCAGCAACAGGCAGATACGGGATCTATCCGGTCGTATTCTGCTTCAATCCATTGCCCTCCTGATCCTGTCTCGTGAATTAAGCTTAAAGTCGGCAGTCATGAATATTCTGCCCTTCGGACGTATTCACCCAAAAGATCAGTATTTATGGAATTACTCAGTTACAGCACATCATCCTTGTCATTAGTCGCTCCGGCAGTGGCTATTATCCTGGCGATTCTGACTCGTCACGTACTGTTTTCTCTTGGCGCAGGTATCCTTGCCGGTGCACTGCTGCTGACTGACTTCAGCGCTGGCAGAACGTTTTCTTACCTGCTTAACAGTTTTTCCGGGATATTTTGGGATGATGGTCTCAATACAGGCACTGTCTTTATTCTTCTCTTTCTGGTGATACTTGGCATCATTACCACTCTGATAGATGTTTCTGGTGGCGCCAGAGCCTTTGGCGACTGGGCTCGTCAGAGAGTAAAATCCCGTCAGGGATCACAACTGGTGACAGTGCTGTTGGGTATCATTATCTTTATTGATGATTACTTCAACGCACTGGCCGTTGGCAATATTGGTCGTCCCATGACAGACCGTCAGGGTGTCTCCAGAGCCAAGCTGGCTTACCTGATTGACTCAACGGCTGCACCGGTCTGTGTCATTACACCTGTCTCCAGCTGGGGTGCCTACATTATTGCCCTGATTGGCACTATTCTGGTGGCCCATGAAGTGACCGATGTCACTGCTATTGGTGCTTTTGTCAGTATGGTGCCGATGAACCTCTATGCTGTCTTTGCTCTGGCACTGGTGTTTTGTACTGCGGCCATGGATTTAAACATCGGTCCTATGCGGATCCATGAGCGTCGTGCCCGAGCCGGTGAACTGTATGACAGCCGCAAAGGGACGCCTCCGGGTTCTTCTGAGGCCATCAGTAGCAGTGAAAAAGGAACGGTTGCCGATCTTGTGATTCCTGTTCTCTCTCTGGTAATGGCGACGACTGCGTCCCTGATTGCTACGGGCGCTTCTGCGCTCCAGGAAGCGGGTACGCCGTTCTCTGTTCTGGGCGCTTTTGAAAACACCAATGTGGTCAATTCGCTTATCTATGGTGGTCTTGCTGGCCTTCTGGTCACGGCGGTCAGAATGCTCAGCCATAATCTGGATGCCTCCACCTGGGGTAAGGCGGTTTTAGAAGGTACGCGCTCCATGCTGCCTGCCATTTACATTCTGGTGCTGGCCTGGGTGCTGGTGGATATCATCAGCTCACTGGAAACCGGCAAGTACCTGGCTCATCTGGTCAGCAGCTCGAAGATTGATACTGGCTATTTACCTTTGATCCTGTTTGTGGTCTCCGGCGCTATGGCTTTCTCAACCGGTACCAGCTGGGGCACTTTCGGTATCATGTTGCCCATAGCGGGAGATATGGCTGCTGCTGCAGATATTGCCATGATTCTGCCTATGTTGGCCGCGGTTCTGGCCGGTGCGGTGTTTGGCGATCACTGCTCACCGATTTCCGATACCACAATTCTGTCGTCTACAGGGGCCTCCTGTCACCACATTGATCATGTGATGACTCAGCTTCCTTATGCCCTCAGTATTGCTGTTGTAGCTATGTTGGGCTACCTGGTGATGGGGCTGACGGATTCTTCAATCATGGGCTTTCTTGCTTCCGGAGCTGGTTTTATTCTGCTTGTGCTTGCCTTTCGCAAGATGTCCGCCAGGCAGATGGCCAAATCTGAAGATCACCTGGTGGCAGAATAAGCCCAGACGGTGTTTACAAGTTATAATCCCGGGAGATTTTTTCCGGTACCTGCCGAAACACTATTTGATAGTAAACTGTAATTAATACCCCATCAGAAGGCATGGATGCCTTCACCCGGAGCAGGGAAGCTATGAGTTTCGACAATCTTATGAAAGCCGTTGCCCGCAATAATCAGCTGGGTGAACTGGACTTCCGCGATAACCGCTATTACCTCACCATCGACAGCCGCATTGAGTTCACCTGTTTTCAGGCCAATGGGCGATTCTTTATCCATGGCGTCATTGCCCAGCTGCCACCCGGTGAAAAAGATCGGGAAAATATCCTCCGAAATCTGATGACCAAAACTGTGGGGCTGGCGACTACCCAGCGGGTTATTTTGTCCATAGAGCCTGAGAAAGATGCGTTAGCTTTACATTTCTCCTGCCCGCTTCAGGGGATGGATGACAACCTCGTTGAGGAAGCTCTGGCTGAGTTTGCCAATAACTTTGAGTATTACCTCAAAGAAATCAGTCAGGAGCAGACTGTTATGCCGACCATGCCAACGATGATCATGCCATGATGGATCAGGTTTCTAATCATTCTTTATTCGGCTGTCTTGTCACCTGGGCAGAGAGCTCAATCGATGGGTATAACGGACTCCGTAAGGCCAATGAAGCTTTTTTGAAGGCGGTGATTCGATACAGCTGTTTTAACGAACTGCATCTGTTTCTTCATGAAGGGCAGATTTCTGCTTTCAGGCAAGACTGGAAAGAATACCTGCGCCAATATGGGGCGGGTAAAAACATCAATATTCTGCCGGTTCATGACCTGCCTTCCTGTTTTCAGAGACATGCTTATAGCGTTTTTCATTGCGGCGACCCCTACATATCAGACCTGGCCGCTCTGCGAGAAAGACATGCGTCCAGTTTATTTCCTATCACCGGCAGGGCTCACAGTCTCAGTGATGATGCCCGTTTATCCCGGATCAGGGATTTGATCTTTTCTCCCGTCAAACCTTGTGATTCCATCCTCTGTAGTTCCAAAGCTCAGAAAACCGTGATGAAGCGTCTGATCTCTTCGGCCAGTGCCAGTGTCAGTGACACCGTGGGTAGAGCTGTTCCTTATCGTGGGCAGGTGAGTCTCATTCCACTGGGCATTGAGCCGGCCAGACAAGAGGCTGTTCCTTCCGGAGCAGGCGATGTGCTTCAGATACTCTGTCTTGGCAGGCTATCAGCAGCCGATAAAATGGACCTTCATCCATTATTACTGGCATTGAATGATCTGTTTGAGGAAGGAACCGTTTCCCGGTTTCAGTTGGTGATTGCAGGGGCTGGTGATGCCTCCGGCGAATATGTTCGCTCATTACTGGCTCAGGCCTATGAGTTCAATCTTGAAGACTGTATTCGCTTTGAACTCTCCGTTGATGATGAGAAGCGGGAGCAGTTGCTGGCTGAAGCGGATGTGTTTGTCTCTCTTGCAGATAATGTTCAGGAGAGCTTTGGGCTGGCTCCCTTAGAAGCAATGAGGGCAGGTATTCCGGTGATTCTTTCAGACTGGAATGGTTATCGAGACTTGATTGTTTCCGGGCAGGAAGGTTTCCTGATCAAAACCACCTCGGCTGACCATGATGATATTTCCCGTTCTCTCAGCCTTGTCAGCAAAACTCAGGCTCAGCTGATTCAGGCTCAGGGAGTTGCTGTAGATATAGAAGCGTTGAAAACAGCCTTGTCGACATTATTAATGGATGAATCTACCCGGAAAGCGATGTCCGGTGCGGCCATCCGGAGGGTGAATGAAACCTTCAGCTGGCCTTTGCTGATTGATCAGTATCACCGGCTGGTAGACGATCTGAGGCAGGAAGCATCAAGAATACGACATCATCAGGGTAGGGCAGTGGGTATGCCCTACCAGGACGTGTTTGGGCATTATGCGTCAGTGGCTCTGCAGGAAACGGACTTCCTTGTAGCCACCGACAGAGGTCTCCGGGTTCTGTTGATGTCGGAGAGAGGCTTCTTTTTCAATCAGCTGAGTCATCTCCTTGATAAAAACGAAATAAGAGAGGTGATCAGGAAACTGGTGACACCTCAAAGTGTCAGCAACATGCAGAAGCTGTTTCCTGAAAGGCAAACCTTATTATTTTTATTATCCTGGATGTTGAAATATCAGCTGGTCTCTTTTTCCGATGAGGCGGAGGGACGCAAGCCCTCTTTCCCTGGATTGCCGGACTGGTTCAAGGTTGAAGATCCCTGCCAGGTGTGTGGCCTGGTCTTTCCCGAGCAGTTGAGATCCAAATGGATCAAGCCCGTTATCACTCAATACGTCCGACTCATTCAGAGTTATGTGAATGACATTGATAGTTCTGAAGAGGGTTCCGAAAGTAGCTTGATTCAATCCATTGCCCAGTCAGTCATTGAATGGATGGACGACAGGTTACTACAGGCCATTGGCTGGTTTGCAGAAGATCACACATTGACCAGCTACGGTGAAGTGCTAAAGCTACTGGAATCCAAAGGAGTGGAGGCACTGATTGAAGCTTATCCTCACTGGTATCGAAACATTCAGAAGGAGTTTTTCCAGCATGTCAGAGTGATCCGTTCATTGCTGAGTCGGGTGAAGCAGGACTTGTCAGAGATCAATCATTACTTTTTTTCAGGGAGCCGTCAGCTGGCTTCTGGTCTGATCTCTATCCGTAATTTGCAATTAGACTCCGGATCCCCCGTTTACCAATTGACGTTTAATAATGGTGAACATCTGGTTTACAAATTGAGGGATCTGGCCATTGACCAGTTATTAGTGGGTTATGAGCAGAGCATGGCCCAGTCACTGAATGGCTGGTTGCAGGACCCAGACGCTCTGGGTGTGTTCAGGATGTTGAATAAGTCTTTCTATGGTTATGTTGAGTTTATTGCTTCGGAAACCGTTTCTGAGAGCGATGATCTGGAAACGTATCATCGTCGCATGGGAGTGGCGGCCGGCTTCTGTCTTATGTCGGGGCTGACTGATATTCACAGTAAAAATCTTCATCTCAGTGGTAACAAACCTTACCTCATTGATGCCGAGACGGCTCTTCATAATCCTGTGATTATGCAATTGCAGGCAGAGTTGCAAAACCCTGAGTTGAGCTTTTTAAGGGGCATGCAGGATTCCAGTCTTGGCCTGACGGGTTTGATGAAGGTTTGGGAAAATTTTCATATCTGTCAGATCCGATACAGCTCAGTCAAACTGGAAAATGGTGAGCTGGTGGCTGAACAGCCGCAAACGATCACTGCTTTTCTTGATCATCTGCTGATGGAAAAGGGTCGGCATTCTCTGGATGGTTGTCATCCACCAGTAGCCTCTCAATATGGTAAGGCATTTGTGGAAGGCTTCCGCAGTTCGGTGTCCGCTATTTCCCAATATTCAGAACAATGGTGTGATTACCTGAAGTCGATGACGGGTTTTGAGGTCAGGTATCAGCCGCGCTGGAATCTGAATGATGCCCGCAAACAGTTTCGAGACCTGCACGTTGTCAGAGAGCTGCAAGTCCTTTCCAGAGAACGCCTCAAAGGCTATTTATTGCGTCTGGCAAAACGAATTACGCTGGCTGGGGAGGTTTCTCAGCGCTGGCTTGACGCCCCGTGGCAGGAGCCAGTCAGTGTTCTGGCTGAGTCAGTGGCTGAAGGTTGGCAGGCTTCAGAGCAGCGTGATTTTGTCAGAAAGCTTGGGGAGTCCGGGGTTTTTGTCAAGCGACACGATGGCACCTTGCAGGAGGTAAGTCGTGATTACTTCTCTGTCAATACGATAGAAAAACAGTCAGAGTTGATTGCCAGCCTGGCGGATCATAAGCTCAGGGATCGATTCCTGAATGCCTGTCAGCAGATGATTGAAGGCTGGTTTGAGCAACATATCAATGCGGGAGAAGGAATGCCTGAAGAGCTCAGGCAGGAGGTTCTGGAAGCGTTGGCAGACAGGGAAAGAAAGGCTTAACCCTTCCTGATGTTCTGCAACAGCTCTTTGGCCATGGTGGCGGTCTCTTCGTCACCTTCTTTGTTGGCCGTGGTCAGGTAATCTTCACCTTCCTTATTTCTTCCTTCCATCATCAGAGCCATTCCGATAAAGGCTTTAACCGTCGGGTTGTCAGGATCCTTTGGGATGGCTTCCTTATGAAGAATCTCGAGGGCTTCCTGATTCATCTTTTTATTAATGAAGGTCAGGGCAAAGCCCAAAGTGGGGAGGACGCTGTCAGGTCTGGCTTTCTCCAGGGCGCTGAAAATACCAAAAGCATGTTTTGACATACCCACGCTGGAGGCCATAAAACCAATATCTGCCAAGATTTTGATCAGTTTTTCATCAGTCATGTTTCAGGCCTCTTTCTGTTTGCCAGGTTTACAGCTTCTGGATAATACTCTGGAGTGTGTCTTTGATGGATTTGATGATACTGGATCTCAAACCCTCAATAATCATGTATTTATTGAACTCAACCTGAAACTCCACCATGTCTTTGGTGTTGTTCGGGTCCATGTTCGTTATTTTGCTTTTCAGAGCCTGATCAAGATTTTCAGCCGTTTTACCAAATACGTTCTGTACATGATCGAAGTTTAAATTGTTGGCTCCCTGCTGTGCCATGATCCCTCTCCCTGTTGGACGTAGCTGTCAGAAGGCGTTTAATCAGCGCGTTTCTTGTGATGAGTATTCCAGGTCTTGTCAACAACTTCAGTAGCGGCGATCAGGGCAGTGATCATCTTGTCGTTGATTTCAAACTCATCGGGAGAAAGCCCTTTGTCTCGCTCCGACTTCAGGCGAAAGGCTTCATCCACCAGTTCCTTCAGCACCTGCTCCTTGAGTTCACCGTCAGCGTCTTGAATCAGGCGATCTTCGAGGTCGGAAAGATGGACTTTCTCATTGTCGGTTTGTGGATCCTTCACTGTTGCCTCCAAGACGATATTTGATCCGATCTGTGCCTTTTGATAATAAAAGATAGTCAAGATTAATATCTTCAATTATATACCCGTTGACCAGTTTTGCGCCGATCAGGTATTTGGCACCGTCTTCCATGGTTACAAAGGGCACCCTGCCCATACTCACTGACCGAATCTTCAGAGAGGGGGCCAGTGGGGTGTTTAATACTTTGGCAGGTGCTCCAGCTGTTTTGGTAGCCAGTTTCAGCTGGGGCTGATTGCCATACTGTTTTCTGAAACGTGTGACCACATCGTTCAGGTTATATACCTGTTCATCGTCCAAGAGGTGGCCTTCTAAAGTGATTTGATTAGGTTTTTGTATCAAATGTATACGGGGGCTCAGGCCTTTCTCCCTGAGCATGGACTTGAGCGTGTTAAGACGACCTGCCTGATTTTCTACCTGATCGACAATGGAAACCAGTCCGTGAACCTCCTGTTTCAGAGCGGCAGTGATTTTCTGAAGCTCTTCTGAGGAGGCAACATAACCGGTCATAACCAGTGAACCAGGAGAGTTATCCAGCTCCAGACTGAGAGACGTATGCCCCTGATTCTTTAAAAGCACATCGGCATTAGCCCTTAATTCACTCATGACCACCAGCTGTGAACTGAAAGGAATCCCCTGCTCACGAAGTTCACGCTGGATTGTCTGTTTATCACTCATTGTCAGGGTGTAGCCAGAGATCAGGATGCTCTGGTCAGGAAGCTCTTTCAGTTTGATGTTTTTCTGGTTCAGTCGATTGCGGATCTCTTTGGCCTGATCAAGATGGCTTATTTCAGGAGGCGCTTCGTCAGAGCCACCTGAAAGTAAAATAATAAGAAGCAGGAAAAGTGCAAATATGCCTGCCGGGATTCCTATCAGCCATTTCCGGTCAATATTTTTCAGTGGGTTCTCAAACTCCTCTGATTCGTCTTCAGCCTCTTCGTCATCTGCCAGAGAGTCGTTAATGTCATCCAGATCATTGCTCAGGTTATTGAGGTCATCACTGTCAAGCTCTTCATCCCCATCGTCCGTCATGATGTCTGGAGCATCAGGGAATTCATCATTTTCATCTTGCTCAGGGCCTTTGTTCTGATGTTCTTCCGGTTCCGGGTCCGGTCTCTGAAGCTCAGGCAGTGGTTGATCGGGCCAGTCGGCGTCTACAGGACCCAGAGAAAAAAACAGTTGACTGGAGGTTATGATGTCAAAATGATTGGCGTTTAGCTCCGAGCCCCGGGGCAGGCCGTTACTGTAGAGTAATCCGTCTTTAGACTGGCTGGATATTTTTATTTGACCCTGCGGGCTGATGTTTATTATCAGTTCCAGATCACCGAGTGATTCATCGGTCAGGACCAGATCAGACTGATCGCTTTTGCCCAGAGAGTAGCTTCCGGGTTCAAGTGGAATTTCAGCCCCCTGGTGATTGCCAGAGAGTATTTTGAGGTAAAACTCGATCATGGCCGTCTACCCGAAATGCTTTCCTTAGCTCATGGTTCTGTATGCGCCCATGGCTGTTTTCGCTTTCCCAGAGCCTATCTCATTTCATCGTTTTTAAGTTTAAAAAATGAAATGGTTTTTTTGGGCTATCTTTTCCCTGAAAAAGATTTTATAAACTTTCATTCTCAGGTGATCTAAATCTTAGGTTAAGTGAAACCACTTATCTTTTCCAGAGTTGTTTATTTGGTCTACATCTTCGAACAAAGTGCTGATAAGGTTAGTACCAACCACAAAATAGCTGTAAAACTCCTTAGGCTGTGATGGCAGCCCCCTTAACGGCTATATGTGTGCAGGTGCGTTTTTAGCAGGTTTACCTTACTGTATATGGAAATGCACCAAAGCGGTTGTAAGAGCAAAGAGCCTATGGGGCTGATGATTGATGTTTGACGACAGAAGTCTGCCAGACCCAAAAAGAGCGAACACTCTTATGTAAATAATGATGTATGCGGCAGCAGGCGAACGATAACTTGTGTGCGCAAGCAGTCGTCGCATGGATAACAAGAAGAGAGCAGGTACTTATGGAAGCATCTTTCTGGAGCGATAAGCGTCCGGCAGGCGTTGCTGAAACCATTGATCCCGATCGCTATCCCAATCTTTTGGCGATAATAGAGGAACTTCTTGAAAAAAATGCCTCACGACCGGCATTTACAGGTATTGGATATACTCTGACTTACGGTGATATAGACCGCTACAGTCAGCAGTTTGCCAACTATCTGCGTGAGCATACATCCCTGAAGCCTGGCGACCGAATTGCCATCCAGATGCCTAATCTGCTTCAGTATCCCATAGCCGTATACGGAGCCATCAGAGCAGGTCTTATCATTGTTAATACCAACCCTCTTTACACCGATCGGGAAATGTTGCATCAGTTTAATGATTCCGGTGCCAAAGCTTTGGTGTTTATGGACAACTTTGGCCATCTGGTTGAAGAGGTTGTGGAAAAAACGGGCATTGAGCACCTGATTGTGACCCGCGTGGCCGACATGCTGCCATTTGCAAAACGTACCCTAATAAACTTTGCTGCAAAACATGTCAAGAAGATGGTGGAGCCTTTTAACCTGCCAAAGGCAGTATCTTTCAGGGATGCACTGGCAAAAGGCGAAGCCTGTCAGGCTGTACCTCTTGAAAATCCTCCTGCACCTGAAGATCCTGCTGTTTTCCAATACACAGGGGGAACAACAGGGGTTGCGAAGGGGGCGGTACTGACTCAACGCAACCTGATTGCCAATATGCTTCAGGCTGCGGCAGCGCTGTCACAGCTGGATGAAAGTGGTCGGCCGGTACAGCAGCTCGGCAATGAAATTCTCGTGGCGCCACTGCCTCTTTATCATATTTATGCTTTTACCGTGCATCTGCTCTGCATGCCGTATATGGGAAATCAGAATGTCCTGATTGCCAATCCCAGGGATACCAAAACCTTTATCAAATTTATTAAGCCCTGGCAGTTTACTGGCTTCATTGGTTTGAATACGCTGTTTGTCAGTTTGCTGAATCACCCGGACTTCAGGGGGTGTGATTTCAGTAAACTAAAACTCACCCTTTCCGGTGGTACGGCTTTGCAGAAAGAAACCGGAATTCGCTGGCGGAAATTTACCGGATGTTACGTCTCGGAAGCCTATGGTTTGACGGAGTGCTCTCCAGCTGTTTGCATGAATCCTTTTGGCGATACTGCCCAGCTGGGCACTGCCGGACTTCCATTGCCCAGTACTGAACTGAAAGTGATTAATGATGGCGGCGAAGCTCAAGCTGTTGGCGAGAGGGGGGAGCTATGTGTGCGCGGACCCCAGGTCATGCAGGGGTATTGGAAAAGGACAGAAGCCACTGCCGAGGTGCTGTCTGAGGATGGTTGGCTTAAAACCGGCGACGTAGCTGTCATCAAAGAAGACGGCTTTGTTGAAATTGTCGATAGAATCAAGGATATGATTCTGGTTTCGGGCTTTAATGTCTACCCTAACGAGATTGAGGATGTAGTGGCCAGTTTTGATCGGATTGAGAATTGTGCCGCCATCGGCATTCCTGATGATGTCACCGGAGAGAGAATCAAGTTGTTTGTGGTTCCTGCAGACGACGAATTGAAGAAAGAAGAGGTGGTGGCTTATTGCAGGGATCATCTGACTGCGTACAAAGTGCCCAAGGATATAGAATTCCGTCAGGAGCTACCTATGACACCGGTCGGAAAAATTCTGAGGAAAGATTTGCGTAAGGAAGAGCTGGAAAAGAACGCCTGATATCCTCGCAGACATTCATAAAAAAAACCGGCTTAGCGCCGGTTTTTTTATGAATGCCTGAAAATATTTCGAGAAGATAGTTTATCAGGTACTCGTCTCAGCCTTGGATTCGTTGTCTTTATTCTCAGGAAAATACTGGCTGAGTACCTCTGGATCACTGCTAAGTGCATCGCAGGCTTCTGGTTGTGAAACAGGAGTAATGCTGGTCGAGCAGAGCTTCATGTTGCGGATGCTGGCATCAAACCAGAACCAGTTTTTATTCTCGGAATAACACAAGGCTCTGGCCGTGTAGTTGACAGAAGGTACCAGGGGAAGTGCAGGGAAACCGTGCAGTTGTTTTTTGACGACTGTAGAGTTCAGACAGGAGTAGGTAATATCGTTGTAGCGTCGTTCAAACCGGTTAAACGTCTGAGCGATCAGCTGTTCAGCCATTTTGTCTTGTCTCAGGCTCAACTGATAGAGAGCCAGTCCACATAAGAACAGAATGATTACGCTTTCCATAATGAGTACCTCTAGGCTTTATTAATAAGTGCAAGCGTCCTTACCTGCTTTTTCTAACCTCTTTTTCAATCAAACCATATATCCCTGGCTTAGGGAAGCTCTCATAAGGGTTATGATTGATTATGTAATTAGTGTTTTCGATGACTTTCAGATTTACTTGAGGCATCAGAAGATACGGCTTCAGAGTAAAATGTTGATAGATTGACAATTTTGTGGCGAATCTGGTCTATCCTGGTCAGCGTTGGGTTGAAGTGAATTTTGTCAATGCTGAAGGCCAGCCTGAATTTCATTCCATTGTCATCAATGAGGTTGGATTTGAGAAAAACAAATCCGAAAAAAATTTCGGCAGACAGCGCAAGTCGCTCTACTGCTGAATTTGGTGTTAGGTGATCAACATTAATCCTGCACCATTGGGTCAGATCCTGAGCTGCCTGATGCTTTGTATTTTACTAAGTAGTCAGGTATAGATGGTTTATCTTTAGATGTACTGCTGCAGAGTGTTTTGTCTGAATATTTTTCAGTCCAGGTAGCTTGCCTTGCCCATTCCAGTAATTGCCCATTGTCTTCATATTTACAGTCAGACATCCTGAAAAGTCTGGTTGTTGCAACAAGATGGGGTCTGTAATCTGCGTAAAAAGACAAGGTTTCATATGCGCCGCGCATTGGGTAATCTGTTATTAAATCATTATTATCTTCATAAGTGGCAAGAAAGCTGTTAGGCACCATGCCACTAATAGAAAGCGATCCTTCAAAAAAAAATATTTTATCAAAAGTACCGTCTCTACAAATTTTTCTATAGGGATGATAAAATGATTTGAATGGGACAGGTATATAATCCACATCAAAATAAGCCCCCATAGTTGGAATTTGCGCTTCATGGATATGTGATTCCCTCATCGCAGATTTTATATAAGAGCTTCCCTTTGATAAAAGCACAGGTCTTAAGCCATCTATAACTTGATCGAAAGCTAGTACCTTGTTGAAAACCAATGTTTCAGAAATTCTGGATTTTCCTATATGCCAGTAAGTATATCTTTCCTCATCACCCCAGTTGATATTATCAATATCCAGGATCAATATATTTTTAATTCCATCAGATAAAATATTCCTTTGAAAATCGAAGAATGTGCTTTTTTCTTCTTTTCGATTTAACATTGATGAGCTGTACCATAAAACAACTAATTTATCATTATTGTGTTGAGCCCAGTCATAACACCTTTGTTTTACTGGGCGATCCGTTGTGTTTGGTAAAGCAATTGAGCTTTCATCTTTTTTAATCCAAATAAGAAAAATATATGATGTAAAGCATCCTGACTTATCAGGAAAAGGATTTGTCTGGACTTTTTCTTGATTGTTTATTTCCCGAAATGGGTGAAATTTTTTTTTAAAATGCCCGCTTCTTTCGATAGCATTAAAGATAGCCTCTGCATCCATATTTTTATCAATTTGTGCTTTTCGTATCATAGCTTCAATTAAAAAAACAAAGTCAGGCAGTTTAAAGTGAAGCTCGTTGTGATGAGATTCGGTTCCACGGATGTAGGTATACTGAAGTTCTTGAATTTCAGTATCAGTGAAACCTAAAGATGATGCCATTAACTGCCATTTTTTTCCGACAGAATACTTGATGAAATCAATACAAGTATTACTCAAGGACAATTCAATTGAGCGATTGAACAAGCGGGTGGAGCGTTCGTGGTCTGGACAAAATGAAATATGTTTCTCTGTACAGTTTACTGTGCAAACAGGAATTCCATTCCACAATGGTTCATCTCTGTATGACCTGAGCAATGAGCTGTCCATGACTCCGACTTGAAAATCAGTTCCTTTTCCTATGCCATCCATTTATCAAGACCCTTTAATCATTAGATATATGATTCAGACTCTGATCTCAAAGCAAAGTTCATAAAGTGTGAGTTTTACTAACCATCTGGCAAGAAGAAAAAACACAAAGTTCTACCTCAGAGCGCCTGCGGCGCAGCTGAAAGCCATTATGAGGTGTGGCGTACTCGGGAATACTTTTTCCGGACGAAAGAGGGCACTGAGTTTTTGAGTTCAGGTTTAACGAAAAACACTGCTCTGTGTCCATGACAGCTTAATGTCACACATCCACTGTCTGGATGCTGTGCTCAGAGTGCCCAGTCTGCCAGCATCTGTTTGGCTATAGGGCGGTAAGCGTCTTTACCGTATACCGCATCAATCAGAGCGAAGCTGAAATTCATGGCGCAGCCGGGCCCCTGAGCGGTAATCACCCGGTTTTTCTGATCGACGACCACTGGGCTTTCCGGTTGTGGCAGAGCCCCCTCAAGCTGATCAAAAAAAGTGGGGTAGCAGGTGGCACGCACATTATCGAGAAGTGAGTGATGAGCCAGCACAACGGCTGATGAGGCACAGATAGCGGCGTACCAGCGTTGGGCTCTGTGTTGCTGGTGCAAAAGTTCCGTAAGGTGGGGGTTGTCTCTGAGGTTGGCTGCCCCGGGCATGCCCCCGGGCAGGGCTATCAGATGGAAGTTTCTATTGAGATATGCTTCGATATGGTCGTCGGCTATCAGCTTGATACCTCTGGATGCCTCAATTTCCAGGTTGCCATCGCAAGTGCAGGCAGCAACAGAGACTTGGGCTCCGGCCCTGCGAAGGGTATCGATAATAGTGACGGCTTCAATTTCCTCACAGCCATGAGCAACTGGAACGAGAATCTGCCTTGGCATAATGAAACCTCTATGGTTGAACCTTCGGAATGCAAGTATAAGTACTCAACCATACGAAATCATATTTTCTGACTTATTGTTCAGGCACTCGCGGCAACTGCTCCTGCGTTGCTCTAGCTCCTGCATCCATGCAGTCGTGCTGCGTTGCAACTCTGGTCACATAGCTTGCTATGTTCCCGTCGTTGCGCCTTGCAGAGCACCTGCCCAATAAGCCAGAAATATTCGATTCCGTATGGCCGAGTACTTACATCCTGCTCTGAATCTGGCGGTTTTAGAACAGGCACTGCTGAGCCTGTCGAGCTGATTGAGACAATCGTCAGTTCCACAGATTCATAAGCCTAGTAGGGATGGTTAATAAAGCCAGAGAGTATGTTAGAGAGTTTGTAAATCGGCAAAGATCACCAGGACCAGGCCAGTCAGGCCTGATTGAGCTGCTGGAGGAACGAAAACCCTGCGGAATAGCCTTTGTGGTAGTCGGAAACCAGTCTGGCACGGTCACGCGTGCTTCTGGTTGAACTCAGGGAAGTATCCGGAGCAATTTCTGTAATGGATATACCATTACGTTTCAGCTGATCAAAGCTGTCGAGAGTTTCGTTATAGATTGAGTACTGCTGGCGAATCAGCTCAGCCACTTCGGGTTGTTTTCGCAATTGCCAGGCCAGCAGTCTATTGCTCGATGAAGCCTTCTTGCGATAATGGCTTTCGCGACTTCTCAGCACGACTATGTGTTCATAGCCATCCTCGGCAGCTCTCATAACTGGCAAGGGGTCGGCAAGACTTCCATCTACATGATTTTTTTCATCAATGGTTATGGTGTTGCGATAAATCATGGGAAGTGCGCTGGAAGCCTTCAGAACTGTGAATAGCTGTTCCAGTTCAAAGTACTCATCGAACTTATGGTAGATTGGGTAACCTGAACTTGCGCAACTGGTAACAACCGTGAATGTTTTGTCTCGAAGATGGCTTCGAAACTTGTCAATATTCATGTGCTGTCTCTGGATGCGATCAAACAGCCAGTCGAGGTCAAACAGATTACCGCCTTTCATGTGGCGCTTGAGGCTGATGAAATGGGTTTCCAGACAGGCGCCTGTATAGATGTCGAGGTTGCGACCCCGTTGGCCGGCAATAAAGGAAACCAGGTTGAGTGCACCGGCCGAAGCGCCGTAGAAGCCATCGAACTGACGATGGCGTTTGTCCATGAAGGCGTCCAGAATGCCGGCAGAGTATATACCGCGCATGCCTCCGCCCTCAACGACAAGTGCCGTTTTTGTAAGTGAGCTGGCCTCTTTTTTCTGCATTGAGATCCCAAACAGTCACGAACGGAAGAGAAATCTTTTATCCCTGCCTGATGCAGGTATTAAAAGATTTTTCTGCAAAAAAAATAAAGCCGGAAAGTCGGCTTGTATTTGGTAGCGGGAGCCGGATTCGAACCGACGACCTTCGGGTTATGAGCCCGACGAGCTACCAGGCTGCTCCATCCCGCACCGAAATCTTTTCAACAATTGTCTGGTTATCAATTGTCGTTGTATGTGGTAGCGGGAGCCGGATTCGAACCGACGACCTTCGGGTTATGAGCCCGACGAGCTACCAGGCTGCTCCATCCCGCACCGAAATCTTTTCAACAATTGTCTGGTTATCAATTGTCGTTGTATGTGGTAGCGGGAGCCGGATTCGAACCGACGACCTTCGGGTTATGAGCCCGACGAGCTACCAGGCTGCTCCATCCCGCACCGAAATCTTTTCAACAACTGTCTGGTTATCAATTGTCGTTGTATGTGGTAGCGGGAGCCGGATTCGAACCGACGACCTTCGGGTTATGAGCCCGACGAGCTACCAGGCTGCTCCATCCCGCACCAAAATCTGTACGACAGTTCTCTGTAAGTCAACAGTCGTTGTTGTTGGTAGCGGGGGCCGGATTCGAACCGACGACCTTCGGGTTATGAGCCCGACGAGCTACCAGGCTGCTCCACCCCGCATCAACGAGGAGCGCATAGTATGGACGATGATCCCTAAAGTCAATAAAAGATTAAAATGCTGCGGTTAATAACTACACCAAGCGTGAGGCAAAGAGCCCCGGAATGCAGAGCTCTCTGTGAGTTTAAAATATCAGTCCGGGAACAAGGTCAGCCCGCTAATGCGCGGTCCCTAATCAGCGTTTCTACTACAGAAGGATCCGCCAGCGTCGAGGTATCTCCCAGACTTTCATACTCCCCTGAGGCAATTTTGCGCAGGATTCGGCGCATAATCTTGCCGGATCGGGTTTTGGGGAGCCCCGGAGCCCACTGGATGATATCCGGTGAGGCTATAGGGCCGATTTCTTTGCGAACCCACTGTCTTAATTCACTCTGGAGCTCTTCTGAATACTCAGACTCCGCTATCAGTGTTACGTAGACGTATATTCCCTGCCCCTTGATATCGTGTGGGAAGCCAACAACAGCTGCCTCGGCAACATCATGATGAGAAACCAGAGCAGACTCAATTTCAGCGGTACCCATGCGGTGACCGGAGACATTGAGAACATCATCAACACGTCCAGTGATCCAGTAATAGCCATCATCATCCCTGCGGGCGCCATCACCAGTAGTGTACATGCCCTTGAAACTGGAGAAGTAGGTTTGAACAAAGCGCTCATGGTCATTAAAGACGGTCCGGGCTTGTCCGGGCCAGCTATCGAGAATAACCAGGTTGCCTTCCTGTGCGCCTTCGAGAATACGACCATCGTTATCAACCAGGGCGGGTCTGATACCGAAGAATGGGCGGGTTGCAGAACCGGGTTTCAAATCGGTGGCGCCGGGGAGAGGTGTCAGCATGGCTCCTCCCGTTTCTGTCTGCCACCAGGTATCTACTATGGGGCACTGCGCATTGCCGATGGTTTTGTAGTACCAGTTCCATGCCTCGGGGTTGATCGGTTCTCCTACGGTGCCCAGAAGTCTGAGACTGGAGCGATGAGTGTCTGCAACAGCCCTATCACCTTCAGCCATTAGCGCCCGTATTGCCGTGGGGGCGGTGTAAAGAATATTAACCTGATGTTTGTCGATGACCTTGCTGATTCTGTTGCAGGCCGGGTAGTTGGGTACACCCTCATGCATAACCATGGTGGCGCCATTCAGAAGTGGGCCATAGGTGACATAGGTATGGCCAGTAATCCAGCCGATGTCAGCGTTACACCAGAATACTTCACCCTCTCGATAGTCAAAGACATACTGATGGGTCATGGATGCATAAACCAGATAACCGCCAGTGGTGTGAAGAATGCCTTTAGGTTTGCCCGTGGAGCCCGAAGTGTAGAGTATAAACAGTGGGTCTTCGGCGTTCATCGCTTCAGGCGTGCAGTGAGGTGAAGCCATGGTAGTCAGATCCTGCCAGCTCACATCACGACCTTCCTGCCAGTAAACCGTTTCACCGGTGTGTCGCAAAACAATGACCTTTTCAACGCTGGTCACTTGCGGGTTTTCGAGGGCTTGATCAACGTTCTTTTTGAGAGGGACTTTTCTTCCACCCCGAATGCCTTCATCAGCTGTAATAACCAGCCTGGCGTTGGCGTCAATGATTCTTCCCGCCAGGGCTTCAGGTGAAAAACCACCGAAGATGACCGAGTGAATGGCGCCAATGCGTGAACAGGCCAACATCGCCACTGTGGCCTCTATGACCATTGGCATGTATATGGCGACAACATCGCCTTTGCCAATGCCCTGACTCTTAAGCCCATTGGCCAACCGACAAACTTGTTCGTGAAGCTCTCCGTATGTCACTTTTCTGGAGGCGTCGCCTTCTTCATTCGGCTCCCAGATGATGGCAACCTGATCGGCTTTTTTGCTCAGGTGACGATCCAGACAGTTGAAAGAGGCGTTGGTGGTGCCGTCGAAGAACCATTTGATATCGACATTTTCATGATCGAACGACACCTTCCTGATCTCGGTATATGGTGTGAACCAGTCGATTCTCTTGCCATGCTCTCGCCAAAACTTTTCGGGGCTGACGACAGATTGCTGGTACATCTCAAGATACCGTTTGTTATCTGTCAATGTATTCTCTCGTTGAACATCAGTTACCGGGTACACACGCACTTCGTTCATAATGAATCCCTGGATTTATTTTAATTGTTCTTCTAATCGTTCTTCTGGCAATGCATTGATACGGTGTTTGTAGTTTTTAGCATTGTGGTGTATGAATGTCACCTTAAGGCGATACTTCCTTCAAGAAATCAGACTTTGTTAGCATAATTCTATTCTCATCGCTTGCAGCGCCTGCATCTGCCAGGGCTATGTTTGAGCGTGAGTTGACTAAGCACGAGGAGGGGCAGCAGACGAGCGGTTGTCACCTGCGAAAGGCTGGTCAATTTCCAGCTCGTTTATGGCAATCACAGCCTGGGTTCTGCTGCGAACGCCCAGCTTTTTGAAAATGGCCGTGACATGTGCCTTTATCGTGGCTTCTGATACTTCCAGTTCGTAAGCAATCTGTTTGTTCAACAGACCTTCGCTAATCATGCCCAGAACTCTGAACTGTTGTGGCGTCAAAGTGGCGAGCTTTTCTTCCAGTTCGGACAGCTGCCCCTGTTCTGGTGGTTCGGGCAGCGATTCTGGTAGCCAGGTATCCCCCTCAAGCACCTGGGTCACGGCATTCTTCAGAACGTCCAGTGGTGAGGATTTCGGGATAAAGCCCTGAGCGCCATGATGCAGGGAGCGATGGATGATCTGTGCATCCTCAGAAGCGGAAACAATAACAACAGGGATTTGCGGATATTGTCCCCTGAGAAAGATCAGACCAGAAAGGCCGTGAGCACCCGGCATGTTGAGATCAAGAAGGATCAAATCAGGCGATGGCACCTGTTCAAGGATATTCTGCAGGGCTGCGATGGATCCGGCTTCATAAATTTCAGGATTCTCCAGCCCCTGACGCAGAGCTGCCTGTAATGCGGCTCTGAACAGAGGGTGGTCGTCTGCAATGATGATCTTGTATTCCATGGACTCAGAGTGTCAATTACCTGGTCAGTGGTGGAGGCCCACCGTTGTTATTGTTTTAGAAGCCGACCCTGACATCAAGTCCCGGCTGTGTCCTGAATAATGTTTCTATCGGCCGCAGTTGTCTGGATCTTTGGTTTTTGGAACAACACCCTCTGGATACCCATCTTTTAGCCCGCCACCTCCCCGGGATCGACCACCAGTGGCTAAACGGGTCCTGAGTGTCCATGAGCTGATTTTTGCCTTGCATCAGCGCTTCCTGAGGGCGCTGGGACAGGTCACTCTGGACTCAGGGCAGGCTATCTACAATTCAAGACAGTTCCTAACCCCTGATAAAGCGGCTCAAACGCCGCTTGAGGTGATGGTTCTCTTTCCGAAGATGATCCAGTTTTTCCAGTAACTCAATAGCCAATGCTATACCCGGCCAGTCCACATCAAGATCGTCATGCAGGCGCACGGCTTTTCTGGTCAGCAGCACCATGGCCGGACTGAATTGCCATTCACGGGGTGAAGTGCCAATGGGTTCTACAATTCCCTGCTCGATAATTTCGATGATGGTCTCTTCTGCTACGCCGGTTTGCAGACAGATTTCGGTGAAATTCAGGTAGGTGGTCTGTGTTTCGTTCATGAGGCTATACTCCACTCGGCCCGCGGATCGAAGTGGGCCTGTTCTGCCAGCTGCTGCCAGTGCTTTTTAATGCTGTCGTTGCTTTTGGGCAGAACAATGTTCAGCACCGCATAAAGATCCCCCTGTATCTTTTTACCAGGCAGACCTTTGCCTTTTATCCGCAAGCGCTGACCGCTTTGACTATTAGCCGGAATGGTCATGTTAATCTTGCCAGACAGCGTAGGCAGCGTCACCTTAGCGCCAAGAGCTGCTTCCCAGGGAGCGAGGGGAAGGGTGATAATCAGGTTATGTCCTTCGACATCAAATAGTGGATGAGGGACCAGCCTGATGCGCAAAAACAGGTCGCCATTGCCACCATCTCCGATACCCGGGGCCCCTTGCCCTTTCAGCCGGATAAGCTCACCATCGGTTACGCCGGCTGGGATTTTTACCTTGAGGGTTTTATCTACCTCGGTAACACGCCCATGTTCATCGTAATGGGGCAGGCTGTAGGAGATGCTTTTGGACTCTTCAGTGAGCGTATCTTCAAGAAAAATGGGCATCTCGGTTTCAATATCCCGGCCTCGCTGATTATAAGTCCCCTGTTGTCCAAAACCACTGGCCCGGGAGTCTGTGCCACTGCCAAAGATAGACGAAAAGAAATCTGAAAAACCCCCCTGAAAATGCTGTCCACTATCACTCCATGACCCGGAAGGTTGCCAGCCGGGTGGTGGACGAAAGCCTTGCTGAGACCCGCCGTACTGACGGATTTCATCATACTCTGCACGTCTTTCGTCGTCTTTCAGTGCTTCATAGGCTTCAGCAGCCTCCTTGAACTGGTTTTCAGCATCATGGTGGTCACTGACATCCGGGTGATACTTCCTGGCCAGCTTTCGGTAGGCGTTTTTTATGGTCTTCTTATCAGCATCAGGTTCTACACCCAGAATCTTGTAGTAGTCTTTGAATTCCATAATGCATCCAGTATTGCTACAAGGGGATTTCGAACAACAGAAAGGGAGTGTCTGTGAGCCAACTATAGACCAAAGATGGGGTTGCCATAGTGGGGACGTCTGTTTATAAATGCCGCAAATAAGTATCCAGTGCCTGTCAATAACGCTGGATTCGCTTTGCATTAGCCCCCAGACACTCAGCCCTGACCAGGATACATAGCGAACATCTACATGGCTGTTCAAGGGAGTAGTGCGGATAATTATGTCTGAAGATCCGGCTTCTTCTACGGTCTCAATAAATTCACTTACAGCATCTTTCCGGTATGCAACAAGTTTCAGGAAGCAGGGAGTTTTAATATAAAATAACCTGACTGGTCGGCGACTTTTACTTGGTCATTATCTGCTTTACGCAGTTGAGATATTTCGAGGCGATATAAACATTATTCGGATGGTCATTGCTGAAAATATTTCTTACTTATTATTGGCCAGTAAAAAGCTTTTGAAAGGTAGCGGGTGTATGCTCGACGTAATTGAAAAAAACTCAAACTTTTAATTATGCTGCTCTCGATCTTAAACAGGGTAGGTATTTTATCAATGAAAAAAATGAACTTTATAAAAAAATTATTGTCAAATATAAAGAAAGCCTTTTAAGCGATAGCAATTAAATTATGGATGATTAATATCTTGAGGGGGATATCTTTATGTTACACGCTGCTAGTTTTAATTTACCGAATCTTCGAAATCTGACAAATGATCCCAATCAGGTTACTAAGGCTAATCGTTCACCTAAAAGGTATTTCAGTTCTCTAAATCCCGTTGACGTTCCCGACCCGACGTCGCTAACCAAGCGCACCTGCTGCTTACCTGTTTCAGGTCAGACTGCTGACTGTTCTCCTGCTAACCGGGAACAACTTGGGGGCAAGGGCATGTTTTTGCAGCGCATGGAAGAAGCCGGTCTGTCTGTTCCACCCTTCAAATGTGTGACTGCTCGAGTTATGAATGCTCTGGAACGACATCCTCTGGATACCCATCGTCTAGCCCGCTATCTCCCCGGGATCGACCATCAATGGTTGGGTGCAGAGACCAGCCTGACGAACATTAAGGAATACCTCAGCACCTTGCCGCCTTCAGAGCAAACCAAAAGGGATAACTGGCTGTTGGGTCTGACACAGTTTATTGCCAGCGATGACTATTACGAACAGGTTAAAGATTCTGAAGCGGCCCAACACATCAGGGATCTGCGCCAAAAGTTGAATAGATCCTCCAAATCACAGCCCGTTATTGTCCGCAGTTCCGGCATTAATGAAGATAACTACGGCGACGCCCAGGCCGGCAAATACCTCTCTGCCGTTCAGAAAGAAGACGATGTTTTACGTACCTGTCTTGAGGTTATGGCCTCGGGTTACCGGCCTGAACTCTGCCCCGACGGAATACCACAACCTATGGCACTGATTATCCAGCACTGCATTGACTGCCAATGTGGCGGGGTTGGCATGAGCTTTCGATCCTTTTGGGATAATACCATTATGTTTGAGTTCACACCTGGTCAACCCAAGGGCGCAGTGGCAGGACAGTCTGGTAACATACCTCACCGCATTGATATTTTTCGGGAGGATCGCAAAAAAGAAGCTGGTAGCTCTCAATACTTTCCCGGGACGATCTCAAGCCACTTTATCCTGGACAAGAAGAATAACGGTTATTCGGAAATAAGAATTGATTGTGCCGATGTCCAATCAAACGACGGCGGGCAGCGACTCACTAATAAAATGGTTACTAAAATCAGAAAGGCAGTGACAAAGCTGGAAAACCTGTTGCTATGCCCCGTGGATGTGGAGTTTGCCATTGATCGTAAGGGTCGCCTGTGGCTGTTGCAGGTGCGCCCTGTTACCCGGCTCTCTGGCGATATGGTTTTTGCCATGCCCATACCTGAATCCAAAGAGACACTGGCCATTGGTGAGAGCATCAGCGAAGGCTTTTGCACCGGACCACTCTGGCTGGCCGCACGACAAGAGGCAGATGCTATGCCGAAGGGAGCAATTGTCGTAGCTGACCACGCTGAAGAGTGGATGCTTGAGCCCAAATTCCTGAAACGGGCAGGGGGCGTTGTCCTGGCCAAAGCAGGATTCAATGATCATGTAGCGATCCTCCTGAAGCAGGAAAAAATAACCTTGATGCGGGCCGGTGAACAGTTTGCGGCATTGGCCGCTCAGAATGGTCAGCAGGCGACCCTGGCCTGCGCCCGTTTTAACGGTGAGCCCGGAGCCTTTATCGTTGCTGGTGACCTTACCGGAAAACTGGCCAGTCACAGAAGTCTTGCCACTGCATTTTCTGATGCACCCTTAACAGAGGCCGTCCCCTCAAGGGATGATTTGACCCCACCTGAAGGCACATTCCTTCAGGTTGCCAGTGCTTTTCAATGGCTTTCGGATCAAAATGCCCGCCTGCTGGCATTTTTTGCTCCCGGTGGCGGACTGGATTGCCTGGCAAACCCGGTAAAACTGAGCATGTCGCCACAACGATCAGAGTTACTCGCAAAGACTCTGGACAGCGTAATTCGACTGGTTGGTGGGGCTGAAGCACTGCTGGATGGGTATGGGGCCTTCCTGAGTCTGGCGGGTAACGGTGATCAATCTCAGCTCAAGCCACAGAGGGAAGAGTTACAGCAACTGATCAACCGGTTCGAAATGCTGAAACAGACCATTCAACCAGTGTTAAAGAGAATCATTCTTCCAATGCAAGCTGCTGAGAAAGGGCAGGCATACCGGGGAGATTTTCGTCAGTGGGTGGCAGACTGCCAGCAACTGCAATCCTGTCTTCAGGCGCTCGAGCCCAGAAAGGCTAAACTGGTCCGAAGTGTCCATGAGCTGATTTTTGCCTTGCATCAGCGCTTTGTAAAGGCCCTGGCACCGGTCATTTTGGAGTCGGGTCAGGGCAGGCTATCTGAGGAGTGGGTGAAGTTCAGGTTATGCTTCAAAAAGTGCATCACCTTTGTTGATTGCACAACTCCGGGCAAGTCGGGTGAAAAGGCACCACTATTGAGTCCGTCCGTCAAGGAATCTATCAGACAATTGGCGCATGAAACAATTGTCATCAGTATGGATGAGGTATTGATCGTTAATCTGAAATTAGGAGGTCATCAGGGCCTTGTCGAGTTACTTGAAAATGCAGAGGGTGGAAAAGGACGAACCTTGCGGCTGAAATTTTCTGACGATTTTGATGCAGCTTTTTCTGATGGCAAGTATCAGCGTGTGTGGTTTCTGGCACAGCTTCTGAAAGCGATCAAACTGGATGAAAAGGCTGCTGGCATAAAACTCGCGTGCAACCCTGTGGCGCGTGAATTAATTGTCGAATGTCCCGGAATGAAAACACGTGAAGATATGCAGGCTGCCTTTGAAAAACTGATGATTGTCTTAGATGCTATGTTTGCTCTCGATATAGCTTTTGATAAAGCAGTTATTTTGGAAGAATCTCCTTGGGATTTTAACTTGCTTGCGCAACGCCTTAATCCCGATGTTACGATAGAAACCGATGCATTCAATTTCCAACACTGTCTTTTCTCAATACCCTATCTGAAGATTGACGGACTTACTATTTCTCCCGCTTGCTGCCAGTTATTAAGCGACCACCTTCAACAGGTTGTTCATCATGCAGAGCGATTAGGGGAGCTTCGGGAATTAGTCGTTCGCGGGAAAAAACCGGAGGTCAGTCTGAGGGAGATAATAGGGGGTGATGAGATGAGTGAGGACATCCGCAGGGAGCTGATACATCATTTATTATTGTCAAAAACCCTTGACCCTATTCCACCTTTTGAAGATTTTTATGACCGTTTTAAAGACGAATACTATATTCTCAAACCAACACGGGATTACAAGCTTACGTTTGCTGTTCCACCGAGTCAGTCCCTGACGGATAGTAAGGAAGAGGTCAGCAAAGCCCTGGTGAAGGATGGGCTGAAATATGCCAGCCAACGGATTCGAGGTGATAAAGAACTTGTAATAGCAGCCATTAAACTACATAAAGATCAACATAAGTATATGAGTAAAGAACTGGAGGATGATAAAGATGTCGCCATCGCCTTAGTCACTAACTATGAATATCATCTGAGACACCTTAGCCCGAAATTTCAGGATGATTTTGATGTTGTCAGGGCTGCTGTTGCAGAGTATCCAAGATCCCTGCGGTTTGCCAGTGAAAGATTTCGAAACGATAAAGACATTATTAAGGAGCTGGTTGCTATAAATATTAGTTGTTTAATGGATGTCAACGAAACCCTGTTGAGTGATCGCGAGTATATGCTCGACTTAATTACAGAGCATCCTGGTGCTATCGAATTTGCTGATCTCGAGCTTATAGATGATCAGTTATTTATCGATTCAGCAAAGCTAAGAAACCCCAGAGTTATTAGATACATCGGGGGAATTTTGGAGAATGTCGGATTGACTCTGAGCACATTGGTCGATGAAAACCGTTGTGTTATTTTATAATGCGTACTTAAGGCTAGTACATAACTCCAGTTTCTTTGTCCTGCAGCAATGCCGGAATTTTCCATTCTGGCATTCTTCTCCCTGATTCAGATCAGGGTGACCTATGCCAGCTCAATACCGTATCCGCCTGTCCATAGACGAACAGCAGCAATTAAAAGACCTCATTCACCAGACCAAGGTGGCCAAGCATAAACGTATTCATGCCCAGATCCTCCTGTGTCTCGATGAAAACGGGCCAAAACTGACGGAGCTCCAGACCAGCCAAACCTGTGGTGTTTCAACGAAAACGGTTCAGAGAACACGCAAACGCTGTGTACTTGAAGGGCTGGATATTGCTGTTAATAGCAAGTTCAATGGCATTGCCCGCCCAAGAAAACTCCAGGGGGAGCAGCAGGCGGCATTGACAGCTCTGGCTTGCTCAACACCACCAGAAGGTCATAGCCGCTGGACGCTACAGCTTCTCGCTGACCGTATGGTTGAGTTGGAGCATGTCAATTCCATCTCGCATCAAACCATTGGCCGAGAGTTAAAAAAAACGAGTTGAAGCCTTGGCAGAAAAAGGAGTGGTGTATTCCAAAAAAAGCAAACGCAGAATTTGTTTGCGCTATGGAACGTGTTTTGGATGTTTATCAACAACCACATGATCCGAATCGACCACTGATCTGTATGGATGAGAGCAGTAAGCAGCATACTTTGGAGGTCAGGACTCCACTCCCTATGAAGCCTGGCCAACCCCTAAAATATGACAATGAGTATGAGCGCAATGGTGTGAGTTCTCTCTTCATGTTTTTTGCGCCACTGGAAGGTTGGCGACATATCGAGGTGACTGATAGCCGAACTGCCTGCGACTGGGCTCACCAGATCAAACAGCTGGTTGATGTTCACTTCCCAAAAGCTGATGTCATCCGTCTTGTCATGGATAACCTGAACACACATACACCTGCATCTCTTTATAAAGCCTTTGAACCAGGAGAGGCTCATCGGTTGGCCAGTAAGTTGGAAATCATCTATACACCCAAGCATGGAAGCTGGCTCAACATGGCAGAGATTGAATTGAGTATTCTCAGTCGTCAGTGTTTAAGTAGACGCATACCCGATCAGGCCGCACTGAAATCAGAGATTGAAGCGTGGGAGTCCCAGCGTAATGGTGTAGAAAGCAAAATGGAATGGCGATTTACGACCGAGGATGCTCGGGTAAAACTCAAGAAGCTTTACCCGACGATCAAATCGGAGTGATGTACTAGGAGGCTGACCTGGAATAGACTGCCTTACGCGGCAACTGCTCCTGCGTTGCTCTAGCTCCTGCATCCATGCAGTCGTCGGCAACTGCTCCTGCGTTGCTCTAGCTCCTGCATCCATGCAGTCGTCGGCAACTGCTCCTGCGTTGCTCTGGCTCCTGCATCCATGCAGTCGTCGGCAACTGCTCCTGCGTTGCTCTAGCTCCTGCATCCATGCAGTCGTGCGGCGGCAGCAAATTGGTCTGAAAATCCGCTTTTGTTCGTCAAATTCTATTGGGAGAATCAGCCTGAAGAATGAACTTTATAAAAACATCATGGTCAAACTGAAGGTAATGACTCGCCGTTGAATTATGGATGAATATTAACGTGAAATGGATATCTTTATGTTACCTTCGCCCGCTGCAAAAATTGACAGATCAGATTCTCAAAGCCTGACAATTGTTCCCGATCATAATACTGAGACTGATAGTTCACACAGAAGGTATTTCGGTGATTTAGTTCACACTGGCATTCTCGAACCAAGGTCGCTAGCCAGGCGCAAATGCCGCTCACCTGTTCCAGATCTGGCTGCTAATTGTTCTCCTGCCAACCGGGAATTACATGGGGGCAAGGGAATGTTTCTGCAGCGCATGAAAGCAGCCGGTTTGTCTGTGCCACCGTTTCAGTGTGTGACAACTCAGATCACCAATGCGCTGGAACAACACCCTCTCGATAGCCAACGGCTGGAATCCTGTTTCCCCGGGATCGGCGATGAACCGGAGGCAGAGATCAGTCTGGCGAACATCAGGGAACGCTTCAATACTTTGCTACCTTCAGAGCAAAGCAGAAAAGATAGCTGGCTGGACGGTCTGGCGAAATTTATTGCCAGTGATGACTTTTATGAGCAGGTTAAAGATTCCGAAGCGGCCCGACACATCAGGGATCACGGACTATCAACATCAGGGCCGCTTATTGTCCGCAGTTCCGGCATCAATGAAGATAACTACGGCGATGCCCAGGCGGGCAAATACCTCTCGGAAGTTCAGGGAGATGAGGATATTTTGCGAACCTGTCTTAAGGTTATGGCCTCGGCTTACCGGCCTGAAGTCTGTTCCGAAGATATACCGCAACCTATGGCGCTGATTATCCAGGAGTGTATTGACTGCCTGCACGGCGGGGTCGCCATGAGCTTTCAATCCTTTGACGATGATACCGTCAGGGTTGAGTACACACGCGGTCAGCCCAGAGGGGTAGTGGCCGGGCAGTCCGGTAACACACCCCACCGTATTGATATTTTTCGTAATGAAGGAGCTGACAGCTATCAATATTTTCCCGGGACGATCTCGAGTCATTATATCCTGCGCAAAAACAATAACGGCTATTCGGAAACAAGGATTGATGATGCCGATGCCCAATCAAACGACGTTGCACAACAACTCACTGATGACATGGTTGCAGACCTCAGGCAGATGGTGACAGAGCTGGAAAAGCTGTTGCTCTGCCCGGTGGATGTGGAGTTTGCCATAGACCATCAGGGTCGCCTGTTCCTGTTGCAGGTACGCCCTGTCACCCGACTCTCCGGCGGCCTGGATTTCGCCATGCCCATACCCGAAGAGACCCTGGCCATCGGCGAGGGTGTCAGCGAAGGCTATTGCACCGGACCACTCTGGCTGGCTGAAGAACAGGCAGCAGACTCTATGCCAGAGGGAGCCATTGTCGTGGCTCAACACGCTAAAGACTGGATGCTTGAGCCCGGGTTCCTGAAGCGGGCAGGAGGCTTTGTTACTGCCACAGGAGGATTCAATGATCATGTAGCGATCCTGATGAAACAGCAACGAAAAACCCTGATGCTGGCCGGTGACCAGTTTGCGACCTTGACCGCCCGTGTTGGACAAAAGATGACGCTGGCCTGCGCCCGCTTTAACGGTAAGCCCGGTGCCTTTATTGTGGCCGGTGACATGACCGGGAAACTGTTGAGTCACGGTTGTCTATCTGATGTGCTGCCAGTAAAAGCCGTTCCGTTACGGGATGATTTGTTCCCCTCTGAAGACACATTTCTTTCGGTCGCCAGTGGTTTTCAATGGCTCACGGATCAAAATGCCCGGCTGTTGGCATTTTTTGCCTCCGGCGGCGGACTGGATTGTCTGGCAAATCCGGTAAAACTGAGTATGTCGCCACAACGATCAGAGCGACTGGCAGAGACCTGCGACAGCGTAAATCGTCTGGTTGATGGGGCTCAAGCTCTGCTGGATGGGTACGGGGCATTCCTGCAACTGGCTGGCAAGAGGGGTTCACACAGGGTCAAGTCATTGCGGCAAGAAATGCTGCAACTGATCAACCGGTTCGAGCTGTTGAAAAAGACCATTCAATACGGGCTAAAGCGTATCATTCTTCCCATGCAAGCCGTTGAAAAAGGGAAGGTATCCCCGGTAATGTTTCGTCACTGGCTAGCAGACTGTTATCAGCTACAATCTTGCCTTCAAGCACTTAACCCTGTTGAGGCTGAGCAGGTTCGGAGTGTCCATGAGCTGATTTTTGCCCTGCATCAGCGCTTCGTGAAAGCGCTGGCGCCGGTCACTCTGGCCTGGGGTCAGGACAGCCTGTCCATAAAAAGGAAAATCACCTATGTCGATTGCACGACCCCGGGTGGAGAGGTGCCGCTATTGAAGCAGTCCAGCAGAGCATTCATGGAAGAGTCAGGGCTTTCAGGGACAGTTATCAGCATGGATGAAGCCTTGATTGTTAACCTGGATCTTGGCAGTCATGTGGGCCTTATCGAACTGCTTGAACGTGCTGAGGGGGGGAAAGGACGCACCCTGCGGCTGACATTTTCTGACCAGTTTGATAGCACTGATTACGCTGATAAATCCGGCAAGTTAATGCGTATGTGGTTTCTCGCGCAACTACTGAGAGAGATCAAACTGGCTGATAATCCTGATAACATGAAGCTAAGTTATAACGCCGTAGCGGGTGAAATTATCGTCGAATGTTCCCGAATGACAACACGTCCAGCTATGCAGGATGCCTTTGAAAAACTGATCACTGTCTTACCTGCTATGTCTGATCTGGATCTGCATTTGAAGTGCAGTCCCATTTTTGAAGGAGGTCAGTGGGACTTTAACCTGCTTGCACAACACCTTGAACGTGATGTTGCCACAGGAGCGGATAGATTCGCCTTCCAACATTGCCTTTTTGTCATGTTTTATCGGATTGCGGGTGGTCGATACTCGACGGCCGCTTTCTGCTGGCTATTAAGCAAACACCAGCAACAGTTTGCTCACCATGCCCGCCGGTTGGGTGTGTGTCAGTGGTCGTTATTGCTTAAGAACAAACCGAAAGAGAGTCTGCGGGAAATCTTAATGAGTGATGAGATGAGTGCGGACACCCGCAAGGAACTCTTACATCATTTTTTATTATTCGATCCCAAAAGCGCTACCCGATTGGTTGAACAACTGTATGATCTGGGAGATCAATACTTTGTTATCAAGCCATCTTACGGTTACAGATTGGAATTTTATGCGCCACCTGACCCACTGTCCGGGGATCATAAAGAAAAGGTCAGGAATGCCGTGCTGACCCATGGTTTGGAATATGCCAGCCAACAGGTTCGGAATGACAGAGACTTTGTATTACCCGCCATTTCAAAACATCCCAAACAACTGCAATATTTGAGTGAGGCGCTCAGGAATGATAGCGATGTCGTCATGGCCGCTGTCGAAAAGAATCCCTTAGCTCTGAATTATGCCAGTGAAAGACTCCGAAACGATAAAAACATTATTCGAATGGCTATTGCTGAGAGTACTTATCCCTTATCATTTGCCAGCGAAAAGGTTTTGAGTGATCGCGAGTGTATGCTCGACTTAATTGCAAAAAATCCTCAAGCTTTCCATTATGCTGCTGTAAAGCTTAAAGATGATAAAAAATTTATCAACGCCGCAAAACAAAGAAACCCCGAGCTTCGTAAATACCTCAGATAATCTGCGAATAAGGCCTGATCGGTTCAGACAAGGTTGACCAGTGAAAATCCTTTTGCCAGCCTGTTGTTGTTTTTTCTACTACGTGTCTGAAGCTGACGGGGGAACTTTATAAAAACATTATTGTCAGATGTAAAGGTAATGACTCGTCGTTGAATCGTGGATGAATATTAACTTGAGAGGGATATCTTTGTGTTACCTTTACCACCAGAAAAAATTGGCAGATCAGATTCTCAAAGCCTGGCAACTCTCCCCGATCAGAAGGCTGGGGCTGATCGTTCAAACAAAAGGTATTTTGGTGATCCTGAACCCATTGGCGTTCCCGACACAACGCCACTATCCAAGCGCGTGTGCCGCTTATCTCTTGAAGATCAGGCTGCTCATTGTTCTCCTGCCAACCGGCTCTCTGGCGCTATGGATTCTGACACCAGGGATTTCGCCATGGACGCCGATGATGGCTTGCAGGTGACGCTGGCTTCTGATGCACCGTTAGCAAAAACTGTCCCGTCACGGGATGATTTGTCTCTCCCTGAAGGCAGATTCCTTGAGGTCGCCAGCGGTTTTCGATGGCTCACGGATCAAAATGCCCGCCTGTCGGCGTTTTTTGCCTCCGGCGGTGGACTGCACGGTCTGACAAACCCTCTGAAACTGAGCATGTCACCGCAACGATCAGAGCTACTGACAGAGACCAGAGATAGCGTAAATCGGCTGGTTCATGGAGCTCAGGCACTGCTGGATGGGTACCAGGCATTCTTGCAACTGGCTGGTGATAGTTCACGCAAGGTCAACTCATTGCGGCATGAAGTACCGCAACTGATCAACCGGTTCAATAGGTTGAAACAGACCATTCGATCTGGGTTAGAGAGTATCACTCTTCCCATGCAAGCCGCCGAAAAAGGGCAGCTATCCCCGGGAATATTTCATCAGTGGGAGGCAGACTGTCGCCAGCTACAATCCTGTCTTCAGGCACTCAATCCTGATGATGCCGAGCAGGTGGGAAGTGTTCATGAGCTGATTTTTGCTCTGCATCAGCGTTTTGTAAAGGCATTGGCACCGGTCACTGAGGCTTCCGGCCAGGGCAGGCTTTTCAGGAAAGATCACGTTACCTATATTGATTGCACGACTCCGGACAGGCTGGATGAGAAAGCGCCAATACTGAGACGGTCCTGCATAAAATCAATCTTAGCATCAGGGGGCTCAGGGACTGTTATCAGTATGGATGAAGCCGTGATTGTTAACCTGAAGATTGACTTTTATGTGAGCCTTATCGAGCTGCTTGAACGCGCAGAGGGGGGCAAAGGACGAACCTTGCGACTGACGTTTTCTGATGAATTTGTTTGTTTTCATGAAGACGATAAACCTCACAAGCTGAAGCTTATGTGGTTTCTGGGGCAATTATTGAAGGAGATCGAACTGGATGAAAATGCTCATAGCATGAAGCTGAGCTATAACGACGTAACGGGTGAAATGATCGTCGAATGCCCCGGAATGATATTACCTGAATCCATGCAGGATGCCTTTGAAAAACTCATCATTGTGTTAAAAGCTTTGCTAAGTGTGGGTGTTAAGTTGATGTACATGCCGATTTTTGAAGGAGATCAGTGGGACTCTGACTTGCTTGCACATCGCCTTGATCGTGGTATTGCGACAGAGGCGGACAGGTTCGCCTTTCAACGTTGTCTTTTCTTAATGTCTCATCTGAATGAAAATGAGTGGCTCCGTATTGCCCCTTGCCGTCGGTTATTGAGCAAACATCATCAACATTTTATTCATTATGCTCATCGGTTATGTATCCATCATCAGTCATTGGGTTGTCGGGAAAAACCGGAAGAAAGTGCGCGGGAAATTTTAATGAGTGATGAGATGAGTGAGGACATCCGCAGGGAACTTTTACACCATTTTTTATTACTTAATCCCGTAAGCGCTATTAGATTGATTGAGCAAGTGTATGATATGGGATATCAATTTTTTGTTATCAATCCATCTTGCAATTACAGATTAGAGTTTTATGTACCACCGGGCCAGCCGCTTGAGGATTGTAAAGAAAAGATCACGAGTGCACTGCGCGAGCATGGACTGAAATATGCCAGCCAAAGGGTTCGGGATGATAGAGACTTTGTATTATCCGTCATTTCAGAATATCCCACTGAACTGCAAGATTTGAGTGAGGGGCTGAGAAATGATCGCGATGTCGTCATGGCCGCTGTCACAAAGGCTCCCATAGTTCTGGGAGATGCAAGTGAAAGACTCCGAAGTGATATAAACATTATTCGAATGGCTATTGCTGAAAGCATTTTTTACTTACCAGCGGCCAGTGCAAAGTTTTTGAAGGATCGCGAGTGTATGCTCGACTTAATTGAAACAAATCCTCAAGCTTACAGTTATGCTGCTTCCGAGCTTAAAGATAATACGGATTTTATCAATGCAGCAAAACAAAGAAACCCCGAAGTTAGTAAATACCTCAGATAATCTGCGCATAAGCTCTGATCGATTCAGGCAACGTTGACCAGTGTCAACCCCGTTGTTGTTATTTTTCTACTGTGTGCCTGAAGCTGACGGGGGAACTTTATAAAAATATCATGGTCAAACTGAAGGTAATGACTAGTCGTTTTCATGGATGAATATTAACGTGAGAAGGATATCTTTATGTTACCTTTACCACCAGCAAAAATTGGCAGATCAGATTCTCAAAGCCTGGCACCTCTCCCCGATCAGAAGACTGGGGTTGATCGTTCAGCCAAAAGATGTCTTGGTGACCCTGAACCCATTGGCGTTCCCGACGCAGCGCCACTAGCCAAGCGCATGTGCCGCTTATCTATTGCAGATCAGGCTGCTCATTGTTCTCCTGCCAACCGGGCACAACTTGGCGGCAAGGGAATGTTTTTGCAGCGCATGAAAGCAGCCGGTTTGTCTGTGCCACCGTTTCAGTGTGTGACAACTCAGGTCACCAATGCGCTGGAACAACACCCTCTGGATAGCCAACGTCTGGAATCCTGTTTCCCCGGGATCGGCGATGAACCGGAAGCGGAGATCAGTCTGGCAAACATCAGGGAACGCCTCAATACTTTGCTGCCTTCAGAGCAAACCAGAAGAGATAGCTGGCTGGCGGGTCTTGCGAACTTTATTGCCAGTGATGACTTTTATGAGCAGGTTAACGATTCAGAAGCGGCCCGACACATCAGGGATCACGGACTATCAACATCAGGGCCGCTTATTGTCCGCAGTTCCGGCATTAATGAAGATAACTACGGCGATGCCCAGGCGGGCAAATACCTTTCGGTAGTTCAGGGAGATGAGGATATTTTGCGAACCTGCCTTAAGGTTATGGCCTCAGCTTACCGGCCTGAAGTCTGTTCCGAAGGCGTACCACAACCTATGGCGCTGATTATCCAGGAGTGTATTCACTGCCTGCACGGTGGAGTCGCCATGAGTTTTCAATCCTTTGATGATGATACCGTCAGGGTTGAGTACACACGCGGTCAGCCCAGAGGGGTAGTGGCCGGGCAGTCCGGTAACATACCCCACCGTATTGATATTTTTCGTAAGGAAGGAGCCGACAGCTATCAATACTTTCCCGGGACGATATCGAGTCATTACATCCTGCGCAAAAACAATAACGGCTATTCAGAGACAAGGATTGATGATGCCGATGCCCAATCAAACGACGTTGAACAAAAACTCACTGATGGCATGATTGCAGACCTCAGGGCGATGGTGACAAAGCTGGAAAAGCTGTTGCTCTGCCCCGTGGATGTGGAGTTTGCCATCGATCATCAGGGTCGCCTGTTCCTGTTGCAGGTGCGTCCTGTCACCCGACTCTCCGGGGGCCTGGATTTCGCCATGCCCATACCCGAAGAGACCCTGGCCATCGGCGAGGGTGTTAGCGAAGGCTATTGCACCGGACCACTCTGGCTGGCTGAAGAATCAGCGGCAGGCTCCATGCCAGAGGGAGCCATTGTCGTGGCCCGACACGCTCAAGACTGGATGCTTGAGCCCGGGTTTCTGAAGCGGGCAGGAGGCTTTGTTACTGCCACAGGAGGATTCAATGATCATGTAGCGATCCTGATGAAACAGCAACGCAAAACCCTGATGCTGGCCGGTGACCAGTTTGAGGCCGTGACCGCTCAGGTTGGCCAACAGGCGACGCTGGCCTGTGCCCGCTTTAACGGTAAGCCCGGTGCCTTTATTGTTGCCGGTGACATGACCGGGAAATTGGTGAGTCATGGAAGTCTATCCTCGGCTGTTGCTGATTTGCCTTCAGCAAACGCCGTCCCGTCATGGGATGATTTGTCCTTCTCTGAAGACGCATTACGTCAGGTCGCCAGCGGTTTTCAATGGCTCACGGATCAAAATGCCCGCCTGTTGGCATTTTTTGCCTCCGACGGTGGACTGGATTGTCTGGCAAACCCGGTAAAACTGAGCATATCGCCACAACGATCAAAGCGACTGGCAGAGACTTGTGACAGCGTAAGTCGTCTGGTTTATGGGGCTCAAGCGCTGCTGGATGGGTACGGGGCATTCCTGCAACTGGCTGTTAAGAAAAGTTCAGACAGGGTCGAGTCATTGCGGCATGAATTACCGCATCTGATCAACCGGTTCGAGAAGCTGAAAAAGACCATTCAATCCGGGTTGAAGCGTATCATTCTTCCGATGCAAGCCTCCGACAAAGGGCAGCTATCCCCGGGAATATTTCATCAGTGGCTGGCAGACTGTCATCAGCTACAATCCTGTCTTCAGGCACTCAACCCTAAAAGCGCTGAGCAGGTGCGAAGTGTCCATGAGCTGATTTTTGCCGTGCATCAGCGCTTCGTAATGGCGTTGGGACAGGTTACTCTGGACTCGGGTCAGGGCAGGCTATCCACAATAAATGACATCACCTATGCTGATTGCACGACCCGGGGTGAAGAGGCTCCGCTATTGAGCCCGACCGTTGCATCCATCAATAAGTTACATTGTAAAGCGACTGTCGTCAGTATGGATGATGCCTTTATTGTTACCCTGAAGCTTGGTGATCATAAGACTGTTATCGAGCTGCTCGAGCATGCAGAGGGGGGAAAAGGTCGAACCTTGCGGCTAAAATTTTCTGACAAATTTTATAACCCTGATGGCAGTGATACACCTGGGAAGTTAAAACGTATGTGGTTTCTGGCGCGGTTACTGAAAGCGATTGAACTGGATAAAAATGCTGATGGTATGAAGCTGAGCTGCAACGCCGTAGTGGGAGAAATTATTGTCGAATGCGCCCGAATGCCACTGGTTAAAACCATGCAGGATATCATTGTAGAACTGATAACGGTATTAAAGGTAATTGGTAATCTGGATTTATATTTAAATGGAAAAGTCATTTTTGAAGGAGATCAGTGGAACTTTAACTTGCTTGAACAACGCCTTAATGGCGATGTTACGACAGAAGCTGATAGATTCGCCTTTCAACAATGCCTCTTCGTACTGGTTCATGGTAAACGAAATTACATCACTGAAGATTGCTACCGATTATTAACCAACCCATACCAACAGTTTATTGATCAAGCTCGCCGGTTGGCAGAGCACAAGAGTAAACCAGTGCGCCATCTTCGGGAAATTTTAATGAATGATAAGATTGCTGATGACACGCGCAGGAAACTCTTTCATCATCTTTTATTGTTTAAGCCCCACATCGCCAGTCAATTGACTGAGGATGTGTATCCCCATTTGAGAGATAAATACTTTGTTGTCGAACCATCACAAGGTTACGAGCTGAGGTTTGCTGTTTCACCGGATCAGCCGCTTTGGCGGCATCATAGAGGAAAAGTCGAAAAAGCCTTGCTGAAGCATGAGATTGAACACGCCAGTCAAAGGGTGCGAAAAGAATACTGGTTTTTATTTGATCGGTGAATTTGCGAATAAGGTCTGATCTATTCTGACAACGCTGACCTTCAGCCCATTATCGTTTTTCCTGGTGCGTCCCTGAAGCTGTCGGGGGAACTTTATAAAAACATGATTGTCAAAGTAATGCCAATCGTGCTTTCTGACGCCCGTGATGAGCATGGAGATTTGAGCCTTAAGGCAAGGCGATGATCGCCAACGCAGGATTAAGGCTCAAATCTTCAGCGCAGTAGGGAGTTAGAAAGTTCGATGGAAATAAAGGCTCGCCATTGAGTCATGGATGAATATTAACGTGAGAGGGATGTCTTTATGTTCACTTTACCACCTGCAAACATTGTCAGATCAGATTCTGAAAGTCTGGCTACTGTCCCCGATCAGAATACCGGGGCTGATAGTTCACAGAAAAGGCATTTCGGCGATCTTAAAGCCACTGGTGTTCCCGAAGCAACACCACTATCCAAGCGCAATATCCAGGCCAAGCTCAATATCCAGGGGCTGACACCACCTGTTGCCAGTGATGACCATTACGTACAGGTTAAACATTCCGAAGCGACCCTGGCCATCGGCGAGGAGGGCAGCGAAGGCTTGTGCACCAGACCAATCTGGTTGGCCAAAGAATGGGAGGCAGAATCTATGCCAGATGGTCCCATTGTCTCGGCCCCATACATTGAAGAATGGATGTTTGAGCCTGAGTTCCTGGAACGGGCAGGGGGCTTGGCCAAAGCAGATCTCATCACTGACACTGTAGCGATCCTTATGAAAGAGAAAGGAAAAATTTTGATGCTGGCCGATGACGCTGGTCGGCCCCTGTTTTAACGATGAGTCTGGCGCCTTCGATCCGGGTGCCAGTCAAAGGGTGCGAAATGAATACATAACATGAAAGGGATATCTTGATGTTACCTGCAACTAATTTTGGCATTTCAAATTCTCAAAGCGTGGCAACCGTTCCCAATCAGAATACTGAGGTCAACAGATCACTGGAAAGATATTTCAGTGATCTTGATCCCAGTGGCGTTCGCGATCCAAGGTCGCTTGCCAGGCGCACCTGCCGTTCTCCTGCTTCAGATCAGGCTGCTGGCTATTCTCCCTCCAAACGGGAACAACTCGGGGGCAAGGGGATGTTTTTGTTGCGCATGAAAGAAGCCGGTCTGTCTGTTCCGCTCTTCGAATGTGTCACCGCCCAAGTCATGAATGCGCTTGAACAACACCCTCTCGATAGCCATCTTTTAGAGCGCTATTTCCCCGGCTTTGTTTATGAACCGGCGACGGAGACCAGCTTGAAGATCATCCGGGAATACCTCAATACCCTGTTGCCCTCAGAGCAAACCAAAAGGGATGACTGGCTGGCGGGTCTGGTGCAATTTATTGTCAGTGATGACTATTACCAGCAGGTTAAAGATTCTGAAGCGGCCCAACACATCAAGGGGCTGCGCCGACAGTTGGACCGATCCTCCAAATCACAGCCCGTTATTGTCCGCAGTTCCGGTATTAATGAAGATAACTACGGCGACGCCCAGGCGGGCAAATACCTCTCGGAAGTTCAGGGAGATGAGGATGTTTTGCGTACCTGCCTCAGGGTTATGGCTTCAGCTTACCGACCTGAAGTCTGTTCCGAAGGCATATCATCCCCGATGGCACTGGTCATCCAACAATGCATTGACTGCCAATACGGCGGGGTCGCCATGAGCTTTCAATCCTTTGAGGATGGTACCGTAAGGGTTGAGTACACAATGGGTCAGCCCAGAGGCGTAGTGGCAGGGCAGTCCGGTAACAGGCCCCACCGCATCGATATTTATCGCGGGGATAGTGAAGAAGAAACTAACAGCTTTCGATTCTTTCCCGGGACGATCTCGAGTCGTTATATCCTGCGCAAAAACAATAACGGCTATTCGGAAACAAGAATGGATGATGCCGATGCCCAATCGAACGACGTTGAGCAACAACTCACTGATGACATGGTTGCAGACCTCAGGCAGATGGTGACAGAGCTGGAAAAACTTTTGCTGTGCCCAGTGGATGTGGAGTTTGCCATAGACAATCAGGGTCGCCTGTTTCTGTTGCAGGTGCGTCCTGTCACCCGACTCTCTGGCGGCCTGGATTTCGCCATGTCCATACCCGAAGAGACTTTGGCCATCGGCGAGGGTGTCAGCGAAGGCTATTGCACCGGACCACTCTGGCTGGCTGAAGAATCAGCGGCAGACTCCATGCCAGAGGGAGCCATTGTCGTGTCCCGACACGCCAAAGACTGGATGCTTGAGCCCGGGTTCCTGAAGCGGGCAGGAGGCTTTGTTACTGCCACAGGAGGATTCAATGATCATGTAGCGATCCTGATGAAGCAGCAACGAAAAACCCTGATGCTGGTCGGTGACCAGTTTACGACAGTGGTCGCTCAGGTTGGCCAACAGGCGACGCTGTCCTGTGCCCGCTTCAATGGTAAGCCCGGTGCCTTCATTGTTGCCGGTGACATGACCGGGAAACTGGTGAGTCATGGAAGTCTATCCTCTGCTGTTTCTGATGTGCCTTCAAGAAAAGCCGTCCCGTCATGGGATGATTTGTCTCTCTCTGAAGATGCATCACGTCAGGTCACCAGCGGTTTTCAATGGCTCAGCGATCAAAATGCCCGGCTGTTGGCATTTTTTGCCTCCGGCGGTGGGCTGGATTGTCTGGCAAACTCGGTAAAAATGAGCATGTCACCACAACGATCAAAGCGGCTGGCAGAGACCTGTGACAGCGTGAGTCGTCTGGTTTATGGGGCTCAAGCACTGCTGGATGGGTACGGGGCATTCCTGCAACTGGCTGTTAAGAGAAGTTCAGACAAAGTCGAGTCATTGCGGCATGAATTACCGCAACTGATCGACCGGTTCGGGATGCTGAAACAGACCATTCAATCCGGGTTAGAGCGTATCGCTCTTCCCATGCAAGCTGCCGAAGAAGAGAAGTTATCCCCGGTAACCTTTCCTCAGTGGGTGGCAGACTGTCATCAGCTGCAATCCTGTCTTCAAGCACTCAACCCTGGTGAGGCTGAGCAGGTGCGAAGTGTCCATGAGCTGATTTTTGCCTTGCATCAGCGCTTTGTGGAGGCATTGGCACCGGTCACTCTGGCTTCGGGTCAGGGTGAGGTATCTACGGTAGATGACATCATCTTTGTCGATTGCACGACACCGGGTGCAGAGGCACCGTTATTGAGGCCGTCCGGCAAAGAATACATAGAAGGTTTAGAGCTTTCAGGAACTGTCGTCAGTATGGATGATGCCTTGATTGTTAACCTGAAGCTTGGAAGTCATATGAGCCTTGTCGAACTGCTTGAACACACAGAGGGGGGTAAGGGACGAACCTTGCGGCTGAAATTTTCTGACCTGTTTCGGAGCCCTGATGGTAGCGGTGAGCAAGGTAAGTTAAAGCGTATGTGGTTTTTAGTGCAGCTACTGAAAGTGATCAACCTGGGTGAAGAGGCTGATAGCATGAAGCTGGGTTGTAACGCCGTGGCGGGTGAAATTATCGTCGAATATTCCGGCATGAAATCACGTAAAGCCATGCAGGATGCCTTTGAAAAACTGATGATTGTGTTAAATGGTATGGCTGAGCTTGATTTTTTCTTCAGGGATAGACAAACATTTGCAGAAGATCATTGGGACTTTAGCTTGCTAGCGCAACGCCTTAATCCCGATGTTATGACAGAAGCCGACAGATTCACTTTTCAATATTGTCTTTTTACAATGTATTATCTGAGGGATTTCTGCCGTATGAATTCCGAATGTTGCCAGTTGTTAAGCAACCACCTTCAACAGTTTGTTTATTATGCTGAGCAGTTGGGGAAGTGTTGCGCGTTGGTATATTCCGAGAAAAAACCGGAGGACAGTCTGAGGGAAATTTTAATGAGTGTTGAGATTAGTGAGGATATCCGCAGGGAGCTCTTGCATCATTTTTTATTATCAGAACGCCATTACTCTATAGGACTGGTTGAGTACTTTTATCCTCATTTGAGAGGTCAATACTTTATTATCAAACCATCACGCGATTACACGCTGACCTTTGATGTTCCACCGTCTCAGTCGCTGTCGGATATCAAAGGAACGTTGAAGGAAGCCTTGGTGAAGGGTGGGCTGGAATATGTCAGCCAAGGGATTCGAAGTGATAAAGAGCTTGTATTAGAAGCCCTGGCAGGGCATCCATTTGACGTGAAATATGCAAGTCAGGAGCTGAGGGGTGATAAACAGGTTGCCATAGCCGCAGTCACCCGGAGAGGCTGTCTTCTTTTTGACGTCAACTCGATACTTCAGGATGATGATGACGTTATCAAAGCCGCTATCAAACAGAATCCAGGCGCTCTGGAGTTTGCCAGTGAAAGAATCCGAAGGGATAAAAGCATTATTAATAGTGTGATTAAACATGGCGTTTTTTACTTGCAAGATGCCAGTGAAACTTTGTTAAATGATCGCGAGTATATGCTTGACTTAATTGCAAAGTATCCTGAAGCATTCCAATATGCTGCTTCCGAGCTTAAAGATAATACGGATTTTATCAATGCAGCAAAACAAAGAAACCCTCAGGTTTATAAATTCCTCAGATAATCTGCAAAAAGGGTCTGATCGATTCAGACAACGTTGATCAGTGCCAACCCTGTTGTTGTTATTTTTCTACCATGTATCGTGTCGTTTTGTTCGAGCCGGGAGTGTCACTGAACGCGGGTAACGGGAGTTGGCCCTGGCGAACTCATAGTGGGAAGCTGACGGAGGAACTTTATAAAAACATTATTGTCAAATGTAAAGGTAATGACCAGTCGTTGATTCATGGATGAATATTAACGTGAGAGAGATACCTTTATGTTACCTTTACCACCTGCAACAATTGGCAGATCAGATTTTCAAAGTCTGTCAATTGTCCCCAATCATAAGACTGAGGCTGATCGTTCAGCCAAAAAGTATCCTGGTGATCCTGAACCCACTGGCGTTCACGACACAAGGTCACTAGCCAAGCGTAAATGCCGCTCACCTGTCGCAGATCAGGCTGCTCATTTCTCTCCTGCCAACCGGGAATTACTTGGCGGCAAGGGAATGTTTTTACAGCGCATGAAAGCAGCCGGTTTGTCTGTGCCACCGTTTCAGTGTGTGACAACTCAGGTCACCAACGCGCTGGAACAACACCCTCTGGATAGCCAGCGTCTGGAACCCTGTTTCCCCGGGATCGGCAATGAACCGGAAGCGGAGATCAGTCTGGCGAACATCAGGGAACGCCTCAATGCTTTGCTGCCTTCAGAGCAAGCCAGAAGAGATGACTGGCTCGCGGGTCTGGCGAACTTTATTGCCAGTGATGACTTTTATGAGCAGGTTAAAGATTCCAAAGCGGCCCGATACATCAGGGATCACGGACTATCAACATCAGGGCCGCTTATTGTCCGCAGTTCCGGCATCAATGAAGATAACTACGGCGATGCCCAGGCGGGCAAATACCTCTCGGAAGTTCAGGGAGATGAGGATATTTTGCGAACCTGCCTTAAGGTTATGGCCTCAGCTTACCGGCCTGAAGTCTGTCCCGAAGGCATCCCGCAACCCATGGCGCTGATTATCCAGGAGTGTATTGACTGCCTGCAAGGCGGAGTCGCCATGAGCTTTCAGTCCTTTGATGATGATACCGTCAGGGTTGAGTACACACGCGGTCAACCCAGAGGGGTAGTGGCCGGGCAGTCCGGTAACAGGCCCCACCGTATTGATATTTTTCGTAAGGAAGGAGCCGACAGCTATCAATATTTTCCCGGGACGATCTCGAGTCATTACATCCTGCGCAAAAACAATAACGGCTATTCGGAAACAAGGATTGATGATGCCGATGCCCAATCAAACGACGTTGAACAAAAACTCACTGATGACATGATTGCAGACCTCAGGCAGATGGTGACTAAGTTGGAAAAACTGTTGCTCTGCCCGGTGGATGTGGAGTTTGCCATAAACAATCAGGGTCGCCTGTTCCTGTTGCAGGTGCGTCCTGTCACCCGACTCTCCGGTGGCCTGGATTTCGCCATGCCCATACCCGAAAAGACCCTGGCCATCGGCGAGGGTGTCAGCGAAGGCTATTGCACCGGACCACTCTGGCTGGCTGAAGAATCAGCGGCAGGCTCCATGCCAGAGGGCGTCATTGTTGTGGCCCGACATGCTCAAGACTGGATGCTTGAGCCCGGGTTCCTGAAGCGGGCAGGAGGCTTTGTTACTGCCACAGGAGGATTCAATGATCATGTTGCGATCCTGATGAAGCAGCAACGAAAAACCCTGATGCTGGCTGGTGACCAGTTTGAGGCCGTGGCCGCTCAGGTTGGCCAACAGGCGACGCTGGCCTGTGCCCGCTTTAACGGTAAGCCCGGTGCCTTTATTGTTGCCGGTGACATGACCGGGAAACTGGTGAGTCATGGAAGTCTATCCTCTGCTGGTTCTGATGTGCCACCGGCAAAAGCCATCCCTTCACGGGATGATTTGTCCCTCCCTAAAGACGCATGCCGTCAGGTCGCCAGAGGTTTTCAATGGCTCACGGATCAAAATGCCCGCCTGTTGGCATTTTTTGCCTCCGGCGGCGGACTGGATTGTCTGGCAAACCCGGTAAAACTGAGCATGTCGCCACAACGATCAAAGCGACTGGCAGAAACCTGTGACAGCGTAAGTCGTCTGGTTCATGGGGCTGAAGCGCTGCTGGATGGGTACGGGGCATTCCTGCAACTGGCTGTTAAGAGAAGTTCAGACAGAGTCGAGTCATTGCGGCATGAATTACCGCTGCTGAGCAACCGGTTCGAGATGCTGAAACAGACCATTCAATCCGGGTTAGAGCGTATCACTCTTCCCATGCAAGCTGCCGAAGAAGAGAAGTTATCCCCGGTAACCTTTCGTCAGTGGGTGGCAGACTGTCATCAGCTGCAATCCTGTCTTCAGGCACTCAACCCTGGTGAGGCTGAGCAGGTGCGAAGTGTCCATGAGCTGATTTTTGCCTTGCATCAGCGTTTTGTGGAGGCATTGGCACCGGTCACTCTGGCTTCGGGCCAGGGTGAAGTATCTACGAGAAATGACATCACTTATGTTGATTGCACGACACCGGCCGCAAAGACGCCGTTATTGAGGCCGTCCGACAAAGTATCCATTGAAGAATCAGGGCTCCTGGGGACTGTCGTCAGTATGGATGATGCCCTGATTGTTAACCTGAAGCTTGGCAGTCATATGAGCCTTGTCGAGCTGCTTGAAAACGCAGAGGGAGGTAAAGGACGAACCTTGCGGCTGAAATTTTCTGACCAGTTTCGGAGCCCTGATGGCAGTGATGAACACGGTAAGTTAAAACGTATGTGGTTTTTAGTGCAGCTACTGAAAACGATCAAGCTGGGTAAAGAGGCTGATAGCGTGAAGCTGGGTTGTAACGCCGTGGCGGGTGAAATTATCGTCGAATACTCCGGCATAAAATCACGCAAAGCCATGCAGGATGACTTTGAAAAACTGATAATTGTGTTAAGTGATATGTCTGAACTTGATTTTTTCTTTAGTGACAGAAAGACATTTGCAGAAAATCATTGGGATTTTAACTTGCTTGCACAACGCCTTAATTCCGATGCTATGACAGAAGCCGATAGATTCACTTTTCAATATTGTCTTTTTACAATGTATTATCTGCGTTTATGCCTTCTTGCTCCTGAATGCTGCCAGTTACTAAGCAACCACCTTCAACAGTTTGTTTATTATGCTGAGCAGTTAGGGGAGTGTCAGGCGTTAGTATATTCCAGGAAAAAACCGGAGGATAGTCTGAGGGAAATTTTAATGAGTGTTGAGATTAGTGAGGATATCCGCAGGGAGCTCTTACATCATTTTTTATTGTCAAATCGCCATTACTCTATACGACTGATTGAGTACTTTTATCCTCATTTGAGAGATCAATACTTTATTATCAAACCATCACGGGATTATACGCTGGCATTTGATGTTCCACCGTCTCAGTCGCTTTCGGATATCAAAGGAACGGTGAAGAAAGCCCTGGTGAAGGATGGACTGGAATATGTCAGCCAACGGATTCGAAGTGATAAAGAGCTTGTATTAGAAGCTGTTACAGGGCATCCATTTAACCTGAAATATGCGAGTCAAGAACTGAGGAATGATAAACAGGTTGCCATAGCCGCAGTTACTCAGAGAGGCTGTTGTCTGATTGACGCCAGCTCGAAACTTCAGGATGATGATGACGTTTTTAAGGCTGCTATCAAACAGAGTCCGGGCGCTCTGGAGTATGCCAGTGAAAGAATTCGAAGGGATAAAAGCATTATTAATAGTGTAATTAAACAGGGTGTTTTTTACTTGCGATATGCCAGTGAAATTTTGTTAAATGATCGCGAGTATATGCTTGACTTAATTGCAGAGTATCCTGAAGCTTTCAAATATGTGGCTTACGGGCTTAAAAATGACCAGGTTTTTATCGATTCAGCAAGGCTCAGAAACCCCAAAGTTGATAAATACATCAGGTGTTTTTTAGATAATGTCTGATCTGTTCTGACAGCACTGAGCAGTGCAAACTCTGTTGCTAACTTATTGTTGTTTTTCTATTGGTAGATTCAGCCTGAAGAATGAACTTTATAAAAATATCATGGTCAAACTGAAGGTAATGACTAGTCGTTTTCATGGATGAATATTAACGTGAGAGGGATATCTTTATGTTACCTTTACCACCAGCAAAAATTGGCAGATCAGATTCTCAAAGCCTGGCAACTGTTCCCGATCAGAATACTAAGGCTTATAGTTCAGCCAAAAGGTATTTTGGTGATCCTGAACCCGTTGTCATTCCCGACACCAGTTTACTAGCCAAGCGCAAATGCCACTCACCTGTTGCCGATCAGGCTGCTCATTGTTCTCCTGCCAACCGTACACAACTTGGCGGCAAGGGAATGTTTTTGCAGCGCATGAAAGCAGCCGGTTTGTCTGTGCCACCGTTTCAGTGTGTGACAACTCAGGTCACCAATGCGCTGGAACAACACCCTCTGGATAGCCAACGTCTGGAGCCCTATTTCCCCGGGATCGGCAACGAACCGGAAGCGGAGACCAGTCTGGCGAACATCAGGAAACGCCTCAATACTTTGCTGCCTTCAGAGCAAACCAGAAGAAATAGCTGGCTGGCGGGTCTGGCGAACTTTATTGCCAGTGATGACTTTTATGACCAGGTTAAAGATTCTGAAGCGGCCAGACACATCAGGGATCACGGACTATCAACATCAGGGCCGCTTATTGTCCGCAGTTCCGGCATCAATGAAGATAACTTCGGCGATGCCCAGGCGGGCAAATACCTTTCGGAAGTTCAGGGAGATGAGGATATTTTGCGAACCTGTCTAAAGGTTATGGCCTCAGCTTACCGGCCTGAAGTCTGTTCCGAAGGCGTACCGCAACCCATGGCGCTGATTATCCAGGAGTGTATTCACTGCCTGCATGGTGGAGTCGCCATGAGCTTTCAATCCTTTGATGATGATACCCTCAGGGTTGAGTTCACACACGGTCAGCCAAGGGGGGTAGTGGCAGGACAGTCCGGTAACACACCCCACCGTATTGATATTTTTCGTAAGGAAGGAGCCGACAGCTATCAATACTTTCCCGGGACGATCTCGAGTCATTACATCCTGCGCAAAAACAATAACGGCTATTCGGAAACAAGGATTGATGATGCCGATGCCCAATCAAACGATGTTGAACAGAAACTCACTGATGACATGATTGCAGACCTCAGGCAGATGGTGACTAAGTTGGAAAAACTGTTGCTCTGCCCGGTGGATGTGGAGTTTGCCATAAACAATCAGGGTCGCCTGTTCCTGTTGCAGGTGCGTCCTGTCACCCGACTCTCCGGCGGCCTGGATTTCGCCATGCCCATACCCGAAGAGACCCTGACCATCGGCGAGGGTGTCAGCGAAGGCTATTGCACCGGACCACTCTGGCTGGCTGAAGAGTCAGCGGCAGACTCCATGCCAGAGGGGGCCATTGTTGTGGCCCGACATGCTCAAGACTGGATGCTTGAGCCCGGGTTCCTGAAGCGGGCAGGAGGCTTTGTTACTGCCACAGGAGGATTCAATGATCATGTAGCGATCCTGATGAAACAGCAACGCAAAACCCTGATGCTGGCCGGTGACCAGTTTGAGGCCGTGACCGCTCAGGTTGGCCAACAGGCGACGCTGGCCTGTGCCCGCTTTAACGGTAAGCCCGGTGCCTTTATTGTTGCCGGTGACATGACCGGGAAACTGGTGAGTCATGGAAGGTCTATCCTCGGCTGTTGCTGATTTGCCTTCAGCAAACGCCGTCCCGTCATGGGATGATTTGTCCTTCTCTGAAGACGCATTACGTCAGGTCGCCAGCGGATTTCAATGGCTCACGGATCAAAATGCCCGCCTGTTGGCATTTTTTGCCACCGGCGGCGGCCTGGATTGTCTGGCAAACCCGGTAAAACTGAGCATGTCGCCACAACGATCAAAGCGATTGGCAGAGACCTTGGACAGCGTAAATCGACTGGTTCATGGGGCTCAAGCGCTGCTGGATGGGTACGGGGCATTCCTGCAACTGGCTGTTAAGAGAAGTTCAGACAGAGTCGAGTCATTGCAGCATGAATTACCGCTGCTGAGCAACCGGTTCGAGATGCTGAAACAGACCATTCAATCCGGGTTAGAGCGTATCACTCTTCCCATGCAAGCTGCCGAAGAAGAGAAGTTATCCCCGGTAAGCTTTCGTCAGTGGCTGGCAGACTGTCATCAGCTACAATCCTGTCTTCAAGCACTCAACCCTAAAAGTGCTGAGCAGGTGCGAAGTGTCCATGAGCTGATTTTTGCCTTGCATCAGCGTTTCGTAAAAGCGCTGGCACCGGTCACTCTGGCTTCGGGTCAGGGTGAGATATCTACGATCAACGACATCACCTATGTTGATTGCACGAGTCCGGGTGCAGGGGCGCCGTTATTGAAGCCGTCTGACAAAATATTCATTGAAGGATCAGGGCGCTCAGGGACTGTCGTCAGTATGGATGATGCTCTGATTGTTAACCTGAAGCTTGGCACTCATATGAGCCTTGTCGAGCTGCTTGAACACGCAGAGGGAGGTAAAAAACGAACCTTGCGACTGACATTTTCTGATCAATTTGATAAATCTGATGATTTTGATATATCCGGCAAGTTCCGGCGCATGTGGTTTCTGGCGCAATTATTGAGAGAGATCAAACTGGATGAAAATGCTGATAGCATGAAGCTGAGTTGCAACGCTGTTGCGGGTATAATGACCGTCGAATGCCCCCGAATGAAATCAACTCAAACCATGCAGGCTACCTTTAAAAAACTGATGATTGTGTTATGTGCTTTGTGTAATTTGGATATTCGTTTGAATTACGGACCCATTTTTGAAGGAGGCCAGTGGGACTTTGACTTGCTTGCCCAGCGCCTTAATCGTGATATTGCGACAGAAGCGGATAGATTCGCCTTTCAACGTTGCCTTTTCTTAATGTCTTTTCAGAATGAAAGAGAGTGGTTTCGTATTGCTCCTTGCTGTCAGTTATTAAGCAGATACCATCAACAGTTTATTTATTATGCTCATCGCTTATGTGTTTATTTTTTGTCATTGAAAAGTCGGGAAAAACCTGAAGAAACTGCGCGGGAAATCTTGATGAGTGATGAGATAAGTGAACAGACCCGCAGGGAACTCTTGCACCATTTTATATTATTTAATCCCGTAAGTACTATTAGATTGATTGAGGAAGTGTATGACATCGGATATCAATGTTTTGTTATCAATCCATCTTGCAATTACAAATTGGAGTTTTATGTGCCACCGGGCCAGCCACTTGAGGATCATAAAGAAAAGATCACGAGTGCACTGCGCGAGCATGGACTGAAATATGCCAGCCAAAGGGTTCGGGATGATAGAGACTTTGTATTATCCGTCATTTCAGAATATCCCACTGAACTGCAAGATTTGAGTGAGGGGCTGAGAAATGATCGCGATGTCGTCATGGCCGCTGTCACAAAGGCTCCCATAGTTCTGGGAGATGCAAGTGAAAGACTCCGAAGTGATATAAACATTATTCGAGTGGCTATTGCTGAAAGCATTTTTTACTTACCAATGGCCAGTGCAAAGTTTTTGAAGGATCGCGAGTGTATGCTCGACTTAATTGAAACAAATCCTCAAGCTTACAGTTATGCTGCTTCCGAGCTTAAAGATAATACGGATTTTATCAATGCAGCAAAACAAAGAAACCCCGAAGTTAGTAAATACCTCAGATAATCTGCGCATAAGCTCTGATCGATTCAGGCAACGTTGACCAATGCCAACCCCGTTGTTGTTATTTTTCTACTGTGTGCCTGAAGCTGACGGGGGAACTTTATAAAAATATCATGGTCAAACTGAAGGTAATGACTAGTCGTTTTCATGGATGAATATTAACGTGAGAGGGATATCTTTATGTTACCTTTACCACCAGCAAAAATTGGCAGATCAGATTCTCAAAGCCTGGCAACTGTTCCCGATCAGAATACTAAGGCTTATAGTTCAGCCAAAAGGTATTTTGGTGATCCTGAACCCGTTGTCATTCCCGACACCAGGTTACTAGCCAGGCGCAAATGCCACTCACCTGTTGCCGATCAGGCTGCTCATTGTTCTGTTGCCAACCGGGCTCTACTTGGCGGCAAGGGAATGTTTTTGCAGCGCATGAAAGCAGCCGGTTTGTCTGTGCCACCGTTTCAGTGTGTGACAACTCAGGTCACCAATGCACTGGAGCAACACCCTCTGGATAGTCAACATCTGGAACCCTATTTCCCCGGGATTGGCGATGAACCGGAGGCGGAGATCAGTCTGGCGAACATCAGGAAACGCCTCAATACTTTGCTGCCTTCAGAGCAAACCAGAAGAGACAGCTGGCTGGCGGGTCTGGCGAACTTTATTGCCAGTGATGACTTTTATGAGCAGGTTAAAGATTCCGAAGCAGCCCGACACATCAGGGATCACGGACTATCAACATCAGGGCCGCTTATTGTCCGCAGTTCCGGCATCAATGAAGATAACTTCGGCGATGCCCAGGCGGGCAAATACCTTTCGGAAGTTCAGGGAGATGAGGATATTTTGCGAACCTGTCTAAAGGTTATGGCCTCAGCTTACCGGCCTGAAGTCTGTTCCGAAGGCGTACCGCAACCCATGGCGCTGATTATCCAGGAGTGTATTCACTGTCTGCACGGTGGAGTCGCCATGAGCTTTCAATCCTTTGATGATGATACCCTCAGGGTTGAGTTCACACACGGTCAGCCAAGGGGGGTAGTGGCAGGACAGTCCGGTAACACACCCCACCGTATTGATCTTTTTCGTAAGGAAGGAGCCGACAGCTATCAATACTTTCCCGGGACGATCTCGAGTCATTACATCCTGCGCAAAAACAATAACGGCTATTCGGAAACAAGGATTGATGATGCCGATGCCCAATCAAACGACGTTGAGCAACAACTCACTGATGACATGATTGCAGACCTCAGGCAGATGGTGACTAAGTTGGAAAAACTGTTGCTCTGCCCGGTGGATGTGGAGTTTGCCATAAACAATCAGGGTCGTCTGTTCCTGTTGCAGGTGCGTCCTGTCACCCGACTCTCCGGCGGCCTGGATTTCGCCATGCCCATACCCGAAGAGACCCTGGGCATCGGCGAGGGTGTCAGCGAAGGCTATTGCACCGGACCACTCTGGCTGGCTGAAGAGTCAGCGGCAGACTCCATGCCAGAGGGGGCCATTGTTGTGGCCCGACATGCTCAAGACTGGATGCTTGAGCCCGGGTTCCTGAAGCGGGCAGGAGGCTTTGTTACTGCCACAGGAGGATTCAATGATCATGTAGCGATCCTGATGAAACAGCAACGCAAAACCCTGATGCTGGCCGGTGACCAGTTTGAGGCCGTGACCGCTCAGGTTGGCCAACAGGCGACGCTGGCCTGTGCCCGCTTTAACGGTAAGCCCGGTGCCTTTATTGTTGCCGGTGACATGACCGGGAAACTGGTGAGTCATGGAAGTCTATCCTCGGCTGTTGCTGATTTGCCTTCAGCAAACGCCGTCCCGTCATGGGATGATTTGTCCTTCTCTGAAGACGCATTACGTCAGGTCGCCAGCGGATTTCAATGGCTCACGGATCAAAATGCCCGCCTGTTGGCATTTTTTGCCACCGGCGGCGGCCTGGATTGTCTGGCAAACCCGGTAAAACTGAGCATGTCGCCACAACGATCAAAGCTATTGGCAGAGACCTTGGACAGCGTAAATCGACTGGTTCATGGGGCTCAAGCGCTGCTGGATGGGTACGGGGCATTCCTGCAACTGGCTGTTAAGAGAAGTTCAGACAAAGTCAAGTCATTGCGGCATGAATTACCGCAACTGATCGACCGGTTCGAGATGTTGAAAAAGACCATTCAATCCGGGTTAGAGCGCATCGCTCTTCCCATGCAAGCTGCCGAAGAAGAGAAGTTATCCCCGGTAACCTTTCGTCAGTGGCTGGCAGACTGTCATCAGCTGCAATCCTGTCTTCAGGCACTTAACCCTGGTGAGGCTGAGCAGGTGCGAAGTGTCCATGAGCTGATTTTTGCCTTGCATCAGCGTTTTGTAGAGGCATTGGCACCGGTCACTCTGGCTTCGGGCCAGGGCAGGCATTCCAGAAAAGATCTCATTACCTATGTCGATTGCACGGTTCCTGGTAACCCGGATGAGAAATCGTCACTACTGAACCTGTCCTGCACAACATCAATTCAGGCATTACGCTGTTCAGGGACTGTTATCACTATGGATGAAGCTGTGATTCTTAACCTGCAACTTGGCAGTCATATGAGCCTTATCGAGCTACTTGAACGCGCAGAGGGAGGTAAGGGACGAACCTTGCGACTGACATTTTCTGATCAATTTGATTTTGATGGCGATGGTGAAAAAGATAAATCCCACAAGTTCACGCGTATGTGGTTTTTGGCGCAATTATTAAAAGAGATCAAACTGGATAAAAATGCTGGTACCATGAAGCTGAGCTGCAACGCCGTAGCGGGTGAAATGATCGTAGAATGCCCCCAAATGATATCACCTGAAACCATGCAGCATGCCTTTAAAAACCTGTTGATTGTGTTACGTGCCATGCGTGATCTGGATCTTGACTTGATGGGCATAACCACTTTTGAAGGAGGTCGTTGGGACTTTAACTTGCTTGCGCAACGTCTTAATCGCAATATTGCAACAGAAGCGGATAGATTTGCCTTTCAACATTGCCTTTTCGTAATGTCTTCCCGGAATAAAAGTGACTGGTTATATACTGCCGATTGCTGTCGGATATTGAGCAAACACCATCAACAATTTGCTCATTATGCTCATCGGTTAGCCATGTGGCAGTTTTCATTGAGATGTTGGGAAAAACCAGAAGAAACTGCGCAGGAAATCTTAATGAGTGATGAGATGAATGAGGACACCCGCAGGGAGCTCTTACATCATTTATTATTGTTTAGTCCCATAAGAGCCACTGAATTAGTTGAGCAAGTCTATGACATGGGGGATCAATGCTTTGTTATCAATCCATCTCGCAATTACAGACTGGAGTTTCGTGTACCACCGGGCCAGCCACTTGGGGATCATAAAGAAGAGATCAGGAATGCCGTGCTGAAGCATGGACTGAAATATGCCAGCCAACGGGTTCGGAATGATAAAAACTTTGTACTGTCTGCCATTTCAGAATATCCCGAAGAACTGAGATTTTTGAGTGAGAAACTGAGGGATGATAGCGATGTCATCATGGCCGCTGTCGCAAAGGAACCCAGAACTCTGCATTATGCAAGTGAAAGACTCCGAGGCGATAAAGACATTGTTCGAATGATCACTGCTAATAGTATTTGTCACTTAACAGAAGTCAGTAAAGAGTTACTGAGTGATCGTCAGTATATGCTCGAATTAATTGCAATCAATCCTCTGGCTTTCAGCTTTGCTGTTCCCGATCTTAAATATGAGAATGCTTTTATTAATGCAGCAAAGCGAAGAAACCCTGAAGTTCGTAAATACCTCAGAGAATCTGCAAACGAGGTCTGATCGATTCAGACAAGGTTGACCAGTGCCAAACCTGTTGTTGTTTTTCTACTGCGTGCTTGAAGCTGATGTGTGAACTTTATAAAAACACCATTGTCAAAGGGGGGGAGAGGGAAATCTTGATGTTGTCTGTTAATGAAGTGGGCAATAGGGAATTAGAAAGTTCGATTGGTATTAGTGGAAAACCAGAAAATGATAAGTACGTCGTCATGGTTGCGGTCACTCGGTATGGCAACGGGCTGGCAGATGCAAGCCCGGAGGATGAACATAAACATCAGAGGGATGTCTCAGTTACATGCCAATTTTGATCGTTCAAATCAGCAAATCCTGGCAACCATTCCAAATCGGAGTACCGGGGCTCTCAGTTCAGTTAACAGGGCTAACCTTTTAGCCAAAAGATATTTCAGTTATCTGGCTGCCAGTTGCATTCCCTGCCAGACACTACTGGCCAATCGTGTCTGTCGTATACAGACTTCAGTTCCACTCAATCAGGCTGCTGACCAGTCTCGCCCCAACCGGGCACTACTTGGGGGCAAGGGAATGTTTTTGCAGCGCATGAAGGCAGCAGGTCTGCCTGTTCCACCCTTCAAGTGTGTTACTGCTCAAATCATGAATGCGCTTGAACAATATCCTCTGGATAGCCATCATTTTGCTCGCTGTCTCCCGGGGATTGTTCATCAACCGGAGGCTCAGACCAGCCTGATGAACATCCGGAAATACCTCAATGCCCTGCCATCGTCAGAACAAGTGAAAAGGGATATCGGGCTGGCGAGTCTGGCGAAATTTATTGCCAGTAATGACTTTTACGAACAGGTTAAAGATTCTGAAGCGGCCCGCCACATCAGGGATCTGCGCTCTCAGCTGGACGGACCATGGACATCACAGCCGGTGATGGTTCGCAGCTCTGGCATCAGCGAAGATAATTACGGCGATGCCCAGGCGGGCAAATACCTCTCGAAAGTTCAGGGAGAAGAGGATGTTTTGCGAACCTGCCTTGAGGTTATGGCCTCAGGTTACCGGCCAGAAGTCTGTCCCGGAGTTATACCACCTCCCATGGCGCTGATCCTCCAAGAGTGCATTGACTGCCAATATGGCGGGGTCGTCATGAGCTTTCAATCCTTTCAGGATGATACCCTCAGGGTCGAATACACACCGGGTCAGCCCAGAGGCGTTGTGACAGGACAGTCCGGTAACAGGCCCCATCGCATTGATATTTCTCGCAAAGAAAGTGTTGACAGCGCTCACTATTTTCCCGGAACGATTTCAAGTCGCTTCATCCTGCGCAAAAACACGAATAATAACGGCTATTCAGAAACAAGCATTCATCATGCGGATACTCAAGCAGACGACTACAGTCAGCAACTCGGTGATGACAGGGTTTCAGCACTCAGGGAAATGGTTACAAAGCTCGAAAACCTCTTGCTCTGTCCCGTGGATGTGGAGTTTGCCATCGATCATAAGGGGCGCCTGTTCCTGTTGCAGGTGCGCCCTGTTACCCGACTCTCTGGCGGCATGAGTTTTGCCATGCCGATACCCGAAGAGACTCTGGCTATTGGCGAGGTTGTCAGCGAAGGCTATTGCACCGGACCACTCTGGGTGGCCAAAAAACAAAAGGCAGACTTTATGCCAGAGGGAGCCATTGTTGTGGCCCACCACGGGCAAGAGTGGATGCTTGAGCCTGAGTTCCTGAAGCGGGCAGGAGGGTTTGTCTTTGATGAAGGAGGATTCAATGATCATGTCGCCATCCTGCTGAGACAGAAAGCAAAAACTTTGATGCTGGCCGCTGGCCATTACCCGGCCATAGCTGCTCAGGACGGCCAACAGGTTACGCTGGCCTGCGCTCGCTTTAAAGGTACGCCCGGTGCCTTCATTGTCGTCGGTGACCATAGCGGAAAACTGGCCAGTTACAGAACGCCAGCCACCGCTTTTTCTGATGAACCCTTACCGCAAACCATCCCGTCACGGGATGATTTGTCCCTCCCTGAAGGTACTTTCCATCAGGTCGCCAGTGGCTTTAAGTGGCTCACAGATCAAAATGCCCGACTGCTGGTGCTCTTCGCCTCTGGTGGTGGCCTGGATTGTCTGGCAAACCCGATAAAACTGAGTATGTCGCCACAACGAGCAAAGATACTGGCAGAGACCAGGGAGTGCGTAAATCGGCTTATTTATGGCGCAAAAGCCCTGTTGGAGGGTTACCTGGCCTTCCTGCTACTGGCGCGTAACAGCAGGGCAGCCAAGGTCGGGCGATTGCTGGATGAATTACCGCTATTAATCAACCGGTTCGAGACGTTGAAACAGACTATCCGAGCAGAGCTGGAGGCTATCATCCTGCCACTGGATGACTGTGAAGATGGAAAGATATCGTTTCGTCAGTGGCTGGCCGCCTGCCACCGGCTGCAATCCCGTCTTCAGGCACTCAACCCTTCAGAGGCTGAGCAGGTGCGGAGTATCCATGAGCTGATTTTTGCCCTGCATAAGCGCTTTGTGGAGGCGCTGGCACCGGTCACTCTGGCCTCGGGCCAGGGCAGATTGTTCAAGGAGGAAGAAGTCGCTTATGTTGATTGCACGACTCCGGATGGCTCGGGTGACAGGGCTCCGCTATTGAGTCCCTCCTGCAAGGCATCCCTCAACAAATTAGCCCGTCCGGCGACTGTCATCAGTATGGATGACGCCTTGATTGTGAACCTTAAGTTAGGACATCACCTGGCGCTTATCGAGCTGCTTGAAAACGCAGAGGGGGGTAAAGGACGAACCTTGCGGCTGAAATTTTCTGACGAGTTTGATGTCATTGATGGCACTGATGCACCCGGCAAATTGAAACGTATGTGGTTTCTGGTGCAATTACTGAAAACGATCGAACTGGATAAAAATGCTGCTGATATGAAGCTCAGTAGCAACGCCGTAGCGGGAGAAATTATTGTCGAATGCGCCCGAATGACATCACGTCAAACCATGCAGGATGCTTTTGAAAAACTGATGACAGCTTTGCATGCTATTGAGGATATGGATATTTATTTAGAGGACTGCAGCCTTTTTGAAGGGGATCAGTGGAATTTTGACTTGCTTGCGCAACGTCTTGATAGAGACTCAGCAACAGAAGCAGATAGATTTGCCTTTCAACATTGTCTTTTCTCAACGATTTATGACTATTCCACGATGACTCCCGATTGTTGCCAGTTATTAAGTAAACAACACCAACAATTTATTGATTATGTGCAACGGTTAGAAGAGTGGTGGAGAAATTCGGAGAACCATTTTCGGGAAGTGTTAATGAGTGATGAGATCAGTGAGGACACCCGCAGGGAGCTTTTACATCACCTGTTATTGATAGATGCCCAAAACGCTATGCCATTGGTTGAGGCTGTTTATCCCGATTTGAGAGACCAATACTATGTTATAAAACCATCAGCCTGCAGTTACAGCCTGGAGTTTGATGTTCCACCAGGTCAGTCGCTTCCGGAAGATAGAGAAAAGGTCAAGAGTTTCTTTCTGAAGTATGGGCTGGAATATGCCAGCCAACGGGCTCAAAATGATAAACATCTGGTATTAGCCATCACTGCAGCTCATCCGCACAACCTGAAGTATTTGAGTGAAGAACTGAAAAGTGATAAAGAGGTCGTCCTGGCCGCAGTCACTGGAGATGGCGGTCTGCTGGAATATGCCAGCCCGGGACTTCAGGATGATGATGAGGTTGTCATTGCTGCTATCACACAGTATCCAGATGCTTTTAAGTATGCAAGTCCAAGAATCCGAAGCGATAAAAACATGATTAAAATCTTGATAGCTGATGATATCACTCACTTAAGACATGCCCATAGAGCGGTATTTCATGATCGCGGGTATATGCTGGATTTAATTCAAGAATATCCTCTGGCTTTCGAATATGCTGCCTACAGACTTCAAGAGGATGAGGACTTTATTGAAGCAGCAGTCCAAAGAAATGGCGAAGTTCTTAAATACATACGCAAGTAAGAAGTTCGGAATGCTCCATTTTTTATCCTGATCAAGCTTTGTGCCTGAGGCTAATGGTGGAACTTTATAAAAATAATATTGTCCTAGTTTAAGTGATGGTTTTAAGCGATAGCGATTAAATCATGGATGATTAATAACATGAGAAGGATATCTTTATGTTTCATGCTACTACTTTTGACATATCAAGTCTTCGAAATCTGACTATTGATCTCAGTGATCCCAACCAGAATACTGAGGCTCATAGTTTATCCAAAAGGCATTTTGATGATCTTGAATCCATTGGCGACCCCGACGCAACGCCACTAGCCAAGCGCAAATGCCGCTCACCTGTTGCCGATCAGACTGCTCATTGTTCTGCTGCCAAACGGGAATTACTTGGCGGCAAGGGAATGTTTTTGCAGCGCATGAAAGCAGCTGGTTTGTCTGTGCCACCGTTTCAGTGTGTGACAACCCAGGTCACCAATGCGCTGGAACATCAGCCTCTGGATAGCCAGCGTCTGGAACCCTGTTTCCCCGGGATCGGCGATGAACCGAAGGCGGAGATCAGTCTGGCGAATATCAGGGAACGCCTCAATGCGTTGCCACCTTCAGAGCAAACCAGAAGAGACATCTGGCTGGAAGGTCTGGCGAAATTTATTGCCAGTGATGACTTTTATGAGCAGGTTAAAGATTCTGAAGCGGCCCGACACATCAGGGATCACGGACTATCAGCATCAGGGCCGCTTATTGTCCGCAGTTCCGGCATTAATGAAGACAACTACGGCGATGCCCAGGCAGGCAAATACCTCTCGGAAGTTCAGGGAGATGAGGATATTTTGCGAACCTGTCTTAAGGTTATGGCCTCAGCTTACCGGCCTGAAGTCTGTTCCGAAGGCATACCGCAACCCATGGCGCTGATTATCCAGGAGTGTATTAACTGCCTGCACGGCGGAGTCGCCACGAGCTTTCAATCCTTTGATGATGATACCCTCAGGGTTGAGTTCACACACGGTCAGCCAAGGGGGGTAGTGGCAGGACAGTCCGGTAACACGCCCCACCGTATTGATATTTCTCGCAAAGAAGGAGCCGAAAACGTTCAATACTTTCCCGGACAGATTTCAAGCCACTTCATTCTGCACAAAAACACAGATAATTGCGGCTATTCGGAAACAAGAATTGATGATGGGGATGCTCTATCAGACGACAATGGTCAAAAACTCAGTAATGGCCACATGCTCAGTAATGAAATAATCTCAGCACTTAAGGACGTGTTGGCAAAGCTGGAAGACCTATTGCACTGCCCCGTGGATGCAGAGTTTGCTATCGATCATCAGGAGCGCCTGTTCGTGTTGCAGGTGCGCCCCATAACCCAACTCTCTGGCGACATGGTTTTTACCATGCCCATGCCCGAACACAGCCTGGCCAGTGGCGAGGGCATCAGTGAAGGCTATTGCACCGGACCACTCTGGCTGGCTAAAAAACAACAGGCAGGCTTTATGCCAGAGGGAGCCATTCTCGTGGCCCGACATGCTGAAGACTGGATGCTTACGTCTAAATGTCTGGATCGGGCTGGAGGTGTCGTCTTCGCCTCAGGTGCATTCAATGACCACATGGCCATTCTTATGAGACAGAAAAAAATACCCTTGATGCTGGCCGGCGAAGAGTTTACGACCCTGGCCGGGCGGGATGGCCATCAGGCGACACTGGCCTGCGCTCGCTTCAAAGGTGAGTCCGGAGCCTTCATTGTTGCCGGTGACATGAGCGAAAAACTTGCCAGCCACAGAAGCCTGTCCTCTGCTGTTTCTCATGTGCCGTCAGTAAAAGCCATCCCGTTAAGGGATGATTTGTCTCCCCCTGAAGGCACATTCCGTCAGGTCACCAGCAGTTTTGAATGGCTCACGGATCAAAATGCCCGCTTGTTGGCATTCTTTCTCCCCGGCCGGGGACTGGATTGTTTGGCAAACCCCATAAAACTTAGCATGTCGCCACAACGATCAGAACTATTGGCAGAGGCCAGTGACAACATCAATCGGCTGATTTATGGGGCTGATGCAATGTTGGAGGGCTACCGGGCCTTCCTGAACCTGGCGGGTGACAAAGATTTACAAAAGGTGCAGCCATTGCTGAATGAATTGCAGCTGCTAAACAACCGGTTCGCGATGCTGAAAGAGACCATCCAATCAGGGTTAAAAACGATCATCCTTTCCCTGCAATCTGATAAAGAAGAGCAGTTATCCACGGGAGCTTTTCGTCAGTGGGTGGCAAACTGCCATCAGCTGCAATCCTCTCTTCAGGCACTTAACCCCACGGAGGATGAGCAGGTACGGAGTGTTCATGAGCTTATTTTTGCCTTGCATCAGCGTTTTGTGGCGGCATTGGCACCGGTCGCTCTGGCTTCGGGTCAGGGCAGGATATCAACGGAAAACGAGATCACCTATGTCGATTGCACGACTCCGGATGCAGAAGCTCCGCTCTTAAGACCGTCCGACAAAGCATCCATCCAGCGATCAGGGCGCGGAGGGACTGTTCTCAGTATGGATGATGCTTTGATTGTTAACCTGAAGCTTGGATATCATCTGGCCGTTATTGAGCTATTTAAGGATGCAGAAGGGGGGAAAGGCCATACTCTGCGGCTGAAATTCTCCGACGTATTTGATAAACCTGATGGCAGTGATAATCCCGGTGGTTTAAAACGTATGTGGTTTCTGGTGCAGTTACTGAAAGCGATCGGACTGAATAAAGATGGCGAAACCATGAAGGTCAGTTTTAACGCCGTAGCTGGAGACATGATCGTCGAATGTGCCCGTATGACATCACCTGAAACCATGCAGGAGGGCTTTGGAAAACTGTTGACAGCGTTACGTGCTATTCGTGACATGGATCTTGGCTTAGGGGACAGGGCTATTTTTGAAAGAGATGAAGGAGAACAGTGGAACTTTAACTGGCTGGCACAACGCCTCGACAGTGATGCGTTTACTGAAACTGACAGATTCTCCTTTCAACATATCCTGTTCTTAATAGCCAGTGATTTATATCGAGAAGACAGAACAACCCCCGTTTTCTATCATTTATTAAGCCATCACCAACAACAGTTTATTGATCAGTGTCGACAGTTAGTTTTTTCGGCTCCTGTGGAAGTGCTAATGAGTGATGAGATGGGTGAAAACATCCGCAGGGAATTGTTACATCATCTTTTATTATCACGCCCCCAAGAGGTTATTTGGTTTGTTGAAGATGAGTATCCCAATTTGAGAAATGATTACTTTATTATCGACCCGGCTTACAGCTACGAGCTAAGGTTTTCTGTTCCACCGGGTCCGTTGTTTCCGGGTGGTAGAGAAGAGATTAAAAAAAATCTGCTGAAGCATGGGCTTAAATATGCCAGTCGGCGGGTTCGAGATGATAAAGAGCTGGTATTGGCAACGGTTAAAGTGCATCCGCGTGACCTGATGTATGCTAGTGAAGAACTGAAGAATGATAGAAAGATCGTTATGTCCGTCGTTACTCAATATGGCATTGGATTGGAACATGCCGACGAGGAAATGCAGGATGATGATGAAGTCGTAATGACCGCTATTGCTTCGCATCCGAAAGCTTTTGGTTATGCAAGTTGGAGAATCAAAAGAGATATAAACATTATTAAAAGGGTGATCGCTGATGATATTAGTTGCCTGTCATGGGCCAGTGACATGATATTGAGTGATCGCAAGTCTATGCTGGCCTTAATTAAAGAGAATGCTCTTGCTGTTAAATATGCCGACACCGAACTTCTTCGTGATAAGGCTTTTATCGAGGTAGCAATCCGGAAAAACGCTGAAGCTCTAAGATACGTGAAGAAACCTGCGAGTTAAAACTGATCAATTCAGAAATATTCCGTGAACTTTATAAAAACATCATTGTCAAAAGCAGGAGGTTTATTAATTCTCTGTTGTTGAATATTGGATGAATATTAATATAAGAAGGATATTTTGATGTTTCCCACTACTTTTGATGTTCAAATTCCGAAAGCAAATGCAAATCAGGATACGGTGACTGGAAGTTCATCCAGCAGGGCTGGTAGCTCATCCAAAAGGCATTTTAGTGGTCATGATACAAGTAGTTTCCCAGAGCCAAGGTCGATAACCATGCGCTCTTGCCGTTCACCTGTTTCAGATCAGGCGGCTGACAGTTTTCCCTGCAACCGGGAACAGGTTGGGGGCAAGGGAATGTTTTTGCAGCGCATGAAGAAAGCCGATCTGCCTGTTCCACCCTTCGAATGTGTGACTGCTCAGGTCATGAATGCGCTTGCACAACACCCTTTGGATACCCGACTTTTAGACCGCTATTTCCCCGGGATTGTTTATGATCCTGAGGCAGAGACCAGCTTGACGAGCATTCGGGAATACCTCAATAGCTTGCCGCCTTCAGAGCAAACCAAAAGGAACAACTGGCTGGCGGGTCTGGCTGAATTTATTGTCAGTGATGACTATTACGAGCAGATTAAAGATTCTGAAGCGGCCCGGCAAATCAGGAGGCTGCGCCATGAGCTGGACAGACTCTACATCTCACAGCCGGTTATTGTCCGCAGCTCTGGCATCAATGAAGATAACTACGGCGATGCCCAGGCGGGCAAATACCTTTCTCTGGTTCAGGGAAATGAAGATATTTTGCGAACCTGTCTTAAGGTCATGGCCTCAGGTTACCGGTCTGAAGTCTGTCCCGAAGGCATACCACAACCCATGGCACTGATCATCCAGCAGTGTATTCATTGCCGATGCGGTGGGGTCGCCATGAGCTATAAATCTTTTGATGACGATACCATCAGTGTTGAGTTCACACCCGGTCAACCCAGAGGTGCAGTGGCAGGGCAGTCTGGTAACACGCCTCACCGCATTGATATTAGTCGCAAGGGTCGAAAAAGAGCTGACAGTTATCAATACTTTCCCGGGACTATCTCAAGCCAGTTTACCCTGCACAAGAACAATAATGGTTATTCGGAAAAAAGAGTGGATGCTGTCGATGTCCAGGCAAACGACGGCGGGCAGCTACTCAGTGATAAGATGGTTTCAAAACTCGGGAAGCTGGTGAAAAAGCTGGAAAAACTGTTGTTCTGCCCCGTGAATGTCGAGTTCGCCATCGATCATTGGGATCGCCTGTTCCTGTTGCAGGTACGTCCTGTTACCCGACTCTCTGGCGATATGGTTTTTGCTATGCCCATACCCAAAGAAACCCTGGCCATTGGCGAGGGTATCAGCGAAGGCTTCTGCACCGGACCGCTCTGGCTGGCCAGAAAACCAGAGGCAGCCACTATGCCACAGGGAGCTATTGTCGTGGCCCACCACGCTGAAGACTGGATGCTTGTGCCTGAGTTTCTGAAACGGGTTGGGGGTTTTGTTCTGGCCGAAGCAGGATTTAATGATCATGTAGCAATCCTTATGAAACAGGAAAAAATAACCTTGATGCGGGCTGGTGGCCAATATTCGGCATTGTTCGCTCAGGATGGTCAACAGGCGACGCTGGCCTGCGCCCGTTTTAAAAATAAGCCCGGTGCCTTTATTGTTGACGGTGACATTGCCGAAACACTGGCCACTTACAGAAGCCTGACTTCGGTTGTTTTTGATGCATTGTCAACAAAACCCGTCCCGTCACGGGAGGATTTGTCGCCACCTGAAGGCACATTCGATCAGGTCGCCAGAGGTTTTCAATGGCTTACGGATCAAAATGCCCGTCTGTTGGCATTTTTTGCCTCCGGAGGCGGACTGGATTGTCTGGAAAATCCGGTAAAACTAAGTATGTCGCCACAACGATCAGAGATACTGGCAGAGGCTAAGTACAACTTAAAACGCCTGCTCTATGGAGCTGAAGTCCTGCTGGAGGGGTACCGGGCCTTCCTGCTGCTATCGGGTGACAGCGATTCACCCTGGATCAAGCCACCTCTGGCAGAATTACCGCAATTAAACAAGCGCTTCAAGACACTGAAAAAGACCATCCGATCAATGTTGGAAACGATCAGGCTTCCTCTGAAAGCCGATGTAGAAGGGCCGTTATCCACCGTAACTTTTCCTGAGTGGCTGGACACCTGCCATCAGCTGAAATCCTGTCTTCAGGCACTCAACCCTGAGAAGGCTGAGAAGATCCGCAGTGTCCATGAGCTGATTTTTGTCCTGCATCGGCGCTTTGTAAATGCCCTGGCGAAGGTTACTCTGGCTTCGGACCAGGGCAGGCTATCCAGTAGCGGGAGCATCAAATATATTCATTGCGCGGTTTCGGGTAATCCGAATGAAAAGGCGCCGCTACTGAAGCCAACCTGCAAAGCCTTAATCGAAAAGTCGGGGCTTTCAGGAAGGGTCATCATTGCGGATGGCGTTTTGATTGTTAACCTGGAGCTTGGAAGTCATCTGTGCCTTATCGAGCTATTTGAAAACGCAGAGGGGGGTAAAGGACGGACTTTGCGGCTGAAATTCTCTGACCAGTTTTATGAAGATGATGGTATTGATGTAACCGCCAAGTTAAAGCGTATGTGGTTTCTGGTGCAGATACTGAAAGCGCTCGAACTGGATAAAGATGCCGATAGCATGAAGCTGTGTTGCAATGCGGTAGTGGGTGAAATTATCGTCGAATGCACTCGAATAAAAACAACTGAAACGATGCAGGATGCCTTTGAAAAACTGCTCACTGCGTTATGTGGCATGTGTGATCTGGATCGTGATATGCTGCACGTTGACCTTTTTGAAGGCAATCAGTGGAACTTTAACTTGTTGGCACAACGGCTTAATGGCGATCTTACGGCAGAAGCTGACAGGTTCGCCTTTCAACATTGCCTTTTCACAATGTATTATAAGAAGCGTATCCACTACACTCCCCATTGTTTCAAGTTATTACCAAGCCACCACCGACAGTTTATTCATTATGCCAAACGGTTTGCAGAATGTCGTGATAAAGGATCTTGTGATAAATCTGAGGATAACTTTCGCAAACTATTAATGAGCAATGAGATCACAGAGCAAACCCGAAAGGAACTTTTACATCATCTGTTATTTCTGGATGCCGAAAGGATTGCTCCATTGGTTGAGGATGTTTATCCCGATTTGAGACATCAATGCTATGTTCTAAAACCATTATCCTGTGGTTACAGGCTAAGTTTTGATGTTCCTCCGGGTCAGTCGCTTGCGGATAATAGAGAAAAGGTCAAAAAAGCCTTGCTGAAGCATGGACTGCAATATGCCAGCCAACAGCTTCGGAATGATAAAGAACTGATATTAACAATCATTGCAGCACGTCCCGAATGCCTTGAATTTGCCAGTGAGAAACTGAAGAATAGTAAAAAGGTCGTCATGACTGCAATCAACCAACATGGCTGTTGGCTGCAATATGCCGGCCCGAAAATTAATGATAATGAAGAGGTTGTAAAGGCCGCCATCAGCCATTATCCAAGGGCTCTCGTGTATGCAAGTGAAAGAATCCGAAGGGATAAAAACATTATTCAAATGGTCATTGATGAGCATATTGACAACTTATCTTATGCCAGTGAAAGGGTATTGAATGATCGCAAGTATTTGCTGGACTTAATTGCACATAATTCCCGTGCCTTCATATCTGTTGCGCGTAATCTTAAACGTGATATGGATTTTATCAGGTCAGCAATCCACAGGAACCCGAGTGTTGTTAAACACGTAGACGAGGAACTTTTAGCAAGTTACTACAGTACTGAATTTGCCGGTTCATAATGCCAAAAGCAGCCTGAAAAAACCGAAGCCCACGGCTATTCGTTTAGCTCTCTAATTTAAAGAGGTGGTGTCACATCAGGTCGTGACTAATACACTTTAAGGTGGTTTTTCTAGAGACTCGTTACGTTGCTACCCAAATAAATCAGAATGTGATCCAGTTCTTTCAAAAAAGATTTCACTTCCAATCACTTTGTAGATCAATAACCAATCAGGTTCTACGAGAGGAGTAAGTATCATTCTTTGTCCAGATCATCAAACATTTCTGCCATAGAATCATATCGAGTCAAACCTGCCCCCTTGTCTGTATCTTCGAAAGTTTTCAGGGTTTCATCATTAGGTATACGAACATCAAAAGGCAACCCGTTACATAAGCCTACCTGCTTATAAAACAAAGTGATTGCGTCTGTTGCGTTCAGTCCAAGTTTCCTGAATATCGCTTCAGCTTGTTCCTTTATATCAGGCTCTATTCTGGCCCGGATCATCGCGCTCTTGCTCATTGTAAGCACTTCTCATGTGTCATATTGTTCGACACAGTGCCATTGTAGATCATTTGGGATACGGTGCAAACGCAACATTAGAAGTGTTTCCAGTTCGTTCCGGGGCTTCGCCCCTGCACACGAACGCCTTCGGCGTGCGACCCGGTCTACGCAACCCGGTCTACGTTCTAACTCCCTATTGCGCTGAAGATTTGAGCCTTAATTCTGCGTTGGCCACCGCCGCCTTGTGTTAAGGCTCAAATCTCCATGCTCATCACGGGAGCTAGCAGCCTGTCGGACTTACCTCGTTCCCACGCTCCAGCGTGGGAATGCATACGTGTGCCGAGCATGTCACACAGCTTGGGGGTGAAAGTCCCCTGTCCAGCCAGATGAGGGCGAAGGACTAGTGAAGCACAAGGTTTGTATCGCGAGGTGCAGGCTGAAGGCAGTGTGGAGCAAAACCGCGAGCCGACGAACAGAAATCAGATATGAGGCTGTTTGCGTGAGGACGAGTCAGCGTATGATGACGAAGTCCATACTCATCCGGACATTCAGGCAGTAGATCTGGCGGTTGTGCGGCGAAGGCGGTGTGACTTACCTCGGGAGGTCTGTGTGGTGTCTGATATTTCGGACTGAGGTCATCGTAAGGTGACTTGACCGCCACACAGAAGTCAGCAGATGGCATAGTAGCTGGCGTATGTCAGTGAAGGCCTGAACGGTACAGAGTGGTGAGTAGTTTCTGTTATTCGATACACTGGACGCAGACAAATCCAGCAAACACTGGAACTCATGCCAAGTGGTCACGGCGGAACCGGAGGCTGCAAGGCTATGAGAGCTGAGGTCGTGTCGGTATCACAGGATTACGAAAGCCCGGCGGGTGGTACGAGACTGATGGAGCGTATCGCCAACCCCAATAATTTAACAAGAGCCTTTCAGCGAGTTAAACGCAATAAAGGCGCAGCAGGCATCGACCGTATGACAGTGGAAGGGTTGTACACCCATCTACAAGAACATGGTCATGAACTGCGACAATGTCTTTTGCAGGGAGAATGGCGTCCTGCTCCCGTAAGGCGAGTACTGATTCCCAAACCGGACGGAGGAGAAAGGCAGTTGGGTATACCAATCGCCTTAGACCGAATGGTGCAGCAAGCGATACAGCAAGTATTGCAGGCCGAGTGGGAACTAAGGTTCTCATCTTTCAGTTACGGGTTCAGGCCGAACCGGTCAGCTCATCAGGCGATTAATCAGGCTCAGTCGTATATCCGAGAAGGATATAACTGGGTTGTGGACATTGACCTGTCGAAATTCTTCGACCGGGTTAACCATGATCGACTGATGGCAAAACTGGCCGTTCACACAGATGACAAGGATGTATTACGTTTAATTCGACGATTCCTACAGTCCGGAGTGATGGAGAACGGGCTGGTAAAACCGCAGACTGAAGGAGTGCCTCAGGGAGGACCGCTCTCACCTGTGTTATCTAACATCGTACTGGATGAACTCGATAAAGAGTTAGAAAAGCGTGATTTACGATTTGTACGTTATGCTGACGACTGTCGGGTGTTTGTGCGAAGCAAGAAAGCAGGCGAGAGAGTGATGGCAAGTTTGACTCGTTACATCGAAAGTAAGCTGAAGCTAAAGGTCAACGTTGCGAAAAGTGCAGTTGACAAGGCATGGAGGCGGGCGTTCCTGGGATACAGCTTTACCAGAGATGGCAGGAAGAAGCTGGCAGATAAAACCTGCAAGCGGTTCAGGGACAAGGTCAAACAACTAACCCGCAAAGGCGGGCGGTCACTGGAGCAGAGATTGGAGTCTCTGAATCGCTATTTACGGGGCTGGAAGAACTACTTTCGAGAAGTTGAAACCCGTTCGGAGTTTGAAAACTTTGACTGCTGGATCAGGCGACGATTGAGAAGTTTGCTCTGGTATCAATGGAAGAAAAGTCCGAAGCGATATGCGGAGCTAAGAAGGCGAGGAGTCAGTGAAGAGCTGACGAGGCAGACAGTAGGATCGAGCAAAGGGTACTGGCGGATAAGCCGGAGTCCTGCGCTACACTTAGCATTGCCGAATAGTTGGTTCGATGAATTAGGTTTGATTAGATTATTGGCTGCTTAACTGACCGAAACGCCCAGTACGGACCCGTATGCTGGGTGTTGTGGGAGTTGCGCCTTGCAAGCGCGTAAAATCTTGTGACCTGAAATGGTCATCGCGGTAAAGCTGTGGTCGGCAGCCGTGTACCGAGTCTTGCGTGGTAGAAGGTAACGACTACTGCGAAGCGTAGACAGGGTGATAACAGGCCGTAACGTCTGCTAAGGGATAATTAGCCCCGAAATTGAACGTGGTTGAAGTGGCTGACCTTCTCTCTCAATGGGGAAAGCGGAAGTCGGGAGCTCCGCTAATGACAAGGCATCCCGACTGCTTCCGGGGTTCGTACCCACGGCATGTTATCGAATGATTTTACGTGAACGAGGGAGATCCTGAACGTTCAGGCGGAGCCTGTAGGGTCCGACGAGCCTGTAAAGCAAGAACGACTTGATGACGTTCAGGAAGTCAGACCAGCTGATAGTACTCCGAGGCGGGGAGAGCCCGTCACATGGGGAAGCGGCTGGCGGTATTTGAGCCTTTCCAGGGAAACATGGGCTCCACATCTGAGGGAGTTACGGTCTTTTACGCAGTGAGAAGGTAAACCAGCCATGGCAACGGGACTGGAGAGGGTAGCAGCGAAAGCCCGGAGTTATCCGAAACTTCGCTTCACAAGTCTGGCACATCATATTACCCCGGCGAGCCTGTGTATGAATCTGAACAAGATTCCACACAACACATCGCCCGGAGTCGATGGGCTGACTGTCGAAGAGACAAAGAAAGACTTTAAGCGGTGGTTGCAACAGACACTGACGTCTATCCATCGGCAAGGCTACAAGGCACCGCCGGTCAAAAGGGCATGGATACCCAAGCCGGGGAAAAAGGAAAAGCGCCCTCTGGGTGTTCCCTGCATCAATGACCGGGCTTTGCAGCGAAGTGTTGCTGATGTGCTGAATGCTATTTATGAGCAGGACTTTTTGCCCTGTTCCATGGGTGGCAGGCCACGACTGGGAGCGCACCATGCCCTGTCCACTTTTAACGAGGTGGTTTCAGGCCGAAAGGTCAGCTGGGTGCTGGAAGCGGACTTGAAGAACTTCTTTGGGAGTCTTGACCATGGATGGCTGCTTCGTTTTGTGGAACACCGGGTCGGTGATCCCAGAATCCTGAACCTTATACGGCGCTGGTTGAAAGCCGGGGTGATGGAGGCCGGGGAGTTGCAAGAGTGTGAAGAAGGTACGCCTCAGGGTGGGCCGATCAGCGTAGTTCTGAGCAACCTGTACCTGCATTATGTGCTTGACCTCTGGTTCGAGTGCAAGGTCAAGCCCCGGCTAAAAGGCGAGGCATGGCTGATCAGGTACATTGATGACTTTGTGGTGTGTTTTCAGTATCGCAGTGATGCGGAGCGGTTCATGAATGTGCTGCCACAGCGACTGGAGAAATTTGCGTTGAAACTGGAGCCGGATAAAACCCGGTTAGTCAGGTTCGGACGTTTTGCCAGTCGTGGGGAAGACGATCGGAAACGGTTTACTTCCTTGGCTTTACGCACTACTGCACAAGGAATCTGAAAGGAAACTTCATGGTGGGAAGGAGAACGGAAAAATCCCGCCTAAGACGCAGCATAGCCAAACTGAAGGAACTGCTGAGACGAATACGCCATGATCCGCTGCACGAACAAGTGACAGCGATCAATCGACGGTTGAGAGGGCATTATGCGTATTACGGTCTGGGAGGAAACTTCCGAAGTATGGAGAAGCTTTACCGGTTTGTTGACCGCTACTGGTACAAGATGCTGTGTAGCCGATGCCGGAAAGGCAAGATTCCATGGGAAAAGTACCATAACCTCAAGCAGCTTCTGCCGCTACAGAAACCGAGGATAATGCTGCCTTTTATGGCAATGAAATCCATGGCTGTGCTGTGAGTCAAATATCGAAGAGCCCGGTGCGGGAAATCCGCACGCCGGGATCTGAGGGGGTTGGAGCTACAATTGGTAGCTCCTTCTACCCGGTGAGCGTAGCTGTGAGGCTACGCCCTATCCCGATTTCACCCAACAAACTAGTACACGATTTCAGTGTAATTGACGGGTTCCCTCTATCAATGGCACCCAAACTCCGTTCACCCTGAGCGGAGTCGAAGGGTGGTTGGCACGGTCTTCATTATTGGTTCTGAGTCCACATCCTTCGACTCCGCTCAGGATGAACGTAGATTGTTCATATCAAACTCATTGAAGTGACGTACCAGTTTGTTAGGTGAGGTATGCATTCCCACGCAAAGCATGGGAACGAGGGGGTTGTATGCATATCAAGGCTTGGTTGCACTAGAAAGCACCATTGGTATTATTTTATCGCCTGATCAATTTGCGTGTTTCAGGCTGATTGGCGAACTTTATAAAAACATCGTTGTCGAAGGTAAATATTTGCTTTTCACGTTAGCGATTAAATCATGTTACCTGATAAGACTTTTGAAATATCAGATCCTCAAAGTCTGACAACTGACCCCAATCAGATTACTAATGCTGATAAATCAACTATAAGCTATTTCAGTGATCCTGATCCCGGTGGTGTTCCCGATCCAAAGTTGCTGGGCACGCGCAGCTGCCGTTCACCTGCTTCAGATCAGGCTGCTGACTCTTTTTCTTTCAGCAGGGAACAACTTGGCGGTAAGGGAATGTTTTTACGGCGCATGAAGCAAGCCGGTCTGTCTGTTCCGCCCTTCGAATGTGTTACTGCTCAAATCATGAGTGTGCTTGAGCAACACCCTCTGGATCCCCCTGCCTATCTCCCCCGGATTGACCATGAATCGGAAGCACAGACCAACCTGAAGAACCTCCGGGAATACCTCAATTCCCTGCCGCCTTCAGAGCAAACCAAAAGGGATAGCTGGCTGGCGGGTCTGGCGCAATTTATTGTCAGTGATGACTATTACCAACAGGTTAAAGATTCTGAAGCGGCCCGACAAATCAGGGATCTGCGTTGTCAGCTGGACAAACTCAACACATCACAGCCCGTGATCGTCCGCAGTTCCGGCATCGATGAAGATAACTACGGCGATGCCCAGGCGGGCAAATACCTCTCTTTAGTTCAGGGAGAAGAGGATATTTTGCGAACCTGTCTTAAGGTCATGGCCTCAGGCTACCGGTCTGAAGTCTGTCCCGAAGGCATACCGCAACCTATGGCGTTGATTATCCAACACTGCGTTGATTGCCAATACGGCGGCGTCGCCATGAGCTTTCAATCCTTTCAGGATGATACCGTCAGGGTTGAGTACACGCCCGGTCAACCCAGAGGCGTAGTGGCAGGGCAGTCCGGTAACACGCCCCATCGCATTGATATTTATCGTGAGGATTGCAAAGAAGGAACTGCAGGCTCTCAATACTTTCCCGGTACGATCACAAGTCGCTTTATTCTGCAAAAGAACAATAACGGCTATTCGGAAACAAGAATTGATCATGTTGCTGCTCAATCAGACGACGGTGGACAGAAACTCACTGATGAAACGGTTTCAGATCTCAGGAAGGCGGTTACAGAGCTGGAAAACCTGTTGCTCTGCCCGGTGGATGTGGAGTTTGCCATAAACAATTATGGTCGTCTGTTCCTGTTGCAGGTACGCCCCATCACGCAACTCTCTGGCGGCATGGATTTTGCCATGCCCATACCCGAGGAGCCACTGGCCATTGGCGAGGGTATCAGCGAAGGCTATTGCACCGGACCACTCTGGCTGGCCAAAAAACAAGAGGCAGGCGCTATGCCAGATGAAGCCATTGTTGTGGCGCAACACACCGAAGACTGGATGCTTGAGCCCGGGTTCCTGATGCGGGCAGGAGGTTTTGTCATTGCAGAAGGAGGATTCAATGATCATGTGGCGATACTCATGAGACAGGAAAAAAAGCCCTTAATGCTGGCCGACGGGCAGTTTGACACTCTGGCTGCTGAGGTTGGCCAGCAGGCGACGCTGGCCTGTGGCCGCTTCAAAAGCAAGCCCAGAGCCTTTATTGTTGCCGGTGACCTTAGCAAAGAACTGGCCAGTCACAGAAGCCTGTTCTCTGTATTCTCTGGTGCACCGTCAACAAGAGCCTTGCCGTCCCGGGATGATTTGTCTCCATCTGAAGGCACATTCCATCAGGTTGGCAGTGGTTTTCAATGGCTCACGGATCAAAATGCCCGCCTGCTGGCACTTTTTGCCCCCGGCAGTGGACTGGATTCTCTGGTAAACCCGATAAAATTGAGTATGTCACCGCAACGAACAAAGCGACTTGTTGAGACCAGAGATAACGTAAATCGGCTGATTCATGGCGCTGAAGCACTGCTGGATGGCTACCAGGCATTCTTGCGGCTGGCGGGTCATAGAGGTTCACCTAAGGTCGGGCGATTGCTGGAAGAATTGCAGCAACTGTTTAACCGGTTCGAGGCGCTGAAACAGATCATCCGATCCGGCTTGGAGAGAATCATTAAGCCAATGCAAATCGCTGAAGACGGGCAGTTATCCACGGGAATGTTTCGTTCGTGGGTAGCAGACTGCCATCAGCTAAAATCCTGTCTTCAAGCGCTCAATCCACAAGAGGCTGAGCAGGTGCGGAGTGTCCATGAACTGATTTTTGTCCTGCACCAGTGCTTTGTAAAAGCATTGGCACCGGTCACTCTGGCTTCGGGTCAGGGCAGGATATCCGGGGAAAATAACATCACCTATGTCGATTGTACGACACCGGGTGAAGAGGCACCGCTATTGAGAATTTCCGACAAAGCCTCTATGGAAGAGCTGGAGCTTTCCGGGACCGTCATCAGTATGGATGAAGCCGTGATTGTTAACCTGGAGCTGGGAAGTCATGTGGGACTTATCGAGCTACTGGAACAGGCAGATGGGGGTAAAGGACGAACCTTGCGGCTGACATTCTCAGACAAATTTGATGCAACCTATGACTATGATAAACCCGGCAAGTTCAGGCGTATGTGGTTTCTGGCGCAATTATTGAGAGAGATTGAACTGGATAAAGATGCCGATAGCATGAAGCTGAGTTGCAACGCCGTAGCGGGTGAAATGATCGTCGAATGCCCCCGAATGAAATTACGTAAAACCATGCAGCATGCCTTTGCAAAACTGATCATTGTGTTACGTGCTATGTTTGATCTGGATCTTGATTTGAATTCCAGACCCATTTTTGAAGGAGGTCAGTGGGACTTTAACCTGCTTGCACAGCGTCTTGATCGTGATGTTGTGACAGAAGCGGATAGATTCGCCTTCCAACATTGCCTTTTTGTGATGGCTTATCGGGCTGGGAGCATTTGGTCCGTTACTGCCGCGTGCTGCCAGCTTTTAAGTAAACACCACCAACAGTTTGCTCATCATGCCCGGCGGTTAGGGTTGTGTCGGAGGTCAAAGTTTATCAGGGAAAATCCATGGGACACTCTGGCGGAAAGGTTAATGATGATCAGTGAGGACGCTCGCATGGAGCTCTTACATCATTTTCTATTATTAAATCCCAGAATCGCTACCCGATTGATTGAGCGATTGTATGACCTGGGAGATCAATGTTTCGTTATCAATCCATCTTACAGTTACAGATTGGAGTTTTATGTGCCACCGGGCCAATTGCTTGGGGATCATAAAGAAAAGGTCAGCAGTGCCTTGCTTAAGCACGGACTGCAATATGCCAGCCAACGGGTTCGAAATGATAAAGACTTTGTATTACCCGCTATTTCACGACATCCCGAAGAGCTGCAATTTTTGAGTTCAGAGCTGAGGAATGATAGAGATGTTGTCATGGCGGCTGCCACTGTGTATTCCAAAGTTTTTTGGTATGCCAGTAATACAATCCGAAGCGATAAAAGCACTATTGAAAGCTTAGTGGCTGTCAATGTTAATATCTTAAAATATGGCAGTGAGACCTTATTGAGTGATCGCGAGTACATGCTGGACTTAATTGCAAAGAATCATCAGGTTTTCCAATATGCAGCTCCAGAGCTTAAAACTGATAAAGATTTTGTCAATGAAGCAAACCTGAGAAATCCCGAACTTGGTAAATACGTCAGATTCCGGGAATAGGTTCAGATCTATTCTGAAAACCTTGCCTTCAACAGCTTATCATCTTTTCTATTATCTGCTTCAGACAGACGGGTGAACTTTATCAAAGCATTATTGTCAAATGTTAGGTAATCACTTTATGCGTTTGTGCTTGGATCATGGATGAAAATATCATAAGAGGGATATCTTGATGTTAAATGTTACTGCCACTGCTACTGCTACTGCTACTGCTACTGTTGATATTTCAAATCATCAAAACGTGGCAACTGATCCCAATCAGGATACTGAGGTCAATGAATCACCTAAAAGGTACTTCACGGAAATTGATCCCGATGGCGTTCCCGACCCAAGGCAGCTAACCAAGCGCACCTGCCGTTCACCTGTTTCAGATCAGGCTGCTGACTGTTTTAGCGCCAACAGGGAGCAATTTGGGGGCAAAGGCATGTTTTTGCTGCGCATGATAAAAGCCGGTCTGTCTGTTCCACCCTTCAAATGTGTCACTGCTCAAGTTATGAATGCGCTTGCACAACAGCCTCTGGACCCCCATCGTTTAGCCCGCTATCTCCCCGGGATCGCCCATGGATGGGGCGCAGAGACCAGCCTGACGAACATCCGGGAATATCTCAATACCTTGTCCGCTTCAGAGCAAGCCAAAAAGAATAACTGGCTGGCGGGTCTGGCAGAATTTATTGCCAGTGATGACTATTACGAACAGGTTAAAGGTTCTGAAGCGGCGCAACACATCAGGGATCTGCGCCAAGAGTTGAACGGAGTCTCCCTGTCACAGCCCGTGATTGTTCGCAGCTCTGGCATTAATGAAGATAACTACGGCGATGCCCAGGCAGGCAAATACCTCTCTGTCGTTCAGGAACAAGACGATGTTTTAAGCACCTGCCTTAAGGTCATGGCCTCAGCCTACCGGCCTGAAGTCTGTCCCGAAGGAATACCGCAACCCATGGCGCTGATCATCCAGCAGTGTATTGACTGCCTGTATGGCGGGGTCGCCATGAGCTTTCAATCCTTTCAGAAGGATACCATCATGGTTGAGTACACATCCGGTCAACCCAGAGGGGTAGTGGCAGGGCAGTCTGGTAATACGCCTCACCGCATTGATATATCTCGCGAGGGTCGAGAAGGAGCTGACAGTTATCAATACTTTCCCGGGACGATCTCAAGCCAATTTATTCTGCACAAGAACAATAACGGTTATTCGGAAAAAAGAATTGCTGGCGCTCATGTCCAATCAAACGACGGCGGGCAGCGACTCACTGATAAGATGATTTCAGAACTCAGAAATATCGTGACAGAGCTGGAAAACCTCTTGTTCTGCCCCGTGGATGTTGAGTTCGCCATCGATCATTGGGGTCGTCTGTTCATCTTGCAGGTGCGCCCTGTTACCCGACTTTCTGGCGATATGGTTTTTGCCATGTCCATACCCGAAGAGACCCTGGCCATTGGCGAGGGTATCAGCGAAGGCTTCTGTACCGGACCACTCTGGCAGGCCAATAAACAACACGCAGAATCTATGCCAGAGGGCGCCATTGTCGTGGCCCACCACGCTGAAGACTGGATGCTTGGGCCTGACTTCCTGAAGCGGGCAGGGGGTTTTGTCCTGGCCGAAGCAGGATGCAATGATCATGTCGCGATACTCATGAGGCAGAGAAAAATAACCCTGATGCGGGCTGGTGGCCAATATTTGGCCTTGGCCGCTCACTATGGACAACAGGCGACACTGGCCTGCGCCCGCTTTAACGGTGAGCCCGGAGCCTTTATTGTTGCCGGTGACATTGCCGAAAAACTGGCCAGTCACAAAAGCCTGGTCTCTGCTGTTTCTGATGAGCTGTTTGCAAAAGTTGTCCCGTCCCGGGAGGATCTGTCCCCGCCTGAAGGCACATTCCATCAGGTCGCCAGCGGTTTTCAATGGCTCACGGATCAAAATGCCCGGCTGTTGGCATTTTTTGCCTCTGGCGGTGGACTGGATTATCTGTCAAACCCGGTAAAACTGAGCATGTCGCCACAACGATCAGAGCTGCTCTCAAAGACTGAGGACAGTGTAAATCGGCTGGTTAATGGGGCTGAAGCAATGCTGGATGGGTATCGGGCCTTCTTGCAGTTGGCGGGTAAATGGCCTTCATCCGAGGTCAAGTCAAGGCGGAAAGAATTATCGCAACTGGACAACCGGTTCGAGATGCTGAAACAGACCATCCAATCAGCGCTAAAGAGTGTCGTTCTTCCACTGCAAGCCGCTGAACAAGCCGCTGAAAAAGGGCAGGTATCCCCGGGAGTGTTTCGTCAGTGGGTGGCAGACTGCCATCAGCTGCAATACTGTCTTCAGGCATTCAACCTTGATGAGGCTAAACAGATCCGTAGTGTCCATGAGCTGATTTTTGCCCTGCATCAGCGTTTCGTAGACGCATTGGAGCCGGTTACTCGGGATTCGCGTCAGGGCAGGATATCTGAGAGAAATGACATCACCTATGTTGATTGCACGACCCGCAGTCAGGCGACACCGCTATTGAGCTCGGCCGGCAAAGCAATGTTGAATAAATTATGGCTTTCAGGGACTGTTGTCAGTGTGGACGATGCTTTGGTTGTTAACCTGGGGCTTTGTCAACATACGAGTGTTATCGAACTACTTGAACACGCAGAGGGGGGTAAAGGACGAACCTTGCGGATGACATTTTCTGACCGATTTCAGAAACCTGATGGCAGTGATCAACCGGGCAAGTTAAAGCGTATGTGGTTTCTGGCCAAGTTACTGAAAGTGGTCGAACTGGATAAAGATTCTGATAGCATGAAGCTCAGTTGCAATGCCGCAGCGGGAAAAATTATCGTTGAATGCCACCAAATGACATCAACTAAAAACATGCAGCATGCCTTTGAAAAATTGCTAACGGTGCTAGGTGAAACTGATCAATTAGATGTTTTTCTGGACAAAGCCATTTTTGAAGAAGATCACTGGTGCTTTAACACACTTGCACAGCGCCTTGATAGCAATGTTGTAACAGAAGCCGATCGATTTGCCTTTGAAGACTGCCTTTTCTCAATCGCTAAAACTTATTTACATAAAGTTCCGCATTTTTACCATCTATTAAGTAAACAACACCAGCAGTTTATTCATATTGTTCAACGCTTAGAAACGTGCATGAGAAAATCGACGGACCATTTTCGGGAAATGTTAATGAGTGATGAGATCGGTGAGGGCACTCGCACTGAACTCTTACAGCATTTTTTATTGACAAATGCTAAAATCGCTATGCCAATTTTTGAGATTATCTATCCTCACTTGAAAGGTCAGCATTATGTTATCAAACCATCCTGCGGTGCGCGTCTGAAGTTTTATGTTCCGCCAGGTCAGCCATCTGGGGATCACAAAGAAAAGCTCAAAAATGCCCTGCTCAAGCATGGGTTGAAATATGCCAGCCAGGCGGTTCTCAATGATAAAGACCTTGTGTTGCCTGCCATTTTAAAACATCCTGAACAACTGGAATATGTCAGTAAAGAGCTGAGGAATGATAGCGATATCGTCATGGCATCAGTCACTCAGAATGGTTCTCAGCTACAACATGCCAGCCAGAAAGTTAAGGATAATGAGGAAGTGGTAATGGCTGCTGTCAAACAGTATGCCGGAGCCCTGCAGTATGCAAGTGAAAGATTGCGAAGCGATAAAGATATTGTTCGAATAGCCGTTGCTAAAAGTATGTATTATTTAAGAGGGGCCGGTGAACAGATATTAAATGATCGCGAGTTTTTGCTGGACTTGATTGCAATCGATTCATTTGCTTTCTCAAATATTACTAACAGCCTTCAAAATGATACCCACTTTATCAATTTAGCAATCTCCAGAAACCCCGAAGTTCGTAAATACGTCGGGTAATCTGCCAATAAATTCTGTTCGACTCCGGGAACATTGACTGCTGGAAACCCTGTTGCCCGGTTATTGCTGTTTTTCCCATCGTTTGATTCAGTCTGAAGGGTGAACTTTATAAAAACATCCTTGTCAAAGAAAGTGATTAATTATCTGCCAGCGAACAAGCCAACGTTGCTCGCAATGCGCATCTGCTGCTCACCTGCTTCCCATCAGGCTGCTGACTGTTTTCCTTGCAACCGGGAACAAGTTGGCGGCAAGGGGATGTTTTTGCAGCGCATGAAAGCAGCCGGTATGCCTGTGCCACCCTTTCAGTGTGTGACAACTCAGGTCACGAATGCGCTGGAATATCACCCTCTGGACAGCCAGGGTCTGGAGCCCTATTTCCCCGGGATCGGCAATGCACCGGAGATCAGTCTGGCGAACATCAGGGAACGCCTCAATTTGTTGTTACCTTCAGAGCAAATCAGAAGAGAGTGCTGGCTGGCGGGTATGGCGAAATTTATTGCCAGTGATGACTTTTATGCGCAGGTTAAAGATTCAGAAGCGGCCCGACACATCAGGGATCACGGACTATCAACATCAGGGCCGCTTATTGTCCGGAGTTCCGGCATTAATGAAGATAACTACGGCGATGCCCAGGCGGGCAAATACCTTTCGGTAGTTCAGGGCGATGAGGATGTTTTGCGAACCTGTCTTAAGGTTATGGCCTCAGCTTACCGGCCTGAAGTCTGTTCAGAAGTCATACCACAACCCATGGCACTGATCATCCAGCAGTGTATTGATTGCCAATACGGCGGAGTCGCCATGAGCTTTAAATCCTTTGCTGATGATACCATCAGGGTTGAGTTTACACCCGGTCAACCCAGAGGTGCAGTGGCAGGTCAGTCTGGTAACACGCCTCACCGCATTGAAATTTCCCGCAAGGGTCGAAAAGGAGCTGACAGTTATCAATACTTTCCCGGAACGATCTCAAGCCAATTTATCCTGCACAGGAACAATAACGGTTATTCGGAAAAAAGAATGGATGGTGCCGATGTCCAATCAAACGACGGCAGGCAGCGACTCAGTGATAAGATGGTTTCAAAACTCAGGAAGGTGGTGAAAAAGCTGGAAAAACTGTTGTTCTGCCCCGTGGATGTGGAGTTTGCCATTGATCGTCAGGGTCGCCTGTTCCTGTTGCCAACCATACGGAATCGAATATTTCTGACTTATTGGGCAGGTGCTCTGCAAGGCGCAACGACGGGAACATAGCAAGCTATGTGACCAGAGTTGCAACGCAGCACGACTGCATGGATGCAGGAGCTAGAGCAACGCAGGAGCAGTTGCCGCGAGTGCCTGAACAATAAGCCAGAAAATATGATTTCGTATGGTTGAGTACTTAAGGTCTGATTTTCCTGGCAACGCATACCGTGTTACCAGCTCATTACTTTTTTCTATCGTCAGCTTCAGGCTGTCGGTTGAACTTTATAACAACATCATTGTCAAAATGAAAATAATCTATTGAACTTTAGCGATTAAATCATGGAAGTTTTTAACACGAGAGGGATGTCTTGATGTTACCTGCTACTGCTGAGACGTCAGATTCTAAAAGCCTGACAACGATTCCAAATCATAATATCCGGGCTGGCAGTCCATCCATCGGGACTGATGATTCTCCTAAAAGGTATTTCGGTAATTCTCATTCCGGTGGCGTTTCTGACCCAGAGTCGCTCGCCAGGCGCACCTGCCGTCCAGCTGATTCAGATCAGGCTGCTGACTGTTCCCCCTCCAACCGGGAACAGTTTGGGGGCAAGGGAATGTTTTTGCAGCGCATGAAGAAAGCCGGTCTGTCTGTGCCACCGTTCGAGTGTGTTACTGCTCAACTCATGAATGCTCTTGAACAACACCCTCTGGATAGACTTGACCGCTATCTGCCCGGGATTGACCGTGAACTGAAGGCAGAGACCAGCCTGAAGAACATCCGTGAACACCTCAATGCCTTGCCACCTTCAGAGCAAAGCAAAAGGGATAAGTGGCTGCCGGGTCTGGCGCAATTTGTGGCCAGTGAGGACTTTTACGAACAGGTTAAAGATTCTGAAGCGGCCCGGGAGATCAGAGGTCTGCTCCGTCGGCTGGACCGACTCTCCAGATCGCAGCCGGTTATTGTCCGCAGTTCCGGCATCAACGAAGATAACTACGGCGATTCCCAGGCGGGTAAATACCTGTCGATAGTGCAGGCAGAAGAGGATATTTTGCGTACCTGCCTCAAGGTCATGGCCTCAGGTTATCGGCCTGAAGTCTGTCCCGAAGTCATACCCCCACCCATGGCGCTGATCATCCAGGAGTGCATTGACTGCCGATATGGTGGGGTCGCCATGAGTTTTCAATCTTTTCAGGATAATGCTGTCAGGGCAGAGTTTACAACAGGTCAACCCAGAGGCGTAGTGGCAGGGCAGTCCGGTAACACGCCCCACCGCATCGATATTTATCGCAAGGATCACAAAGAAGAAGCTCACAGTTATCAATACTTTCCCGGAACCCTCTCAAGTCACTTTGTCTTGCACAAGAATAATAACGGCTATTCGGAAACAAGAATTGCTAATGTTGATGCTCAATCAGGCGACGGTGGACTGCAACTCACTGATGAAACGGTTTCAGAACTCATGGAGGCGGTGATAAAGCTGGAAGACCTGTTGCTCTGCCCCGTGGATGTGGAGTTTGCCATTGATCGCCAGGGTCGCCTGTTTCTGTTACAGGTACGCCCTGTTACCCGACTCTCTGGCGGCATGGATTTTGCCATGCCTATACCAGAAGAGACCCTGACCGGTGGTCAGGGCATCAGCGAAGGCTATTGCACCGGAACACTCTGGCTGGCGGAAGAACAAGCGGCAGACTCTATGCCAGAAGGAGCCATTGTGGTGGCCGATCATGCTGAAGATTGGATGCTTGAGCCTGAGTTCCTGAAGCGAGTGAGGGGCTTTGTCTTTGCCAAAGCAGGATTCAATGATCATGTAGCGATCCTTATGAGGCAGGAAAAAATAACCTTAATGCGGGCCGATGATCAGTTTCCGGCATTGGCCGCTCAGAATGGCCAACAGACGACACTGGCCTGCGCCCGCTTTAACAGTCAGCCCGGAGCCTTTGTTGTTGCCGGTGACCTTACCGGAAAACTGGCCAGCCACAGAAGTTTATCCTCTGCCTTCTCAGATATGCCCCCGGGAAATGCTGTCCCGACGCGGGATGATTTGTCTCCCTCTGAAGACACACTTCGCCAGGTCGCCAGCGGTTTTCAGTGGCTGACGGATCAAAACGCCCGCCTGTTGGCATTTTTTGCCTCCGGTGGCGGACTGGATTGCCTGGCCAACCCGATAAAACTGAGCATGTCGCGGCAACGATCAGAGCTACTGGCTGAGACCAGAGAGAACATAAAACGACTGATTTATGGGGCTGAAAAGCTGTTACAGGTGTACCAGGCATTTCTGCAGCTGGCGGGCAACAGCAGTTCACCCCTGATTGAGACATTGCGAGATGAATTACCGCAACTGAACAAACGCTTTGAGACGCTGAAACAGACCATCCGATCCGACTTAGAGAATATCATTATGCGAATGCAAGCTGCTGAAGACGGTCAGCTTTCCCCGGTAATGTTTCGTCAGTGGGTGGCAGACTGCCATCAGCTGCAATCCTGTCTTCAAGCACTCAACTTCGGGAAGGCCGAGCAGGTGCTTAGTGTCCATGAACTGATTTTTGCTCTGCATCAGCGTTTCGTAGAGGCTCTGGCACCGGTCACTTTGGGGTCGGGTCAGGGCAGGCTATCCAGAATAGGGCATGCCACCTATGTTGATTGCACCACTCCGGGTAAGTCGGGTGAAAAGGCATCGCTGTTGACTCCGTTCGCCAAGGAGTCCATCGAAAAATCAGCGAAAAAAGCGACTGTCATCAGTATGAATAATGCCTTGATTGTTAACCTGAAATTAGGAAGTCATCTAGGCCTTGTCGAGCTGCTTGAACAGGCAGAGGGGGGTAAAGGACGAACCTTGCGACTGAAATTTTCAGACAAATTTCGTAAGCATCGTGCATCAGGTCTCTATAATCCCGGCAAGTTAAAGCGCATGTGGTTTCTGGTGCAGTTATTGAGAGCGATCGAACTGGGAGAAAATACGGAGAGTATGAAGCTGAGCTGCAACGAAGTAGCAGGTGAAATGATCGTCGAATGCTCCCGAATAAAATCACGTCCAGTCCTGCAGGGTGCCTTTGAAAAACTGATCACTGTATTAAACAGTACCTATAATCTGGATCTTCAATTGTCGGACCTGCCCATCTTTGAAGGAGATCAGTGGGACTTTAACCTGCTGGCACAACGCCTTAATCGTGATATTACGACAGAAGCCGATAGATTCGCTTTTCATCAATGTCTTTTCTCAATGTTTTATGATTGGAAATTATACGATTTTTACAAATGCCTTATTCCCTGCGACCAGTTATTGAACAACCACCAACAACGACAGTTTATTGATCATTGTCGACGTTTAGGTGAATCAGAGAGCAATCTTCGGAAAGTGTTAATGAGTGATGAGATCGATGACGACAGCCGCAGGGAACTTTTACAGCATCTTTTATTGATACATCCGGAACATGCTATGCCATTGTTTGCCTATGTGTATCCCCATCTGGAAGGTCAATACTATGTTATCAAACCATCCCTTAATGTCAGACTGGAGTTTGATATTCCTCCGGGTCAGCCAGTTCCGGAAGATAAAGAAAAGGTCAGGAATGTCTTACTCATGCATGGGCTGAAATATGCCAGCCAACGGGTTCGAAGTGATAAAGAGGTGGTGTTACCCACCATTAGAGTTTATCCAGGTGACCTGGAATATGTGAGTACAGAACTGAAAAATGATAAAGAGGTGGTTATGGCCGCAGTTACTCAGAAGGCCAGACAGTTGCAATATACCAGCCCGGAACTTCTTGACGATAAAGAGGTCGTCATGACCGCAGTCTCTCAGAATGGTCGTCTGCTGGAATTTGCCAGCGCAACACTTCGGGACGATGAAACAGTGGTCATGGCCGCTGTTGAGACGTTTCCGCAAGCCCTGCGTCATGCCAGTGAAAGATTACGAGGCGATAAAAAAATTATACAAATCGCAATCGCAGGTGATGTTCATAGCTTATATCATGCCAGTGAAACCTTACTGAATGATCGAGAGTACATGCTGGGCTTAATTGAGCAGAACTGTCTTGCTTTCGAATTTGCTGCTTCAAGGCTTCAAATGGATTATGACTTTGTCAATGCAGCAACCAAAAGAAATCCGGCAGTTTTTGAATTCTTCGAAATAACCTGCGAATAAGGTCTGACCGTTCTGACAGCATTGGCCAACAGACTGCGTTTTTTACCCACTTCAGCAGGACGGTTGAACTTTATAAAAATATCAATGTCATACGTAAATAATTGATTAACGTATCAACCGATGATTCTAAGATGAACATAATGAAAGGGATAAGTACTCAGCCATACGGAATCGAATATTTCTGCCCAATAAGCCAGAAATATTCGATTCCGTATGGCTGAGTACTTACCTCTCTGTCGTCCAGAAAGAAGACGATGTTTTAGGTACCGGCCTGAAGTCTGTCTCGAAGGCGTACCGCAAATCATGGCGCTGATCATCCAGCAGTGCATTGATTGCAAATACGGCGGGGTCGCCATGAGTTTTCGATCTTTTCAGGATGGTACCATCAGGGTTGAGTACACACCCGGTCAACCCAAAGGTATGGTAGCGGGGCAGATTCATCCTGACTTGAAGCCGGCTATTAAACAGCGGATGAGGCATCAAAGTCAGCCCCGGAATACGTACACTGTGTCGTTTTTCGGGCTAAAAACCTGTTTTTTAAAAATTAAAGGGTATTTCAAAACATTCCTTTGTTTACCTAGAATGCGCATGGCTCAGCTCTGGTCATCTTTTGAACGCCAAATCAGATTTTCAGCGGTGGTTTTTCCTAAACTGTCTGCCGCTTTTTTCCCGTAGTACGCCTCCTGCTAATATTCCAATGACTTTTTAAGGTGTATCAATGAGTCATCCCAGGCCTCATGTTTTTTACTCGAAGATTATTTTAGCTTTTGCCGTTGCTTCTGTGATTTCCGGGTGGGTTTTGGGAGATGATAGTGGCGGTAGCCGCTTTGACCCCAACGAATGGCCCCCCCATAAAACCAAAGTTGTAGAGTGGGCAGAATCCATCCCAAAAGATAGTACCGTCACCATAGGTCCCGCTGATGCATCTAAACCCGACGAGATAAATTACATAAAAATGGTGAATGGAACATTAACCATCGAAGGTTCTGTCACCAGTGAATTACCCAGTGGCAATAAACAGCAGACCGAAGTCCATATGATCGATAGTGCTGTAGGTATGAACAATAAAGTCATCAACAAGGGAGTGCTCAGCAGCGCACGAGACAAGAACGGTAACGCTGCGGAAGTCATCATGGCCCTGACCAAATACGGGGATACTATCAGCAACCAGGGCACAGTCTCTGTTCAAGGGGTAGAGAGACGAACTGCACCCAGGGCCTTTCAGTCTGTGAACAAAGATGCAGCTGCTGCTAATGAGATAGACGGAACCATTGATGTGTTAGGCAGTCCTGCAAGTGGCTTCTTTATTATCAACGGTTTAGGTACAAACAGTGGCACTCTTAACGTATCCGGCCAGTCCTCAGGCGACCAACCATCCTATGGAATGAAAGCCAGAAATCAAAATGTCCACGACTTCGGAGTAGAACAGGGTAATGCAGAAGTTCGCAATAGAGGCACCCTCAACGTTAATGGCAAAAACAATTATGGTATGGCTGCAACCATCGATGCCAGTAACCCTCCCCCGGACGGATACTCCTCCACCGCTACCAACTGGGCCAATATCAACGTTGCTGGCGACGGTAGCGTTGGTATGAGCACAGACACACATCGAGCTAAAGTAGACAACAGTGGTAATATTTTTACCAAAGATAATGCCATTGGCATCAAAATCTCTGGCAATGGTCAGTTAGTGAATGCGGGAACCGTCAGAGGTACTGGCACCGGGTTGCTGTATTCTGGTAATTTTCCAAGAGGCCATAGCATTAAACCCGGATACGTCATTGAGGGGGCGCCTGCCATTAAAATGGAGCAGGCGGGTCAATCCCCTCTGCATATGTATGGAGGATACGTAACAGGAAATATCGAGAGTGTTGGTGGCAAAAACAACGCTCTTTATATTGCACCTCCCCTTGAAGAAGTCTCGGGTAAAAATACGACAGTATCCATAAAGGGCAATATTTCCGGCTTTTCCACCATTAATATTTCCGGAACAGACTGGAACCTGAATGGCTGGATTTCAGGGGCGACCAGGTTTGATACATCCAGTCAGATCAGTCGCCTGTTTGTGAGCGACACAATAGCATCCTCGTTCGAACCCCCTGAAACTACTTTAAGGTTTGCTACTACAAGTGACAGCATTAACAAACTGGACATAAATACTGAAGGGGGAGGCAAGATAGAGACTCTGAGCCTGTCCGGTAGCGCTCAGCTTAATCATTTACCGGAGCTAAGGCATATAGCTGTTTACCATTCCGGGAACTGGTCAGTCTCGCCTGTTGCACCTTTGCCTGACCTGCTCACCATTACAGCAGGTTCCGGAGGTCAGATTGAAGAGATAACTACTAAACCTCCCTCGAACAAACCCAAATCACTCTATCTGTCGTTCAGCCAATCAACTTTGGTTGCTGGTGATCTGGTTGTTCATAGCTTGCCTGAGAGCATCATCAAGACGATTGATCTATCTTCAAAAGACGACCGAAAACCTCTATTGTTGTTTCTGGAAGGGGGGGAAACAGGAACCATCAAGGGCCGTTCTGACCTGAATGATAAATTTGTACTGAATAAGGGGTCAGTAACAGCAGCGGTTAATGATATCTCTACCATCACGGTAACAAGTGACAATGCTGATGCCTGGTCAGTGACAGGGTCAGTGTACAACCCCAATTCCATAAATATAAACGACGGTGCGCAGATCAACAGCATCAATACCCACTCCAGCCATGGCAGTGACCATGGTGCTTTAAGTCTGGCATTTAACAGCAACTATACCAAAAACGACTTCATTAAAGTGGATAATCAGGGGGAATTAGGGAGTCTGGACTTCTCGAGTGACGCTGAACGTCCCAGGCTGAGGTTTCTGCAACAAGGTCAAACCGCAGTCATCAAAGGTCGTTCCGATAAACAGGATGAACTTGAATTGAAGACGGGTTCAGTGAAAGGAACGGTTGATAATATCCATACCGTCAGGGTAACAGGTGGGGAGTGGACTGTTCTGAACTGGCTCACCGGCACACAGAAAGTGGATCTGCAAAGCCCTGTTCATCAGATCCGTATTTCCGACAAGAAAGAACAGGGAACCATGCCAGGCAGCACTCTGGGCCTGGTCAACAGCAAAAGTCCAATCAGTATCACCAGCCATGCTGATCAACAAATGGATCTGTGGTTGCGAGGTAAAGCTCAGATCAGCGATCTTCAGGGAGCCAGGAATATTCTGCTGGACACTGCTGACGCTTGGTCAGTGACAGGATCAGTCCCCAACCTCAAGTCCATAACCATTACCCCCCATGCCAAGGTCAGCAGCATCAATACCCGCTCCAGTCATGGCGATAAAACGTTAACCCTGACATTTAATGGCACCCATACTGACGATAACTTTTTTAAAGTAGATAACCGCGGAACACTGCAGAGACTGGACTTTTCGAACGGCGCTAAACGACCTCCTCTACAGCTCTCTCTGAAAGGGGTTGAGATGGGAGCAATCGAAGGTCATCCTGATCGGGACGATCAACTTATACTGAACACTGGCTTAGTAACAGGCGAAGTTAATAATATCCGTACCATCAATGTGACGGGTAAAGCATGGACGTTTCTGAACTGGGCCGTCGGCACACGACAAGTGATCCTGGAAAGTCCTATTCATCAGATCCGGGTTTCCGACAAGAAACAACATAAAGCCGTGCCAGGCGCCACCCTGAACCTGATCACCAGCGACAGTCCAGTCATTATTAGCAGTCATGCTGATCAACAAGCGGATCTATGGTTGCGGGGAAAAGCTAAAATCAGCCATCTTGAGGGTGTCAGAAATATCCTGCTTGACAGTGCTGAAGACTGGTCGGTAAATGGCTCAGTCTACAACCCCAATGCTATCACCATAAGCCCTGAAGCACAGGTCAGCAGTATCAATACCCACTCCACCCACTTAAACAGGGGAAGCTCGGATAAAACCTTAAACCTGTCATTTAACGGCACCTACACAGACGACAATGTCTTTAAAGTAGATAATAGTGGAACACTGGGAAGCCTCGACTTTTCCAGTAACGCTAACCGTCCTCCACTGCAGTTTTCTCTGATAGGGGGTGAAGTAAAAGAAATCAAGGGTCGTTCTGATAAAAATGATGAACTGATACTTGACAAGGGTTTGGTGGCAGAAGCGGTTAATGATATTCATACCATCAGGGTAACAGGTCGGGAATGGACTTTTCTGAATTGGGCCACCGGCACTCAGAACGTGGATCTGCACAGCCCTATTCAGCAGATCCGTGTTTCAGGCCAGAGAGAGCAGGCAGACGAGGAAGGGAAAAAAGGCTTGCCAGCAGCGACTCTGGGCATCCTCACCCATAGCAATCCAGTCAGTATCACCAGTCATGCCGGTAAACAAACAGATCTATGGTTACAAGGTGTGGCCCGGATCACTGATCTTGAAGGAGCCCTGGGTATCCGGCTGGACAGCGCTAAAGACTGGTCGGTGACAGGGAAAGTCCTCAACCCTGGTTCCATAACCATAAAACCGGGTGCGCAGGTCAGGAATATCAGTACCCACTCCGAATCCGGGACTCAATCTCTGGCTCTGGTGTTTGACAGTAATGATGCCGACGACTTTAAAGTGGATAACTATGGAACACTGGAGAGCCTGGACTTTTCCGGTGATGCTCACCGCCCTTCTTTAAAGCTCTCTCAGAAAGGGGGTGAAATAGTTAAAGAAATCAAAGGTCGCTCTGATAAAAAAGATGAACTGGTACTGGACACTGGCTCAGTGAAAGGAGCAGTTGATAGCATCCATACCATCAGGGTAACAGGTAAACAATGGGATTTTCTGAACTGGGCCACAGATACACGACAAGTGACTCTTGAAAGCTCCATTCATCAGATCCGTGTTTTTGACAAAAAAGATACGAAAACCGTTCCAGAAGAGACCCTGTGCATCATCAGTGATGAGAACCATCCAGTTATGATTACCAGCCATGCCGATAAACAGGCGGATCTATGGCTGAAAGGTGAAGTCCGGATCAGCCAGCTTCAGGGAGCCAGAAACATCCTGCTGGACAGTGCCGATGCCTGGTCGGTGTCAGGGCAAGTCAACAATCCCAATTCCATAATCATAAACCCCGGTGCCAAGGTCAGCAGCATCAGTACCGGTTCCACCCATGACCATAAATCCCTGGCTCTGGCATTTAACGATACCCGCAGCAACGACGTTTTCTTTAAAGTTGATAACCATGGAACTCTGGCAAGTCTGGACTTTTCCAGCGACGCTCAGCGCCCTTCACTGCAATTTGTCCAATCCAGTGGTAATGCTGACCTGGTAAAAGCACGCCCTGGAATGAACGACACTCTTATAATGGTTTCAGGCATTCTCAGGGAACAGAGCGGCTTTGATAACCTGATCCTGCAGGGAGATAAATGGGGCTTTTTGAGAATGGAAAATCTTGACACTGTGAACCTTGTTAAAGGCGGTGTCGTTGCCAGAATCAGCGATGACACGAAGGATAAAAAAGGAACTGCTCGTCTGCTATTAGACTTTACCAAGTCTTTCCTCAAACGGTCAGCCTTTGCTATCAATAATGAAGGCGGTAAAATCTATGAAATCGACTTCTCAAGACCAGACTCCGCCCGTCCGCAGCTCTCCCTGAACCATGTCAATGGCATCACCGGAAACATTAAAGGGCAACCAGGCTACGGCGATAATCTGTTCCTCAACGGTGGCAAGATCACTCAATCGGTCAGCGGCATAGATAATGTCTGGATCACCGGCAAACAATGGGAAACCATTGCCATACAGAACCCATTAAGCATCACGGTGACTGAAAACGGTACAGCCAGACTAATAACGACCAGAGCCATAGACCCTGCTGGCGCTGCTTTAAAATTACCTCTTAAATTCATCAAATCAGCGGTACCTTTCAAGAAGCTACCATTAAACACCCGTGGCACAATAGGAGAGATCAAGTTTGATGACTCCGTCTCCACTAAACGCCCACCCATCAACATTATTCAAGAGGGTGGCACCATTAGCGGCATCCTGAGCCTGCCGGGTAAAGGAGACAGTCTGGATGTTCAGAACGGCATCGTAGAGGGCAACATTATCGGGCTGGACACCCTGACCTTCAGCGGTCCGGAAGCTCAATTCGGTGGTCAGCTGATTGAGACTATGGGAACAGTGAGCATTTCAGGCAAACTGACCCTGACCTCAAACCTGAAATTGTCTGTCACTCCCGTCAAATATTTACAACTTGCTTCAGAGGCTGGATCTGATACCTCAACCGCTTCGACAACTGTCCATATTAACAAAGGCGGTTCTTTATATGCGAAGGCACCTTCTGCAGCTCCGTCGTCCAGACGTGACAGTGCTTTGGAAGTGGCAGGTCTTTATAAGCAAGAGGGTACACTGGTAGTGACTCTGGATGAGTTGCGTGACCTGAAAGCACCTTACATCAAAGCCACCAGAATTGAAGTCGGTCCTGAAGCCGATGTTTTACTGAATAATCAATCGGATATCGGTGACAGCGGCGAATATCTTTTGATGCAATCAAGCGACTGCGACATTAAAACAATGCCCTCCCTGGTAACGACTTCGTTCACTCCTCACACCCTTTACTACCTTCGCCTGACGGCCAGACAGCTGTTCCTTGTCAGCCACCATGTAGCGACATTCGTTGGTGATCTTGCCAGATCCGGCGGTGCTAACGATTCAGCCTTGAAGGCGATTGAAATAGCACTGACTACCCGTCAATCAAACGACAGTGACCCATTGAACAGCTGGATCCAGAGTCAGATCAAGAGGATCAATAACAACCCTGCCGAATTCGCCAAAATTGTCAACCAGATGACTCCGGACCTGTCCGGTGCTTCCATAAGTTCTGCCACCGCTGCGATCAGACAGGCCCGCACTGCTGTTGGCGCCCGACAGACAGGCCTTCGCGACGGTATTGCTGCGGGTGATATGGTTGCCTCCGGTAATGTCTGGATGCAGTATGCCAACACGGATGCCGCGCAGGATAAAAAGGACGGGTACAACGGCTATCAAGCCAAAACCCATGGCTTCACAATGGGTGTTGACTCTGATCTGAATGAGCGCATGACGTTAGGTGTCGCCTATACCTACTCAAAGGGTGATGTCAACGGGACCGACGGTTCAAGCAGCAGGATCGATACCGAAGGGCATACCTTCAGCGTCTATTCGAGCTTTGGGCAGGGCTCTGTGTTGGTCGATGGCCGTATAGGTTACAGCTGGAGTAATAATGACGGTAAACGCAACGTTGTCGGCAATGAGATCAAGGCCAGACATGACGTCAACTCGTGGGATGTTGGTCTTCTGACTGGCTATAAGATGCCATTGGGTCAGTCAGGAGAATGGCACTGGTTGCCTCAACTGGCCTTCAACTATGCCAGCATCAAGCCAGACGACTACCGGGAGGCAGGCGTTAACGGTTGGTCAGATATCCTGCGGTTTGCAAGAGTCAAAAGCGACACTTATGAAATACTGGAGCTGGGCGCGGGTCTGAAACTGTCGAGTGATATCACCACAGCCAGTATGACCGTTAAACCTGAAGTCAGCCTGATGGCCTTCCACGATTTCAAGGATGACCCGGTGACCATGACCGCGCAATTTGCCCAAGGTGGCAATGCTTTCCTGATGAGCGGGGCCAAACGTGAACAAAGCCGTTACCAGTTTGATGCAGTGATTAATATGGAGAGCCACAGGAACCTGGCCTTTGCCATCAGTTATCACTATGACTGGATGGACAGCTCCAGGGCCTATGGTTTTATTGCCAGAGTCAGCTACGGGTTCTGAGTAAGCCGTCAATTTTTTACAAACAGTCGGGTTCACTTATTTTGAATGACGATTCGACCGAACTTTATAAAAATATTATTGTCGAATTTGTTAATTTATGCTCGTTATTTCAGAAGATCCCAAAGAACTCCAAAGGGCAGTCGCTACTACTTGATGGCACAAAACGGAGTTGAAGCAACAAACAGGGTACACACCCAATGCTGTTTGAAAATACGCTAGAATGCACAGGCAGAGTATCAGGTATTGTCGATACGTTTGGCCAATTCTTTGGCGGCAATGCCTGCTCTCCCGGCGTGAGGTTCGGATTATGTTATGGCATTGGGTTTTCTGGCTGAGTCTGGCGGGCTCGTTGGGTATTGGAGCGATTCTGTTTCGGGATCTGGGCGATATCAGTCAGTCGTTTATCAGGGTTAAGCGAGAAAACATGCTTCGTACGATTCGCCAGGAGCATCGCCTCATGGCGATCGGCCTCGGCCTGGCGTTGCTGATGGCTCTGTGTCACCTGGCGTATGATACCGGCAGCGGCTGGGCGTTCTGGCCAGCAGCGGTATTGGTGGCATTGTTTTATGGCTTTCCCTATGTCTGGATTCACATAGGCCTGCGCAATCAGCAAGGCACTGCAAGCTATTACTCCATCGACAAGGCTCGTAACTTTATCAATCCCTCCACCAGTATGCTGGTGATCGAAAACAATGGCGAAGCAGCTGCACACAGTGATTACGACTTGAGTCGGCCGCACCTGGCCAGCAGTGCCAAAGGTCTTGGTGGCGAGAAGCACTTGATCATGACTTATTGTGCATTGGCAAATCTGGGTTTGGGCTTCAAGGCCGAAATTGATGGCCGTCCTATCGATTTCGACGTACTGGCACAGCATGGTAATAACCTGGTGTTGCGTGACAAAGAAACACATGAGCCGATTCAGCATATCTACGGCCAGCGCATTTGCGACCTGGCTGCAAACGGTCATGGACAGCCCGACAAATATTCGCCCTGGGAGCGCCAGGGCATGCCGCTTTGGCCAACGTTTCGCATGAGTTTTCGCGCCTTTGAAAAGGCCTATCCAAATGGGCATGTGTTTCTGAACAAGCCGGTGTCTAATCCGTTTCTGCGTTTGCTGGATGCCGGTATCGACGTCTTGTTTGCTGTCTTGCTTGGTCGGCATGCGCGTGAGAACACTCCTGTTATCGATAATATGACCCATTATGATGATCGGCTCCCTAACAAGACGTACATATGGGGTATCGCACTAAATGGTGATGCGGTGGCCTATACCGAGGACTTTGTGTTTGAGCAGGATAATGTCATCAATGTGACGATTGGCGGTCGAGCGGTAGTCATTGCGTACGATTCTAAACTGGAAAGTCTTGGGGCCTGGTACAACGACAGCGGTCAGTCTGTCACCCGTATCGACTTTAATGGCCGATCGGATCGTGGCCGATTGATGCGGATCGAAGCCCTGCGGCCTGGCATGTTTTGGCATGTTTGGGTGGAGTTTTTTCCAGCCACCGACATCAATCGTCTCGACAAGGTATCGAGGCAAACTGTCGCTTGATGCTGGAATGGATAGGCTGAAGAGTGAACTTTTTAAAAACACTGCTGTCTAAAGAAAGTAATCTGTTGCTGCACTGGCCAATAACTCAAGGATGAATAGAGGGATATCTTGATGTTACCTGCTTACTTTGGCTGATAAATCAGATCTTTATAAAAATAGTATTGTCAAAAGTAAAGCTAATCCAGTCGTTGATTCATGGATGAATATTAACGTGAGAGGGATATCTTTTATGTTACCTTTACCGCCTGAAAACATTGGCAGGTCAGATTTTCAAAGCCTGGCCAGTGTCCCCAATCAGAATATTAAGGCTGATAGTTCACACATAAGATATTTCAGTGATCTTGAACCCATTGGCGACCCCGACGCAACATCACTAGCCAAGCGCAAATGCCGTTCTCCTGTTCAAGATCAGGCTGATCATTGTTCTCCTGCCAACCGGGAATTACTTGGTGGCAAGGGAATGTTTTTGCAGCGCATGAAAGCAGCCGGTTTGTCTGTGCCACCGTTTCAGTGTGTGACAACTCAGGTCACCAATGCGCTGGAACAACACCCTCTGGATAGCCAACGTCTGGAGCCCTATTTCCCCGGGATCGGCAACGAACCGGAAGCGGAGACCAGTCTGGCGAACATCAGGAAACGCCTCAATACTTTGCTGCCTTCAGAGCAAACCAGAAGAAATAGCTGGCTGGCGGGTCTGGCGAACTTTATTGCCAGTGATGACTTTTATGACCAGGTTAAAGATTCTGAGGCGGCCAGATACATCAGGGATCACGGACTATCAACATCAGGGCCGCTTATTGTCCGCAGTTCCGGCATCAATGAAGATAACTTCGGCGATGCCCAGGCGGGCAAATACCTTTCGGAAGTTCAGGGAGATGAGGATATTTTGCGAACCTGTCTAAAGGTTATGGCTTCAGCTTACCGGCCTGAAGTCTGTTCCGAAGGCGTACCGCAACCCATGGCGCTGATTATCCAGGAGTGTATTCACTGTCTGCACGGTGGAGTCGCCATGAGCTTTCAATCCTTTGATGATGATACCCTCAGGGTTGAGTTCACACACGGTCAGCCAAGGGGGGTAGTGGCAGGACAGTCCGGTAACACACCCCACCGTATTGATATTTTTCGTAAGGAAGGAGCCGACAGCTATCAATACTTTCCCGGGACGATCTCGAGTCATTACATCCTGCGCAAAAACAATAACGGCTATTCGGAAACAAGGATTGATGATGCTGATGCCCAATCAAACGACGTTGAACAAAAACTCACTGATGACATGATTGCAGACCTCAGGGCGATGGTTACAGAGCTGGAAAAGCTGTTGCTCTGCCCGGTGGATGTGGAGTTTGCCATAAACAATCAGGGTCGTCTGTTCCTGTTGCAGGTGCGTCCTGTCACCCGACTCTCTGGGGGCCTGGATTTCGCCATGCCCATACCCGAAGAGACCCTGGCCATCGGCGAGGGTGTCAGCGAAGGCTATTGCACCGGACCACTCTGGCTGGCTGAAGAATCAGCGGCAGGCTCCATGCCAGAGGGAGCCATTGTTGTGGCCCGACATGCTCAAGACTGGATGCTTGAGCCCGGGTTCCTGAAGCGGGCAGGAGGCTTTGTGACTGCCACAGGAGGATTCAATGATCATGTAGCGATCCTCATGAAACAGCAACGAAAAACCCTGATGCTGGCCGGTGACCAGTTTGCGACCCTGGTCGCCCGTGTTGGACAAAAGACGACGCTGGCCTGTGCCCGCTTTAACGGTAAGCCCGGTGCCTTTATTGTTGCCGGTGACATGACCGGGAAACTGGTGAGTCATGGAAGTCTTTCCTCTGCTGGTTCTGATGTGCCACCGGCAAAAGCCATCCCTTCACGGGATGATTTGTCCCTCCCTAAAGACGCATGCCGTCAGGTCGCCAGCGGATTTCAATGGCTCACGGATCAAAATGCCCGCCTGTTGGCATTTTTTGCCACCGGCGGCGGGCTGGATTGTCTGGCAAACCCGGTAAAACTGAGCATGTCGCCACAACGATCAAAGCGACTGGCAGAGACCTGTGACAGCGTAAATCGGCTGGTTTATGGGGCTCAAGCGCTGCTGGATGGGTACGGGGCATTCCTGCAACTGCCTGTTAAGAAAAGTTCAGACAGAGTCGAGTCATTGCGGCATGAATTACCGCAACTGAACAACCGGTTCATGATGCTGAAACAAACCATTCATTCCGGGTTAGAGCGTATCACTCTTCCCATGCAAGCCGCTGAAGAAGAGAAGGCATCCCCGGTAAGCTTTCGTCAGTGGGTGGCAGACTGTCATCAGCTGCAATCCAGTCTTCAAGCGCTCAATCCCATGAGCGCTGAGCAGGTACGCAGTGTCCATGAGCTGATTTTTGCCCTGCATCAGCGTTTTGTGGAGGCATTGGCACCGGTCAGTCTGGCTTCGGGCCAGGGCAGGCTTTCCAGGGAAGGTTTCGTTGACTACGTTGATTGCGCGGCTCGGGGTAACCTGGATGAAAAGGCAGCAATACCGAGTCCGTACTGCAAAACATTAATCGAAGCATTAAGGTGTCGGGGGACTGTTATCACTATGGATGAAGCTGTGATTGTTAACCTGCAGCTTGGCAGTCATGTGAGCCTCATCGAGCTGCTTGAACACGCAGAGGGGGGGAAAGGACGAACCCTGCGGTTGACATTTTCTGACCAATTTTACAGAGCTGATAACGCTAAAAATTCCGGCAAGTTCAGGCGTATGTGGTTTCTGGCGCAATTTTTGAGAGAGATCAAACTGGATGAAAATGCTGATCCCATGAAGCTGAGTTGCAACGCCGTAGCGGGTGAAATGATCGTCGAATGCTCCCGAATAAAATTACGTCAAACCATGCTGTATGCCTTTGAAAAACTGATCATTGTCTTACGCGCTATGTATAATCTGGATTTTCGTTTGCGGAGCAGACCCATTTATGAAGGAGGCCAGTGGGACTTTAACGTGCTTGCACAACGCCTTGATCGTGATGTTGCGACAGAAGCGGATAGATTCGCCTTTCAACATGGCCTTTTCTTAATGTCTTATCAGGGTAATAGTGGTTGGCACAAAACTGCCGCTTGGCGCCAGTTATTGAGCAAACACCATCAACAGTTTGTTGATTATGCTCATCGGTTATGTATTTATCTTTTGTCATTGGTAAGTCGGGAAGAATCTGAACAAACTGCGCAGGAAATCTTGATGAGTGATGAGATGAGTGAGGACACCCGCAGAGAGCTCTTACATCATTTATTACTTCTCAAACCCAAAATCGCTACCCGATTGATTAAGCAAGTGTATGGCTCGGGAAGTCAATATTTGTTATCAAGCTGTCTTAAAGTTACGGACTGAAGTTTTGTGCGCTAACAGATCAACCGTCTGAGGCCATAAGGAAAAAGTCAGGAATGCCCCGCTGAAACATGGATTGGCATATGCCAGCCAACGGGTTTGGAATGATAAAGACTTTGTATTACCCGTCATTTCAGAATATCCCATGGAATTGCAATATTTGAGTGAGGAGCTGAGTAATTGTTGTTGTTTTTTTCTACTGCGTGCCTGAAGCTGACGGGGGGAACTTTATAAAAATAGTATTGTCAAAAGTAAAGGTAATCCAGTCGTTGATTCATGGATGAATATTAACGTGAGAGGGATATCTTTATGTTACCTTTACCACCTGAAAACATTGGCAGGTCAGATTTTCAAAGCCTGGCCAGTGTCCCCAATCAGAATATTAAGGCTGATAGTTCACACAAAAGATATTTCAGTGATCTTGAACCCATTGGCGACCCCGACGCAACATCACTAGCCAAGCGCAAATGCCGTTCTCCTGTTCAAGATCAGGCTGATCATTGTTCTCCTGCCAACCGGGCACTACTTGGGGGTAAGGGAATGTTTTTGCAGCGCATGAAAGCAGCCGGTTTGTCTGTGCCACCGTTTCAGTGTGTGACAACTCAGGTCACCAATGCGCTGGAACAACACCCTCTGGATAGCCAACGACTGGAACCCTGTTTCCCCGGGATCGGCGATGAACCGGAGGCGGAGATCAGTCTGGCGAACATCAGGGAACGCCTCAATGCTTTGCTGCCTTCAGAGCAAACCAGAAGAGACAGCTGGCTGGCGGGTCTGGCGAACTTTATTGTTAGTGATGATTTTTATGAGCAGGTTAAAGATTCAGAAGCGGCCCGACACATCAGGGATCACGGTCTATCAACATCAGGGCCGCTTATTGTCCGCAGTTCCGGCATCAATGAAGATAACTACGGCGATGCCCAGGCGGGCAAATACCTTTCGGAAGTTCAGGGAGATGAGGATATTTTGCGAACCTGCCTGAAGGTTATGGCCTCAGCTTACCGGCCTGAAGTCTGTTCCGAAGGCATATTGGAACCCATGGCGCTGATTATCCAGGAGTGTATTAACTGCCTGCACGGCGGAGTCGCCACGAGCTTTCAATCCTTTGATGATGATACCCTCAGGGTTGAGTTCACACACGGTCAGCCAAGGGGGGTAGTGGCAGGACAGTCCGGTAACAGGCCCCACCGTATTGATATTTTTCGCAAGGAAGGAGCCGACAGCTATCAATACTTTCCCGGGACGATCTCGAGTCATTACATCCTGCGCAAAAACAATAACGGCTATTCGGAAACAAGGATTGATGATGCTGATGCCCAATCAAACGAGGTTGAACAAAAACTCACTGATGACATGATTGCAGACCTCAGGGCGATGGTGACAGAGCTGGAAAAGCTGTTGCTCTGCCCGGTGGATGTGGAGTTTGCCATCGATCATCTGGGTAACCTGTTCCTGTTGCAGGTGCGCCCTGTTACCCGGCTTTCTGGCGGCATGGATTTTGCGATGCCTATACCCAAAAAGACCCTGGCCATTGGCGAGGGTGTCAGCGAAGGCCATTGCACCGGAACACTCTGGCTGGCTGAAGAACAAGCGGCAGACTCTATGCCAGGGGGTGCCATTGTCGTGGCCCACCATGCTGCAGACTGGATGCTTGAGCCAGAGTTCCTGAAACGGGCAGGGGGTTTTGTCTTTGCTGAAGGAGGCTTCAATGATCATGTCGCGATCGTTATGAAACAGGAAGGAAAAACCTTGATGCTGGCCGGTGGACAGTTTGCGGTTGTGGCCGCTCAGGTTGGCCAACAGGCGACGCTGGCCTTTGCCCGCTTCAAAGGTGAGCCTGGTGCCTTTGTTGTTGCCGGTGACCTTAGCGGTGAGCTTGCCAGTCACGGAAGCCTGTCCTCTGCATTTTCTGATGTGCCGCTCCCCGGAGCCGTCCCGTCACGGGATGATTTGTCCCCCCCTGAAGGCACATTCCTTAATGTCACCAGCGGTTTTCAGTGGCTCACGGATCAAAATGCCCGTTTGTTGGCATTTTTTGCCTCTGGTGGCGGACTGGACTGTCTGGCAAATCCCATAAAACTGAGCATGTCGCCACAACGGGCAGAGTTGCTGGCAGAGATCAGAGTCAGGGTAAATCGACTGGTTCAGGGGGCTGAAGCATTTCTGGATGGCTACCATACATTCTTGTTGCTGGCGGGTAAAACAGATGATGACGAGGTTCAGTCATTGCGGGATGAAATACCGACATTGTGCAACCGGTTCGAGGCACTGAAACAGACCATCCGATCCAGGTTAGAGTCTGTCATCCTGCTTCTGGATAATGGTAAAAACAGGCAGATAACATTTCATCAATGGCTGACTGCCTGTCAGCAACTGCAATCTTCTCTGCAAGCACTGAATCCTAAAGAGGCTGAGCAGGTCCGGAGTGTTCATGAGCTGATTTTTGCTTTGCATTGGCGCTTTGTAAATGCACTGGCACCGATCTCTCAGCTTTCCGGTCAGGGCAAGCTATCAAAAGACAAGAAAATTACCTGCCTTGATTACACAACTCAGCGCAACCCGGGAGAAAAGGTACCGCTATTGAGGCCGTCCTCGAAAGCATTAATTGAAAAGTTTGACTGTTCAGGGACTGTGGTCATTATGGATGATGTCTTGATTGTTAATCTGGAGCTTGGAAGTCATCTGTGCCTTATTGAGCTGCTTGAATACGCAGAGGGAGGTAAAGAACGAACCATACGGCTGAAATTCTCTGATCAGTTTTATAAAGATGATGGTGTTGATACAACCGCCAAGTTAAAGCGTATGTGGTTTCTGGTGCAGTTATTGAAAGCCCTCGAAGTGGATGAAAATGCTGATAGCATGAAGCTGTCTTGCAATGCGGTAGCGGGAGGCATTATCGTCGAATGCACTCGAATAAAAGCAACTGAAAACATGCAGGATGCCTTTGAAAAACTGATCGTTGTATTACGTGATATGTGTAATGTGGATTGTAAAATGCAGTACATTAAGGTTTTTGAAGGAGATCAGTGGAGCTTTAGCTCACTGGCACAACGCCTGACTGGCGATGTTGCGGCAGAAGCTGACAGGTTCGCCTTTCAACATTGCCTTTTCGCAATGTATTATGAGAAGCATTTCTCCTACAGTCCTGATTATTTGCTGTTATTACCCGATCACTACCAGCAATTTATTAATTATGCCCAACGGTTTGAAGAGTGTCGTAATAAATCGGAGGACGACTATCGGCAAATTTTAATGAGCAATGAGATCACTGAAGAAACCCGCAGGGAATTTTTACATCATTTGTTATTCCTGGATGCCAGAAGAACGGCTCTATTGGTTGAGGATGTTTATCCCGATTTGAGAGATAAATACTATGTTATAAAACCATCATCCTACAGTTACAGGCTAAGTTTTGAAGTCCCTCCGGATCTGTGGCTTTCTGGTGATAAAGAAACATTCAAAAAAGCCTTGCTGAAGCACGGACTGCAATATGGCAGTCAACGGGTTCGGAATGATAAAGATCTGGTATTACCAATCATTGCAGAACGTCAAGAAAATTTTGAGTTTGCTGGTGAAAAAATGAAGAATGATAAAGAGGTTGTCATGATTGCAGTCAAAGAGGACGGCTATTTGTTGCAACATGCCAGCCCGGAAATGCGGGATGATGAAAACATTGTTAAGGCCGCTATCGCCGATTTTCCAGTAGCGCTGATTTATGCAAGTGAAAGAATCCGAAGTGATAAAAACATTATAAAAATGGTTATCGATGATAGTATTGTTAACTTAAAATGTGCCAGTAAAAGAGTACTGAGTGATCGCGAGTATCTGCTGAACCTGATTGAAAAACATTGTCGTGTTTTCAACTATGCTTCTGATGAGCTCAGGTGCGATAAGGATTTTATCCGATCAGCAATTTACAGGAACCCTGATGTTGTTGAATACCTCTCCGAGAAGACTTTAAGAATGTGTCTTGGTACCGGGAGTGCAAGTTCACAACAGAAAAATCAGCCTGAAAACGCTGAGGGCCGTAGCGTTTTGTGTAACATCCTCTAAGCCTGATTATCAGCCAGTTGCTGTCGGTTTTTTTATAAGCAGGCAAGCAACAGTTTTCTCATCAGATAAGTACTCAGCCATACGGAATCGAATATTTCTGGCTTATTGGGCAGGTGCTCTGCGAGGCGCAACGACGGGAACATAGCAAGCTATGTGACCAGAGTTGCAACGCAGCACGACTGCATGGATGCAGGAGCTAGAGCAACGCAGGAGCAGTTGCCGCGAGTGCCTGAACAATGAGTCAGAAAATATGATTTCGTATGGTTGAGTACTTAATGCCCTCCAGTGCAAACCGGGTTGTTATTTATCCTATTGCGTGCTTCAGGCTGAACTTTACAAAAAAATTATTGTCAATAGAAAGAGATTTGTTTATTCGACAGCGATTGAATCATGGATGAATATCAATAACGGAGGGAAGTCTTGATGTTTCCTGCTAATGCTGGCCGTTCAGAGGGTCAAATCCCCATAACTGATCCAAATCGGGATGCTGGCGCTGGCAGTTCATCCAAGGGGGTTAGCAGTTTATCTAAAAGGCATTCCAGTGATCCTTGTCCCTCTGGCGTTGCGACCAGCGAAACTCCCCTGGCCAAGCGTCACTGCCGCCCATCTGTTGCAGATCAGACTGCAGGCTATTCTCCTCATAATCGGGAACAACTCGGGGGCAAGGGGATGTTTTTGTGGCGCATGAAAAAAGCTGGACTCTCTGTTCCGCCTTTCGAATGTGTGACTGCTCAAGTCATGAATACGCTTGAAAAACACCCTCTGGATAGCCATCTTTTAGACCGCTATTTTCCCGGGATTGTCCATGAGTGGGACACAGAGAACAGCCTGAGGAACATTCGTGACTACCTCAATACCTTGCCGCCTGCACAGCAAACCAAAAGGGATGACTGGCTGTCGGGTCTGGCAGAATTTATTGCCAGTGATGACTATTACGAACAGGTTAAAGATTCTGAAGCGGCTCGGCAAATAGCTGGTTTGCGCCGTCAGCTGGGTGTAATTGCTGCATCACAACCCGTTATTGTTCGCAGCTCTGGCATCAATGAGGATAATTACGGTGATGCCCAGGCGGGCAAATACCTCTCTTTGGTTCAGGGAGAAGAGGATATTTTGCGAACCTGTCTTAAGGTCATGGCTTCAGCTTACCGGCCTGAAGTCTGTCCCGAAGGCATACCGCAACCCATGGCGCTGATCATCCAGCAGTGCATTGATTGCCAGTACGGCGGAGTTGCCATGAGTTTTCAATCCTTTCAGGATGATACCGTCAGGGTTGAGTTCACACCCGGTCAACCCAGGGGGGCAGTGGCAGGGCAGTCCGGAAACAGGCCCCACCGTATTGATATTTATCGCGAGGATCGTAAGGAAGAAGCGGTCAGCTCTCAATACTTTCCGGGGACTATCTCAAGTCGCTTCATCCTGCAAAAGAACAATAACGGCTATTCGGAAACAAGAATTGATAATACCGATGCCCAGTCAGACGACGTTGGACAACAACTCAGTGATGACACGGTTTCGACACTCATGGAGTGGCTGACAGAGCTGGAAAACTTATTACTTTGCCCCGTGGATGTGGAGTTTGCTATTGATCATCAGGGGCGTCTGTTCCTTTTGCAGGTGCGCCCTGTTACCGGACTCTCTGGCGACATGGATTTTGCCATGCCCATACCCGAAGAGACCCTGGCCATTGGCCAGGGCGTCAGCGAAGGCTTCTGCACCGGTCCACTCTGGTTGGCCAGTCAGCCAGAGGCAGGCTCTATGCCAAAGGGAGCCATTGTCGTGGCCCACCACGCTGAAGACTGGATGCTTGAGCCTGAGTTCCTGAGGAGGGTTGGGGGTTTTGTCATTGCCGAGGGCGGATTCAATGATCACGTAGCGATCCTCATGAAACAGGCAGAGATAACTTTGATGCTGGCCGGTGGTCAGTTTGCGGCAGTGGCCGCTCAGGCTGGGCAACAGGCGACGCTGGCCTGCGCCCGCTTTAACGAAAAACCCGGAGCCTTTATTGTTGCCGGTGACCTTAGCGGAAAACTGGCCAGTTGCAGAAGCCTGTCCTCTGCATTTTCTGATCTATCGCTGGCAAAGGCCGTCCCGTCACGGGATGATTTGTCCCCCCCTGAAGGCACATTCCTTGAGGTTGCCAGCGGTTTTCAATGGCTCACAGATCAAAATGCCCGTCTGTTGGCAATGTTTGCCTCCGGCGGCGGACTGGATTGTCTGGCAAATCCGGTAAAACTGAGCATGTCTCCACAACGATTCAGGATACTGGCAAAGATCAGAGACAGTGTAAACAGGCTGGTTGATGGAGCTGAGGCAATGCTGGATGGGTACGGAGCATTCCTGCTGCTGGCGGGTAACAGCAGTTCATCAGAGGTTCAGTTATTGCAGGATGAAGTACCACTATTAATCAGCCGGTTCAAGACACTGAAACAGACCATCCAATCATTGCTGGAGGCTATCATCCTTCCCCAGGATGACGATGAAGAACGACAGTTATCGTTTCGTCATTGGCTGGCAGCCTGCCAACAGCTGCAATCCTTTCTTCAAGCACTCGGTCCTAAGGAGGCTGAGCAGTTCCGAAGTATCCATGAAGTGATTTTTGCGCTGCATCTGCGCTTTATAAAGGCACTGGCACCGATCACTCTGGACTCGGGTCAGGGCAGGTTATCCGGGGAAAAGAGAATCACCTATGTTGATTACACGACCCCGGGTAATCCTGATGAAAATGCGTCGCTATTGAGTGCAACCGGTAAAGCCATCATGAATGAATTAGAGCTTTCAGGGACTGTTGTCAGTATGGATGATGCCCTGGTGGTTAATCTGGGATTAGGCGTTCATGCAAGCCTTGTCGAATTATTTGAAAACGCAGAGGGTGGGAAAGGACGAACCTTGCGGCTGAAATTTTCTGACCAATTTGATAGACCTGGTGGCTTATATAAATCCGGCAAGTTACAGCGGGTCTGGTTTCTGACACAGTTACTGAAGGCCATCGAACTGGATAAAAATGCTGATCCCATGAGGCTCAGTTACAATGCGGTAGCGCGTGAAGTTATCGTCGAATGTAGGCAAATGAAATCACCTCAAGCTATGCAGTATGCCTTTGAAAAGCTGATGGTTGTTTTAGATTCTATGTCTGATCTCGATATACTCTTTGACTACGAAGATATTTTTGAAGAACCTTATTGGGATTTTAACTTGCTTGCACAACGTCTTAATTCCGTTGTTGCGACAGAAGCTGATAGATTCACCTTTCAACATTGCCTTTTTTCAATGTTTTATAAGAGCGATTACCGTATTAGTCCCGCTTGCTGCCAGTTACTCAGTAACCATCTTCAACAGTTTGTTCATCATGCTGAGCGGATAGGGGAGTGTCAGTCTTTAGTCTATTTCGGGGAAAAACCGGAGGCGAGTCTGAGGGAAATATTTATGAGTGATGAGATGAATCAGAGCCTGTGCAGGGAGCTCTTACACCATTTTTTATTGCTAGATCCCTGTTACTCTGTTGGTCCGGTTGAGGATTTTTATCACCATTTGAGAGGTCAATACTTTATTATCAAGCCATCCTACGATTACACGCTGACGTTTGTTGTTCCACCGGTTCAGTCGCTTTCGGGTATTAAAGAAAAGGTCAGGGAAGCTTTGTTGAAAGATGGGCTGGAGTATGTCAGCCAACGGGTTCGAAATGATAAAGACCTTGTACTAGAAGCCATTGCAGTACACCCATTTAACCTGAAATATGTAGGTGAAGAACTGAAGAGTGATAAAGATGTCATCATAGCCGCAGTCACTCAGGAGAGCTATTGCATGAGCTGCGTCAGCCCGAAACTCCCAAATTATGATGAGGTGGTGATCGCCGCTATCGCAAAGCGTCCAGCAGTTGTGAAGTATGCCAGTGAGAGAATCCGTAGTGATAAAAACATTATTCAAAGTGTCATTGCTCATAATATTGATTACCTGGCATATGCCAGTAATACGGTGTTAAATAGTTGCGAATATATGCTCGATTTTATTGAAAAAAATCCGCGTGCTTTTGAATTTGCCACTCCCGGGCTTAAACTTAATAAGGCTTTTATCGAGGCAGCAAAACAAAGAAATCCCGCGGTTATTCAATACACCAGAGAGTTTTCGGATAAGGTCTGAACGGCTCTGAAAAGTTGGTCAGTGCAAGCCCTGTTGCCCGCTTATTGGTATTCTTCTTATTTCGTATTTCAGGCTGACGGGCGAACTTTATAAAAATATCATTGTCTAAATGAGGTGATACATTGAATTTCTGGCAATTAAATTATGGATGAATGTTAGTATGACAGGATGTCGCGATGTTACCTTTACCTGAAAATTTTGGCAAATTAGATCCCCGAAGCCCGGGAACCTGTTCAAATCAGAACACCGGGACTGGCAGTCTATCCAACAGCGGTCGCAGTGCAACCAAAAGGCATTTCGATAATCCTGTTCCCTCTGGCCTTTCGACCAGCGAAACCCCTTTAACCAAGCGTCTCTGCCGTTTAGCTGTTTCAGAGCAGGCTGCTGGCTGTTCTCCCTGCAAACGGGAACAATTCGGGGGCAAGGGGATGTTTTTGTTGCGCATGAAAGCAGCCGGTCTGTCTGTTCCGCCCTTCGAGTGTGTTAGTGCGCAAGTCATGAATGCGCTTGAACAACACCCTCTGGATGCCCATCTTTTAGAATGCTACTTCCCCGGAATTATTTATGAACCGGAGGCGGGGACCAGCCTGGCAAACATCAGGAAATACCTCAATGCCCTGCCGCTTTCAGAGCAAACCAAAAGGGATGAATGGCTGTCGGGTATGGCGAAATTAATTGCCAGTAATGACTATTACGAACAGATCAAAGATTCTGAAGCGGCCCGACAAATCAGGGCTCTGCGCTCTCAGCTGGGCAAAGTCTCCAAATCACAGCCCGTGATTGTCCGCAGTTCTGGCATCAATGAAGATAACTACGGCGATGCCCAGGCGGGCAAATACCTTTCTGTCGTTCAAAAAGAAGACGATGTTTTAAATACCTGCCTTAAGGTCATGGCCTCGGGTTACCGGCCTGAAGTCTGTCCCGAAGGCATACCACAACCCATGGCGCTGGTCATCCAACAGTGCATTGATTGCCGATACGGCGGGGTCTTTACGAGCTTTCAATCCTTTCAGGACGATACCGTCAGGGTTGAGTACACCAAGGGTCAGCCCAAAGGCGTAGTGGCAGGACAATTCGGTAATACGCCCCATCGTATCGATATTTATCGCAAGGAAGGTGCCGAAGACGTTCAATACTATCCGGGGACCATCTCAAGTCACTTCATCCTGTACAAGCACAATAACGGCTATTCGGAAACAAGAATTGATACTGTCGATGCTCAATCAGGCGACGGTGGACAGAAACTCACGGATAAAATGGTTTCAGATCTCAAGGACGCGGTGACAATACTGGAAGACCTGTTGCTCTGCCCCGTGGATGCGGAGTTTGCCATTGATCACCAGGGTCGCCTGTTCCTGTTGCAGGTGCGCCCTGTTACCCGACTCGCTGGCGGTATGGATTTCGCCATGCCCATACCGGAAGAGACCATTGCCTCTGGCGAGAGCGTCAGCGAAGGCTACTGTACCGGGCCCATCTGGCTGGCCAGTGAACAGGACGCAGATTCTATGCCAGAGGGTGCCATTGTCGTGGCCCATCACGCTGGAGACTGGATGCTTGAGCCTGAGTTCCTGAAGCAGGCAGGAGGCTTTGTCATTGCTGAAGGAGGATTCAATGATCATGTAGCAATCCTTATGAAACAGGAAGGAAAAACGTTGATGCTGGCCGGTGATCAGCTTGCGGCAGTGGAAGCTCAGGCTGGGCAACAGGCGACGCTGGCCTGTGCCCGATTTATGGGCAAGACCGGCGCCTTTATCGTTGCTGGTGACCTTGGCGAAAAACTGGCCAGTTACAGAAGCCTGACCGCTATTGTTGCTGACGTGCCGTTAGCCGAAGCCGTTCCGTCACGGCAGGATTTGTCTCCCGCTGAAGGGACATTCGATCAGGTTACCAGCGGTTTTCAGTGGCTCACAGATCAAAACGCCCGCCTGTTGGCATTTTTTGCCTCAGGCGGCGGACTGGATTGTCTGGCAAACCCGGTAAAACTGAGTATGTCGTCACAACGGTCAAAGTTGCTGGCAGGGACCAGGGACAGTGTAAACCGGCTGATTCATGGGGCTGAAGCATTGCTGAATGGGTACAAGTCATTCCTGCAGCTGGCGGGCGAAAATGACCCATCCGAAATCGGGCCATGGCTGAATGAATTGCCGGAACTGACCAACCGGTTCAAGACGTTGAAAGAGAAAATCCAATCAGAGTTAGAAATGATCATCCTTCCCCTGCAAGCCGGTGAAGAAGGTCAGAAATCCATGGGCATTTTTCGACACTGGTTGACGGCGTGTCAGCAACTAAAGTCATCTCTTCAGGCACTCAATCCCAACACGCCTGAGCAGCTCCGAAGTGTTCATGAACTGATTTTTGCCTTGCATGAGCGCTTCGTCAAGGCACTGGCACCGGTAACTCTGGCCTCGGGTCAGGGCAAGATCACCAGGATATGGCCCATCACCTATGTAGATTGCAGGACTCCGGGTGACTCGGCTAAAAAGGTACCGCTATTCACTCACTCCTACAATGCATGCCTCGTAAGATCAGAGTGTGAAGCGACTGTCATCATTATGGATGCTGCTTTGATTGTTAACCTACAACTAGGACATCATGTGGGCCTTATCGAGCTACTTGAAGAAGCAGAAGGGGGGAAAGGACGTACCCTGCGGCTGAAATTTTCTGACCGGTTTGCCAGAGCTGATGGCAGTGATGGCAACGGCAAATTGAAACGTATGTGGTTTCTGACGCAGTTACTGAAAGCGATCAATCTGGATGAACAGGCAGATCCTATGAAGCTCAGTTGCAATGCCGTAGCGGGTGAAATGATTGTCGAATGTTCCCGAATGAAATCACCTCAAATCATGCAGGCAGCTTTTGTAAAACTGACAACGGCGTTATCTGTCATTAAGAACCTGGATGAAGGCTTAAAGTCAGCAGCCATTTTTGATGGAGATCAGTGGAGCTTTAACACCCTTGCACAACGCTTTGATAGTGATGTTACGACAGAAGCCTATAGATTCGCCTTTCAACACTGCTTTTTCTTAATGGTTTGTTCTGCTCGATATAACATTAATGAGGATTGTTTCCGGTTATTAATAAAGTTATTAAACAATCATCAAAAACAGTTTATTCTTCACAGTCAACGGTTCGCTGAATCAATAAACCCCCCTCGGGAAGCGTTAATGAATGATAAAATTCCTGAGGACACCCGCAGGGAACTCTTACAGCATTTTTTATTGTTAAAGCCCGATGACGCTGCGCCATTGTTCGAAGATGTGTATGATCTGGGAGATCAATATTTTGTTATCAATCCATCCTGCAGTTGTAGTGTAAATTTTGAGGTTTCACCCGTTCGGTCGCCTGGGGTTCACAGAGAAAATATCAAGAATGTTTTGCGCAGTCAGGGACTGAAATATGCCAGCCAACGGGTTCGAAATGATAAAGATCTTGTATTAGCGAGCATTGCCGTACATCCATACAGCCTGAAATATGTGAGTGAAGAACTGAAGTGTGATAAAGAAGTCGTTCTAACCTGTTTAAAAGCGCTCAATCTTTTGAAGACTGAGGAGGTAGACAGTGTCAATGACTTGATCTCTGACTTGTATAGGTCCTTGACAGAAGCCCGGAGACCGGTTAGCAGGGCCTCAACTCTGAGCATGCTATTCAGAGATGATGAGGTCATCTATGTTGATTGCACGACTCCGGGTGGCGCGGGTGAAAAGTCAACGTTATTGAATCCGTCCTGCAGAGCAGTCCTTGGAGAATCAGGACATTTTGAAGGGACTGTTATCAGTATGGATGATACTTTGATTGTTAACTTTGAGATAGCCGGTCTTGTCGGCGTTATCGAGCTACTTAAAAATGAAGAAGAGGAAAAAGGATGTACCTTGCGGCTGAAAATTTCTGACAATTTTTCCCACACTAATGGCAGAGATGCAACTGGCAAGTTAAAGCGTATGTGGTTTCTGGTGCAGTTACTGAAAGCGATCAATATCGATAAAAATGCTGCGAGCATGAAGCCTGGTTGCAACGCCGCAGCGGCTGAAGTGATCGTCGAATGCTCGCAAATGACATCAACCAAAGCCATGCAGGATGCCTTTGTAAAACTGATAAGGGCATTAGAGGCTGTTAGATCTTTGGATATGTTTTTAGGCCCAAGGCCTGTTTTTGAAGGGGGGCAGTGGAGCTTTAATTTGCTTGCGCAACGCCTTGATAGCGATGTTGCGGCAGAAGCCAATAGATTTGCCTTTCAACATTGCCTTTTCTTGATGGCTGAACGTTACCGATATGCCATTGATCTCGGTTGCTACCAGTTATTAAGCAGTCATCAACAACAGTTTATTGATCATGGTCATCGGTTGCTTAAATCGGAGGGCAATCCTCGGGAAGTGTTAATGAGTGATGAGCTTCCTGAGGACACCCGCAGGGAACTAATGCATCATTTTTTATTGTCAGATCCCGCTGAGGCTAATCGATGGGTTGATTTTGTGTATCCTCATTTGAAAGATGATTACTTTGTTATCAAGCCATCCTGCAGTTACAGCCTGCAGTTTGATTTTTCACCGGTTCAGTCGCTTGGTAATCATAAAGAAAGGGTCAGGAATATCCTGCGCAGGAATGGACTGAAATGTGCCAGCCAACGGATTCGCAATGATAAAGACCTGGTGTTAGCCGCTCTTGCAATACATCCAAATAGCCTGGAATATGTGAGTGAGGAGCTCAAGAGTGTTGCAGAGGTCGTCATGCTTGCAGTCACTAAAGATGGTTATTATCTGCAATATGCCAGCCCGACACTTCAGGATGATGATAAGGTTGTCATAGCCGCTGTTACAAATTCTTTAGGCGCTCTGAAATATGCCAGTGAAAGAATTCGAAGCGATAAAAACATTATTAAAATCTTGATAACTGCCAACATTAATAACCTGATATACGTCAATAAAACGATATTGGAGGATCCTGAGTACATGCTGGACTTAATTGAAAAGGATTCTGCTGCTTTTATTTTTGTTGCTTTCGAGCTTAAACAGAATGAGGCTTTTATTGAGGCAGCAAAAAAAAGAAACCCCAAAGTGAGTCAACACCTCAAGTGACACTCCCCGCCTTGTCAGGCGAGGCTTCTGACTTCACGGGCTACAGCCAGCCTATAGCGACTGGACTTACGCAGAAGCCTCCATCAGCAGTAACTGGGTGCCCCACGGTTATTTGTTGGTCTTTTGTTTGATTTATTGGGTATCTATACGGTTCCAGTCTTATATCCCCGCCCGATTGAGGCTGTCGCAAAACTCTCCCCAGCGTGGGAATGGGTTGACTCCAGTCATTCCCGGCTTCATTCTCGTCATTCCCGCGAAGGAGGCTGTCGCAAAACTCTTCATTCTCGTCATTCCCGCGAAGGCGGGAATCCACACAGACTCACCACCAGAACCGTACTGCCCGATGCCCCCTTGGCCTTGTCATCCCCGAGAAGGCAGAGATTCACCGTTGGCGCTGGATTCCCGCCTTCGCGGGAATGACGACCTCTGAGCATGGGAACAAGCTGTTGGAGTTTTGCGACAGTCTCGAAGGCGGGAATCCACACAGACTCACCACCAGAACCGTACTGCCCGATGCCCCCTTGGCCTTGTCATCCCCGAGAAGGCAGAGATTCACCGTTGGCGCTGGATTCCCGCCTTCGCGGGAATGACGACCTCTGAGCATGGGAACAAGCTGTTGGAGTTTTGCGACAGTCTCGAAGGCGGGAATCCACACAGACTCACCACCAGAACCGTACTGCCCGATGCCCCCTTGGCCTTGTCATCCCCGAGAAGGCAGAGATTCACCGTTGGCGCTGGATTCCCGCCTTCGCGGGAATGACGACCTCTGAGCATGGGAACAAGCTGTTGGAGTTTTGCGACACCCTCAGAGCGTGGGAACGAGTTGTTAGAGTTTTGCGACAGTCTCGAAGGCGGGAATCCACACAGACTCACCACCAGAACCGTACTGCCCGATGCCCCCCTGGCCTTGTCATCCCCGAGAAGGCAGAGATCCACCGTTGGCGCTGGATTCCCGCCTTCGCGGGAATGACGACCTCAGAGCATGGGACCGAGTTGTTGGGCTTTTGCGACAGTCTTGAAGGCGGGAATCCACACTGACTCACCACCAGAACCATACTGCCCGGTTCCCCCCCTGGCCTTGTCATCCCCGCGAAGGCAGAGATCCACCTTGGCGCTGGATTCCCGCCTTCGCGGGAATGACGACCTCAGAGCATGGGAACGAGCTGTTGGAGTTTTGCGACACCCTCGATTGGGCGAGGGTTTACGACGATTTTGCTAATACCCATCGTGCTTTCTAACTTTAACAGCCTTACCGCATATCTCCGGTAAGAATGATATTAGCGAAAGAACCCGGTCTGGTGGTTTTTGGTTTGCAGTGTGTCGCTTAAGCAGACGACGGCACGGATACTGCCCTTGAGAGAGGGTCAGAAGCCTGAGTGATATAATCAGGCATTTAAGTCTTAAGACTACCAAATATGTTAAAGGTAAAACAGTCAGGAAGCATGATCGCGGGCATATTGCTTCTGTTTGCAACTCAGGTTTTTGCCTGGTCTCATGTCCATATCGTTAATAAAACTGACCTCGAGGTATATGGTGAAATCAGATACATCGGCGGATCCCTTTGGGAATGTGAGACACAAACCTATGCACTCGCTCCCTGGGGGGCATTTACTGCACCTTCTCGAGGCGCATGTCTGGTACACGAAATTACCGTCAGTGCCTATGACCTTGGAAGTGGTACTCCCTATGAGTCATCGATAGGAACTGCCTTTGTCCAATTTATAGTAGTCAAGAGAGACGACGGACAGCCTATGGTGACTCGCCCTTAAGAGAGTTAACGCGTTTATTCTGGCAAGGTTAAACAGTGCCAACTGTGTTGACAGCTCATTGTTGTTTCACCTGTTGTCTGGTTCAGCCTGAGTGGTGAACTTTATAAAAAAATTATTGTCCTATGAGAGATAGGTGATTTTTTAGGCGTTAGCCATTGAATTATGGATAAATATTAATATGAGAGGGATATCTTGATGTTGCCTGAAACTATTGATTCTCAAATACCGAAAACGAACCCAGAGCAGAATACCGGGGCAGGTAGTTCAGCCAGCAGGGCTGGTTGTTCCCTCAAAAGGTATTTCAGTGATCTTGATCTCAGTGACGTTTCCCACCCAACGTGGCTAAGCAAGCGCAACTGCTGGTCACCTGTTTCAGACCAGGCTGCTGGCTGTTCTACCGCCAACCGGGAACAACTTGGTGGCAAGGGAATGTTTTTGCAGCGCATGAAGAAAGTTGGCCTGTCTGTGCCACCGTTCGAATGTGTTACTGCTCAAGTCATTAATGCTCTTGAACAACACCCTCTGGATAACCTTGACCACTATCTCCCCGGGATTGACCGTGAACTGAAGGCAGAGACCTGCCTGAAGAACATCCGTGAACACCTCAATGCCTTGCCGCCTTCAGAGCAAAGCAAAAGGGATAACTGGCTGCTGGGTCTGGCGCAATTTGTTGCCAGTGATGACTATTACGAACAGGTTAAAGATTCTGAAGCGGCCCGACACATCAGGACTCTTCGCCATCAGCTGGACAAGCTCTCCAGATCACAGCCTGTTATTGTCCGCAGTTCCGGCATCAACGAAGATAACTACGGCGATGCCCAGGCGGGCAAATACCTCTCGGAAGTCCAGGGAGAAGAGGACGTGTTGCGTACCTGCCTTAAGGTCATGGCCTCAGGTTACCGGCCTGAAGTCTGTTCCGAAGGCATACCGCAACCCATGGCACTGATCATCCAACAGTGCATTGATTGCCGATACGGCGGTGTCGTCATGAGCTTTCAATCTTTTCAGAAAAATACCATCAGAGTTGAGTACACACGTGGTCAACCCAGAGGCGTAGTGGCAGGGCAGTCCGGTAACCGGCCCCATCGTATTGATATTTATCGCCAAGATCACAAAGAAGAAGCTCACAGCTATCAGTACTTTCCCGGAACAATCTCCAGTCACTTTGTCTTGCACAAGAATAATAACGGCTATTCGGAAACAATCATTGATAATGCCGATGCTCAATCAGACGACAGTGGACAGAAACTCACTGATAAAATGGTTTCAGATCTCAGGGATGCAGTGACAAAACTGGAAGACCTTTTGCTCTGCCCCGTGGATGTGGAGTTTGCTATCGATCATCAGGGTCGTCTGTTCCTGTTGCAGGTGCGTCCTGTTACCCGACTCTCTGGCGGCATGGATTTTGCCATGTGCATACCCAAAGAGACTCTGGCCATTGGCGAGGGCATCAGTGAAGGCTTCTGCACCGGACCACTCTGGCTGGCTAAAAAACCACAGGCAGACTCTATGCCAAAGGGCGCTATTGTCGTCGCCCGGCACGCAGAAGACTGGATGCTTGAGCCCGGCTTCCTGAAACGGGCAGGAGGTTTTGTGCTGGCCGAAGCCGGATTCAATGATCATGTAGCGATCCTCATGAAACAGGAAAAAATAGCCTTGATGCGGGCCGGTGATGAGTATGCGGCTGTGATCGCTCAGGATGGCCAACAGGCGACGCTGGCCTGCGCTCGCTTTAACGGTGAGCCCGGCGCCTTTATTGTTGTCGGTGACCTGGCCGGAAAACTGGCCAGTCACAGAAATTTATCCTCTGCCTTCTCTGATGTGCCGCCGGGAAAGGCCGTCCCGTCACGGGATGATTTGTCTCCCTCTGAAGACGCACTTTGTCAGGTCGCCAGCGGTTTTCAGTGGCTCACGGATCAAAATGCCCGCCTGCTGGCATTTTTTGCCTCCGGCGGCGGACTGGATTGTCTGGCAAACCCGATAAAACTGAGCATGTCGCCGCAACGATCAGAGTTATTGGCAGACACCAGAGAGATCATAAGCCGACTGATTTATGGAGCTGAAAAGCTGTTGCAGGGTTATGAGGCATTCCTGCGGCTGGCGGGCGACAGCAGTTCATCCCAGGTTGAGCCATTGCTGGATGAATTACTGCACTTGTCCAACCGCTTTGAGACGCTGAAACAGACCATCCGATCCGGCCTGGAGAGTGTCATTATGCCAATGCAAGCTGCTGAAGACGGGCAGCTATCTCCGGTAATTTTTCGTCATTGGCTGGCAGACTGCCATCATTTGCAATCCTGTCTTCAAGCACTCAACACCATTCAGGCTGAGCAGGTCCGGAGTGTCCATGAACTGATTTTTGCTGTACATCAGCGCTTCGTAAACGCGCTTGCACCGATCACTCTTGCTTCGAGTCAGGGCAAGGTCTCTCTGGAAAATCGCATCACCTATGTTGATCACAGGACTCCGAGTGAAACGGCACCGCTACTGAGTCCAGCCTGCAAAGCATCCCTCGAAGGATTAGTGTTTCGTAAAGCGATTGTCGTCTGTATGGATGAAGCCTTGATTGTTAACCTGAAGTTAGGAACTCATGTGAGTCTTATCGAGCTACTTGAACGTGCAGAGGGGGGGAAAGGACGAACCCTGCGGCTGAAATTTTCTGACCGTTTTCATAGTGCTGATGGCAGTGGTTCACCCGGCAAGTTAAAACGCATGTGGTTTCTGGTGGAGTTACTGAAAGCGATCGAACTAGATAAAAATGCAGGTAGCATGAAGATAAGCTGTAACGCTGTAGCGGGTGAAATTATCGTCGAATGCACTCGCATGAGATCACGCGAAAACATGCAGGAGGCCTTTGTAAAACTGACAAATGCATTGTGTTCATTAGTGGGTCTGGATCATTGCTTAAGTCCAATAACTCTGTTTGAAGGAGGTCGGTGGAGCTTTAACCGGCTTGCACAACGTCTTGATGCACAACGTCTTGACAGCGATGCTTCGGCAGAAGCTAATAGATTCGCCTTTCAGCATTGCCTTTTCTCAATGGTTGATAGTAGCCGAGATGGCATTGTTCCAGAGTGTTACCAGTTATTAAGCAAGCATCAACAAGAGTTCATGGATCAAGGTCGATGTCTGGTCAAATCGAAGGACAATGTTTGGGAAGTATTAATGAGTGATCAGGTCTCTGAAGATATCTTACGGGAGCTATTACATCATTTTTTATTGTCACATCCTGGTAACGCTATTCAATGGGTTGAGTTCTTGTATCCTCATCTTAAAGATCAATACTACGTTATCAAACCGTCCTACAGTTACAGTCTGGAGTTTGATGTGCCACCGATGCAGTTGCTCGGGGGGCAAAAAGAAAGGGTCAGGAGTTTCTTGCTCAAGCATGGCATAGAATGTGCCAGCCAACGAATTCGAAATGACAAAGACCTTGTTTTAGCGGCTCTTGCAATAGATCCATATAGCCTGGAATATGTCAGTGAAAAGCTGAGGAGTGATAAACAGGTCGTCCTCGCTGCAGTCAGCAGAGAGGGTTATTGCCTGCGATATGCCAGCCCCAAACTGCGGGATGATGAAGAGGTTGTCATAGCCGCTATGGAAGATTATCGAGAAGCCCTGGAATATGCCAGTGACAGAATCCGAAGCAATAAAAAAATATTATCAAAGCTTTAATGGGGCCCAGTTTTGATATCTTGAGATATGTCAGTAAAGCGGTGTTGAAGGATCGCAGGTATAAGTACTCAACCATACGAAATCATATTTTCTGACTCATTGTTCAGGCACTCGCGGCAACTGCTCCTGCGTTGCTCTAGCTCCTGCATCCATGCAGTCGTGCGGTTGCAATAAATTGGTCTAAAAATCCCTGTTTCTTCGTCAAATAGCTCGCTATTCTCCTCAGAAACAGAGATTTTTATCCTCAATTTCTTGCAATCCTCGCTACGGACGCTTAAGTCCGACAGGCTGCTAGCTCCTGCATCCATGCAGTCGTGCTGCGTTGCAACTCTGGTCACATAGCTTGCTGTGTTCCCGTCGTTGCGCCTTGCAGAGCACCTGCCCAATAAGCCAGAAATATTCGATTCCGTATGGCTGAGTACTTAAGCTGAACTTTATAAAAAAATTATTGTCAGAAGGTTAATTGACGTTTTTTCCATTGAATCATGGATGAATATTAACATGGGAGGGATATCTTGATGTTACCTACTAATTCTCAAATGTCAGCTCTTCGGAGTCCAACAACGAATCCAGATCAGATTACCGGGACTGGTAGTTCATCCGGCAGGGTTGGTAGTTTATACGGCAGGGCTGTTAATTACCTCAAAAGATATTTCAGTTATCTTGATAGCACTGGCGTTCAAGACCCGACGTGCCTTAGCAATCGCACCTGCTGTTCATCTGTTTCAGATCAGGCTGATGACAATTCTCCCCTCAACCGGCACCAGGTTGGGGGTAAGGGACTGTTTTTGCAACGCATGAAGGAAGCCGGTCTGCGTGTTCCAGCGTTCAAATGTGTGACAACTCAGCTCGTTCATGCGCTTGAACAACACCCTCTGGATCCTCACTCTTTAACTCGCTATCTTCCCGATATCGCCTATGAGCCGGGTGTGCAGAGCAGCCTGACGCACATCAGGGAATACCTCAATACTTTGCCACCTACAGAACCCATCAAAAGAGCCGGGGTGCTGACGGGGCTGGCAGAATTTATTGCCAGTGATGACTTTTATCAGCAGGTTAAAGAGTCTGAAGCGGCCCAACAAATCAGAGACCTGCGTCTTCAGCTGGACAAACTCTCCCTGTCACAACCGATTATTGTTCGCAGTTCTGGCATCAACGAAGACAATTATGGCGATGCCCAGGCAGGCAAATACCTCTCTGAGGTTCAGGGAGAAGAGGATGTTTTGCGTACCTGTCTGAAAGTCATGGCTTCAGGCTACCGCCCTGAAGTCTGCCCCGAAGGCATACCGCAACCCATGGCTCTGATCATCCAGGAGTGTATTGACTGCCAATACGGCGGGGTCATCATGAGCTTTCAATCTTTTCAGAATGGTACCACCAGGGTTGAGTACACACACGGTCAGCCCAGAGGTGTGGTTGCGGGGCAGTCCGGTAACACGCCTCACCGTATCGATATTTTTCACGAGGAAGGCCCTGACAGCTATCAATATTTTCCCGGTACGATTTCAAGTCACTTTGTCCTGAACAAAAACAATAACGGTTATTCAGAAACAAGAATTGATAATTCCGGTGTCCAGCCAGACGACGGTGAACAGTTACTTGGTGATCAAACGGTCTCAGATCTCAGAGAGATGGCGACAACGCTGGAAAACCTGTTGTTCTGCCCCGTGGATGCGGAGTTTGCCATCAATCGTAAGGGTCTGCTGTTCCCGGTGCAGGTGCGCCCTGTTACCCGACTCTCTGGCGGCATGGATTTTGCCCTGCCCATACCCGAAGAGACCATTGCCACAGGTGCGGGTGTCAGTGAAGGCTTTTGCACCGGAACGCTCTGGCTGGCCAGACGACAAAAGGCAGACTCTATGCCAGAGGGTGCCATTGTCGTGGCCCCAAACGCTGAAGACTGGATGCTTGAGCCCGGCTTCCTGAAGCGGGTTGGTGGTTTTGTCATTGCCAAAGGAGGATTCAATGATCATGTTGCGATCCTTATGAGACAAGAACAAAAAACGTTGATGCTGGCCGGTGGGCAGCTTGCGGCAGTGGAAGCTGAGGTTGGGCAACAGGCGACACTGGCCTGCGCCCGCTTTAACGATAAGCCCGGTGCCTTTATTGTTGCCGGTGACCTTACCGGAACATTGGCCAGTCACAGAAGCCTGTCCTCTGCTGTTTCTGATGTGCCGTTAGCCAAAGCCGTCCCCTCGCGGAATGATTTGTCCTTTCCTGAAGGCGCATTCCTTCAGGTTGCCAGCGGTTTCAAATGGCTCACGGATCAAAATGCCCGCCTGCTGGCATTTTTTGCCCCCGGTGGCGGACTGGATGGTCTGGCAAACCCGCTAAAACTCAGCATGTCGCCACAACGATCCAGGATACTGGCAGAGACTAAAGACAGCGTAAATCGGCTGGTTTATGGGGCTGAAGCCCTGTTGCAGGGTTACCGGGCCTTCTTACAGCTGGCGGGTGAGAAAGGTTCGCCCGAGGTTCAGTTATTGCGGGATGAATTGCCGCAACTGATCAGCCGGTTCGAGACGTTGCAAAAGACTATCCAATCAGGGCTGGAGAGTGTCATTCTGCCCATGCAAGCCGCTGAAGAAGGGCGGCTATTCCCCGGTATCTTTCGTCAATGGCTGGCCGATTGCCATAAACTACAATCCGATCTTCAGGCACTCAACCCCAGGAAAGCTGAGCAGGTCCGAAGTGTCCATGAGCTGATTTTTGCCCTGCATCAGCGCTTTGTAGAGGCACTGGCACCGGTCACTCTGGCTTCGGGGCAGGGCAGGATATCTACAGAAAAGAAAATCACCTATGTTGATTGCACGACTCCGGGTGGCTCAGGTGGAAAGGTGCCGTTATTGAGGCTGTCCGGCAAAGCATTGGTTGAACAATCAATGCATCCGGTAACTGTCGTCAGTATGGATGATGCCTTGATGGTTAACCTGGAGCTTGGGCATCATTTTGGCCTTATCGAGGCGCTTGAATGCGCAGAAGGAGGGAAAGAACGAACCTTGCGGCTTAGATTTTCAGACCAGTTTCAGAGCCCTGATGGCTATCAGGAACCCGGCAAGTTGAAGCGTATGTGGTTTCTGGCGCGGTTGCTGAAGGCAATTGAACTGGATAAAGAGGCAGATGGTATGAAGATCAGTGTCAATCCCGCAGTGGGTGAAATGATTGTTGAATGCTCCCGAATGTCATCACGTAAAATCCTGCAGGAGGCTTTTGAAAAACTGATAACGGCATTGTATTCAACCCACAGTGTGGATCTGTTCTTACGTAATATAACCCTTTTTGAAGGAGATCAGTGGTGCTTTAATTCGCTTGCACAACGCCTTGATAGCGATGTTATGACAGAAGCCGATCGATTCGCCTTTCAAAAATGCTTAATTCAACATGGCTTATGCACACTATATTACTCCGATGCGATCGGTATTTCAGATGCTTGCTACTCGTTCTTAAGTGACCATCAACAACAGCTTATTAATCATAGTCGGCGGTTCTTTCAATCGGAGAAGAATTTTTCGGAAGTGTTAATGAGTGGTGAGGTGGATGAGGACACCCGCAGGGAGGTACTGCATCATTTTTTATGGCTCAATCCCGATGAGGCGACTCCACTGTTTGAGCTTGTCTATCGTCGTTTGAGAGGCCAATACTATATTATTAAACCATCATGCGATTATACGCTGATGTTTGATGTGCCACCGGGGCAGCCGCTTCCCGATCACAAAGAAAAGGTCAGGAATGTTGTGGTGAAGGAAGGGCTGACATATGCCAGCCAGCAGGTTCGAAATGATAAAAGCCTTGTATTAGCGACCCTTGCAAGACATCCAGATAACCTGAAATATGCGAGTGAAGAACTCAAGAGTGATGAAGTGGTCGTCATGGCCGCAGTTACTAAAAAAGGCTCATCTCTGCAATATGCCAGCCAGAAACTTCAGGATAATTATGAAATTGTCATGGCTGCAGTCAATAGACATAGCAGTTATCTAAAACTTGCCAGCCCGAGACTTCGGGATAATTATGAAATTGTCATGTTCGCAGTCTCACAGGATGGCATATGTCTCGAATATGCCAGCCCGAGACTTCGGGATAATGAAGAGATTGTCAGGGCTGCAGTTGCCGATTTTTCAGGACCTATGTCTTATGCCAGTGAAAGAATCCGAAGCGATAAAAAGATTATTAAAAACCTGATAGCCGTTAATATTAATATTCTACAAAACGTCAGGAAAACATTATTGAATGACCGGGAGTATATGCTGGACTTAATTGAACAGAACTCTAGTGCTTTCAATTATGCGTCTGGTGAGCTTAAACAATATAAGGCTTTTATTGAGGCAGCAAAAAAAAGAAACCCTGAACTGATTCGACACCTCAAGTAAGCTCCGAACAAGGTTTCATTTATTCTGACAACGTTAAACAGTGCCAACTGTGTTGACAGCTCATTGCTGTTTCCACTATTGCGTGGTTCAGCCTGAGTGGTGAACTTTATAAAAAAACGACTGTCAAAGGTTTATTGACCTTCCAGTCATTGAGTTACATGGATGAATAATAACATGAGAGGGCTATTTTGATGTTACCCGCTTATTCTCAAAGGGCAGATTCTCCGACTCCGGCAACCAATTCAAATCAGATTCCCGGGGCTGAGGGTCTATCCGACGGGGCTGAGAGTACACACAAAAGCTATTTCAGTGATCCTGATCCTACTAGCGTTCCCGTCCAGACATCGTTAGCCGATCGTCTTTGCCGTTCACCGGTTTCAGATCAGGCTGATGACTATTCTCCCCCCAACCGACATCAGCTTGGGGGTAAGGGAATGTTTTTGCAGTGCATGAAGGAAGCCGGTCTGCCTGTTCCACCCTTTGAATGTGTGACAACCCAGGTCATGAATGCACTTGAACATCAGCCCCTGGATCGCCATCGCCTGGCCCGCTGTCTCCCCTGGATTCCTGATCAACTGGATGCAGAGATCAGCCTGTCGAAGATCAGGAAATGCTTCGCTACTTTGCCGCCTTCTGAGCAAACCAAAAGGAATGATTGGCTGGCGGGTCTGGCATCATTTATTGCCAGTGATGACTATTACGAACAGGTTAAAGATTCTGAAGCAGCCCGGGAAATCAGAGACCTGCGCTCTCAGCTGGAAGAACTCTGCCCATCACAGCCGATTATTGTCCGCAGCTCTGGCGTTAATGAAGATGACTACGGCGATGCCCAGGCGGGCAAATACCTCTCGAAACTTCAGGGAGAAGAGGATGTGTTGCGAACCTGCCTTGAGGTCATGGCTTCAGCTTACCGGCCTGAAGTCTGCTCCGAAGGCATACCGCAAACGATGGCACTGATCATCCAGCAGTGCATTGATTGTCGATATGGCGGGGTTGCCATGAGTTATCAATCCTTTCAGGAGAATACCGTCAGGCTTGAGTACACATTGGGTCAGCCCAAAGGTGTCGTGTCAGGGCAGTCCGGTAACAGGCCCCACCGTATTGATATTTATCGTGAGGATCGCATGGAAGAAGTTAACCGTTCCCAGTACTTTCCCGGGACGATCTCAAGTTACTTTATCCTGAAAAAAAATGATAACGGCTATTCGGAAACTGAGGTTTTTGATGCCGATGCCCAATCAGACGACGGCAGATATGCACTCACTGATGACATGGTTTCAGAACTCATTGAGTATGTGACAAGACTGGAAAACCTGTTGTTCTGCCCAGTGGATGTGGAGTTTGCCATCAATCGTCAGGGTCGCCCGATCCTGTTACAGGTGCGCCCTGTTACCCGACTCTCTGGCGGCATGGATTTTACCATGCCTATACCCGAACAGACCCTGGCCATTGGCGAAAGCGTCAGCGAAGGCTACTGTACCGGACCCATCTGGCTGGCAAAAAAACGAGAAGCAGGCTCTATGCCAGAGGGAGCCATTGTTGTGGCCCACCACGCTGAAGACTGGATGCTTGAGCCCGGGTTTCTGAAGCGGGCAGGGGGTTTTGTCTTTCTCGAAGGTGGATTCAATGATCATGTAGCCATCCTCATGAAACAAAAACGAAAAACTTTGATGCTGGTTGGTGGTCATTTTGCGGCAATGGATGCGCTCGTTGGCCAACAGGCGACGCTGGCCTGTGCCCGTTTCAGGGGTCAGCCCGGCGCCTTTGTTGTCGCCGGTGACTATACCGAAAAACTGGCGTGTTACAGCAGTCTGTCCTCTGATTTTGCTGAGGTTCCCTTAGCAAAAACTCTCCCGTCACGGGATGATTTGTCCCCTCCTGCAGGCACTTTCTATAGGGTTACCAGCGGCTTTCAATGGCTCACGGACCAAAACGCCCGGCTCCTGTCATTCTTTGACGCCAGCAGCGAACTGGATTGTCTGGCAAACCCGATAAAACTGAGCATGTCGCCGCAACGTACAGAGCGACTGGAAGAGACCGTAGACGGGGTAAAAAGGCTGATTTATGGGGCTGAAGCTCTATTGGAAGGTTACCAGGCATTCTTGCGGCTGGCTGGAAAAAAGGGTTCTCCCCATATCATGTTATTGCGGGATGAATGGCCTCTCCTGATGGACCGGTTTGTGGAGCTGAAAGAAACTGTGGGATCAGAGTTAGACAGTATCATTCTTCCAATGCAAGCCGCTGAAGAAGGGCTGGTCTCCCCGGGAATGTTTCGTCAGTGGGTGGCTGCCTGCCACCAGCTGCAATCCTCTCTGCAAGCACTCAACCCCAGAGAAGCTGAGCAGGTTCGAAGTGTCCATGAGCTGATTTTTGCCCTGCATCAGCGCTTCGTAGAGGCGCTGGCACCGGTCACACTGACCTCGGGTCAGGGCAAGATATCTATGGAAAAGAACGTCACTTATGTTCAGTGCTCGACCCCGGGTGAAACAGTACCGCTAATCAGTGCGTCCTGCAAAACATCTCTCAAGAGATTAGTGCGTCATGCGACGGTCGTCACTATGGAGGGTGCCTTGATTGTTAACATGAAGTTTGGCGAACACTGGGGCTTAATTGAGCTGCTTGAAAAGGCAGAGGGGGGAAAAGAACGAACCTTGCGGCTGAAATTTTCTGACACATTTATTACACCCGATGGTAGTGAGGATCCCGGCAAGTTGAAACGTATGTGGTTTCTGGTGCAGTTACTGAAAGCCATCGACCTGGATAAAAATGCTGATAGTATGCAGCTAAGCTGCAACGCCGTTGCAGGGCAGATTATCGTCGAATGCCCGCGAATGACATCACCTGAAAAAATGCAGGAGGCTTTTGAAAAACTGATAACAGCTCTGCTTGCTGTTCAGAATCTGGATCTTTTTTTAGAGGATAAAAGCATTTTTGAAGAAGTTAACTGGAACTTTAACCTGCTTCTACAACGCCTTGATAGTGATCTTGTGACAGAAGCCGATAGATTCGCCTTTCAACATTGCCTTTTCTTAATGGCTTGTAGTGAGCAATATGACATTCTTCCCGGTTGCTACCGGTTATTAAACGACCAGCAGGTGCAATTTATTGATCATTCCCGGCGGTTAGTTAATTTGGAGAATTCTTATGAGAAAGTGCTAATGAGTGATGATATCGGTGAGGCCACCCGCAGGGAACTTTTGCATCATTTTTTATTAGTTGATCCCGGATGGACTATTCCATTGGTTGAGGATGTGTATCCCCATTTGAGGGGTAAAAGTTTTATTATCGAACCATCAGAAGATTACCAGTTGAAGTTTGTTGTTTCACCCGATCAGCCGTTCAGGGAACATGAAGAAAAAGTCAAGAAAGCCTTTCAGAAGAATGGGCTTCTATATGCCAGTCAACGGCTGCGAGATGAATACTTTGCTTTTAGATACGATCAATAATTTTGTGAATCCGGTCTGAATCTATTCTGACAACCTTGAACTTATTGTCATTTTTACTGGTGCCTGTTTCAGACCAAAGGTTGAACTTTATTGAGGTACCAGTTATTGATTCACGTTATGAAAGGGATATCTTAATGTTAAATGTCAATTCTGATAAATCGAATGATGGACTCCTGACAGCTTATTCAAGTCAGAATAACCGGGCTGGCAGTCCATCCAGAGGAACTGATAGTTCGCCCAAAAGGCATCTCGGTGATTCTGATTCCAGTGGCGTTTCGATTGGCGAAACGCCACTAGCCAAGCGTCTCTGTCGTTTATCTGTTTCAGATCAGACGCCTCCCAAGCGGGAAGAACTGGGGGGTAAGGGAATGTTTTTGTGGCGCATGAAAAAAGCCGGTCTGACTGTTCCGTCATTTGAATGTGTGACAGCCCGAATCATGAACGCGCTTGAGCAACACTCTCTGGATACCGGGCTTTTAGCCCGCTATCTCCCAATGATTGAATATGAACTTGAGGCAGGGAAAGAGATCAGCCTGACGAACATCAGGGCATGCCTCAATGCCATGCCACCTTCAAAGCAGACCAAAAGGAATAACTGGCTGGCGGGTCTGGCAGAATTTATTGCCAGCGAAGACTATTACCAACAGGTTAAAGATTCTGAAGCGGCCCGAAAAATCAGGGGGCTGCACAGTCAGGTGGGCGGACTCTCTGCATCACAGCCCATGATTGTTCGCAGTTCCGGCATCAATGAAGATAATTACGGCGACGCCCAGGCGGGCAAATACCTCTCTTTAGTTCAGGGAGAAGAAGATATTTTGCGAACCTGTCTTAAGGTCATGGCTTCAGCTTACCGGCCTGAAGTCTGCTCCGAAGGTATACCGCAACCTATGGCCCTGATCATCCAACAGTGCATTGACTGTCGATACGGCGGAGTCGCCATGAGCTTTCAATCTTTTCAGAATAATACCCTCAGGGCAGAGTTTACATCGGGTCAACCCAGAGGCGTAGTGGCAGGGCAGACCGGTAACACGCCCCACCGCATCGACATTTATCGCAAGGATCGCAAAGAAGAAGCGGTCAGCTATCAATACTTTCCCGGGACGATCTCAAGTCACTTTGTCTTGCACAAGAACGATAACGGCTATTCGGAAACAATAATTGATAATGTTGATGCTCAATCGTACGACGGTGGACTGCAACTCACGGATACAACGGTTTCAGAACTCATGGAGGCGGTGATAAAGCTGGAAAACCTGTTGCTTTGCCCCGTGGATGTGGAGTTTGCCGTTGATCATCAGGGTCGCCTGTTCCTGCTGCAGGTACGCCCTGTTACCCGGCTCGCGGGCGACATGGTTTTTGCCATGCCCATACCCGCAGAGACCCTGGCCATTGGCGAGAGTGTCAGTGAAGGCTATTGCACCGGCCCCCTCTGGCGGGCTGAAAAAAGAGAAAAAGACGGTATGCCACAAGGCGCCATTGTCGTCGCCCACCACGCTGAAGATTGGATGCTTGAGCCGGAGTTCCTGAAGCAAATGGGGGGCTTTGTCTTTGCCAGAGCAGGATTCAATGATCATGTAGCGATCCTCATGAAACAGCAAAGAATAACCTTAATGCGGACCAATGATCAGAGTCCGGTATTTGCCGCTGAGAATGGCCAACAGACGACACTGGCCTGTGGCCGCTTTAAAGGCAAGCCCGGAGCCTTTATTGTTGCCGGTGACATGACAGACAAACTGGTCAGCCACAGAAGCCTGGCAAGTGTTTTTTCTGATGTGCCTTGCGCGAGTGCGATTCCGTCCCGGGAGGATTTATCAATTCCTGAGGGCAAGTTCTGTCATGTCGCCAGCGGCTTCAAATGGCTAACGGATCAAAATGCCAGGCTTTTGGCATTTTTTGCCTCCGGTGGTGGACTGGATTGCCTGGCAAACCCGGTAAAACTGAGCATGTCGCCAGATCGCTCAAAGCAATTGGCAGAGACCAGAGATAGCGTGAAGCGGCTGATTCATGGAACTGAAGCACTGTTAGCTGGATACAGGGCATTCCTGAGGCTGGCTCGAAAAAGTCGACCACACCTGACCAGGTCATTGCGGGATGAATTGCCGCAACTGAGCAAAGGGTTCAAGACGCTGAAACAGACCATCCTGTCAGGGTTAGATAGTATTACCCTGCCAATCCAGGCCGCTGAAGAAGGGCATGTATCCCCGGGAATCCTGAGTCAGTGGGTGGCAGATTGCCATCAGCTGCAATCCTGTCTTCAGGCACTGGACCCTGTGCAGGCTGAACAGGTCCGGAGTGTCCATGAGCTGATTTTTGCCCTGCATCGACGTTTCGTAGAGGCACTGGCCCCCGTCACTCTGGCTTCTGTTCAGGGCAAGGTATCTACAAATAAGAACATCACCTATTTTGATTTTACCACTCCGGGTGAAGAGTCATCGCTATTGGGACTGTCAGGCAAAGCATCCATGGACGGGTTGAGGCTTTCAGGGACTGTCATCAGTATGGATGAAGCCGTAATTGTTAACCTCGAGTTAGGATGTCACGTGGGCCTTATCGAGCTGCTTGAGAACGCAGACGGGGGTAAAGGACGAACCCTGCGGCTGAAATTTTCTGACCAATTCAATACACCTGATGGTGTTGGAAAAACCGGCAAGTTTAATCGTGTGTGGTTTCTGGTGCAGTTACTGAAAGCAATCGAGCTGAACAAAGATGCCGATAGCATGCATGTGAATGGCAATGCTGTAGCAGGTGAAATCACTGTTGAATGCACGGGAATAGCATCACGTGAAACCATGCAGCATGCCTTTGAAAAACTGATCATTGTGTTAGATTCAATGGCTGAACTGGATCTAAAGTTTCGGAATAGGGTTATTTTTGAAGGAGGCCAGTGGGACTTTAGCTTGCTTGTAGAACGGCTTAATCGAGATGTTGCGACAGAAGCCGATAGATTCGCCTTTCAACATTGCCTTTTCTTAATGTTTTACAAACAAGGTTGGTGCATCACTCCGGCTTGCCGGGGGTTATTGAGCGATCAGTTTCAGCGTTTTACTGAACATACACAGCGGTTAGGTGAGTGCACGCGGGCAATTTTTTGGCGACGAAAATCGGAGGACAGCCTGCGGGAAATGCTAATGAGTGATGAGATCGCTGAGGACACTCGCTGGGAACTCCTGCATCATTTTTTATTGGTAAACTTCAGTTACGCCACTCGATTGGTTGAACGTCTGTATGGCCTGGAAAATCAATACTTTGTGATCAATCCATCCTGCAGTTACAGATTGGAGTTTTATGCTCCACCGGGACAGCCGTCCGGGGATCATAAAGAAAAGGTCAGGAATGCCCTGCTCATGCATGGGTTGATATATGCCAGCCAACGGGTTCTGAATGATAAAGAACTTGTATTAGCCGCCATTACAAAACATCCCGAACAACTGCAATACGTGAATGAAGAACTGAGGAATGATACTGATGTCGTCATGGCATCAGTCACTCGAGATGGCAATCAGCTGCAATATGCCAGTCCAGAACTTAAGAATAATGTCAGGGTGGTAATGGCGGCTGTCGAACAATGTCCAGACGCTCTGAGGTATGTCAGTGAAAAAATGCGAAGCAATCAAAATATTATTAAAATCGCAATGGCTAACGATATTCAATACTCAGAATATGCCAGTGAAAGTGTATTGAGTGATCGCGATTTTATGCTGGACTTAATTGCAAAAAATCATCGAGCTTTCAAATATGTTGCTTTTGAGCTTGAACAGGATAAGGATTTTATTGAGGCAGCAAGACACAGAAACCCCAAAGTTATTAAATACATCAGGAAACTTTCGGATAAGGTCTGATTGGCTCTGAAAACGTTGACCGGTTCAAGTCGTCTTGCCACACCTTATTGCCGCTTTCCTGTTGTGCTCTTCAGCCTGAGTGGTGAACTTCATAAAAATATCATTGTCAAAAGTACCAAACGTTTTAAGTACTCAGCCATACGGAATCGAATATTTCTGGCTTATTGGGCAGGTGCTCTGCAAGGCGCAACGACGGGAACATACAAGCTATGTGACCAGAGTTGCAACGCAGCACGACTGCGTGGATGCAGGAGCTAGCAGCCTGTCGGACTTAAGACTGTCCTACTGCGGTTGCAATAAATTGGTCTAAAAATCCCTGTTTCTTCGTCAAATAGCTCGCTATTCTCCTCAGAAACAGAGATTTTTATCCTCAATTTCTTGCAATCCTCGCTACGGACGCTCAAGTCCGACACCGACAGGCCGCTAGAGCAACGCAGGAGCAGTTGCCGCGAGTGCCTGAACAATGAGTCAGAAAATATGATTTCGTATGGTTGAGTACTTCCATAGCGATTAAGTCATGGATGAATAAGAACCTGAGAGGGATATTTTGATGTTACCTCCTGCTACAGACCTATCAGGTCCCAGTGGCCTGACCACTGTTCCCAATCAGGATGCAGAGACTCATCGTTCACGCAAAAGGCATTTCAGTGATCTTGATCCTGGTGACCTTCAAGACCAGACGCCGCTAACCAGGCGCACCTGCCGTTCAGCTGTCTCAGATCAGGCTGCTCAGCGTTCTCCCGCCAACCGGGAAGAATTAGGGGGCAAAGGAATGTTTTTGCAGCGCATGAAGAGCGCCGGTCTGCCTGTTCCACCATTCCAATGTGTGACAGTCCGGGTCATGAATGCGCTTGAACAACAGCCTCTGGATAGCCATCTTTCAGGCCACTATCTCCCCGGGATTGACCGTGAACTGGATGCAGAGACCAGCCTGAAGAACATTCGGGAATACCTCAGTGTCATGCCGCCCTCAGAGCAAACCAAAAGGAATAACTGGCTGGCGGGTCTGGCAAAATTTGTAGCCAGTGATGACTATTACCAACAGGTCAAAAATTCTGAAGCCGCTCAAAAAATCAGGGGCCTGGGCACTGAGCTGAACAGACTCACCAGATCGCAGCCCGTTATTGTCCGCAGTTCTGGCATTGATGAAGATAATTATGGCGATGCCCAGGCAGGAAAGTACCTTTCTTTAGTTCAGGAAGAAGAGGATATTTTGCGAACCTGTTTTAAGGTCATGGCTTCGGCTTACCGGCCTGAAGTTTGCGCCGAAGCTATTCCACAACCCATGGCGCTGATCATCCAACAGTGCATTGACTGCCAATATGGTGGAGTCGCCATGAGCTTTCAATCTTTTCAGGATAATACTGTCAGGGTTGAGTATACAAAGGGTCAGCCCAGAGGCGTGGTAGCAGGGCAGTCCGGTAACACACCCCACCGTATTGATATTTATCGCGGGGGTTTGAAAGAAGAAGCTGACAGCTACCAATACTTTCCCGGGACGATCTCAAGTCACTTTATCCTGCACAGGAACAAGGATAATAACGGCTATTTGGAAACAAGAATTGATGATGCGAATCCTCAATCAAACGTCGCTGGTCATTCACTTACTGATGACATGGTTTCAAAACTCAGGGAGGCGGTGACAGAACTGGAAAACCTGTTGCTCTGCCCCGTGGATGTGGAGTTTGCTGTCGATCATCAGGGACAACTATTCCTGTTGCAGGTACGCCCTGTTACCCGGCTCTCCGGCGACATGGATTTTGCCATGCCCATACCCGAAAAGACCCTGGCCATTGGCGATAGCGTCAGCGAAGGCTATTGCACCGGAACCCTCTGGCTGGCCAAAAATCAACCCGTAGATTCCATGCCAGAGGGAGCCATCGTCTTGGCCCCACAGGCTGAAGACTGGATGCTTGAGCGTGAATTCCTGAAGCGGGCAGGGGGGCTCGTCTTTGCACGGGGGGGATTCAATGATCACATAGCGATCCTGATGAAACAGGAAAGAAAAACGTTGATGCTGGCCGGTGATCAGTTTGCGGCCGTGGCCGCTCAGGTTGGCCAACAGGTGACCTTGGCCTGTGCCCGCTTTAATGGTGAGCCCGGTGCCTTTATTGTTGCCGGCGACCTTACCGGAAGACTGGTAAGTCACAGAAGTCTATCCTCTGCTGTTTCTGATGTGCCGTTAGCCAAAGCCGTCCCGTCATGGGATGATCTGTCCCTCCCCGAAGGCACATTCAGTCAGGTTGCCAGCGGCTTTCAATGGCTCTCGAATCAAAACGCCCGCCTGTTGGCATTTTTTGCCACCGGTGGCGGACTCGATTGTCTGGCAAACCCGGTAAAAATGAGCATGTCGCCACAACGAATAAATTTATTTGCAGAGACCAGAGATAGCGTAAATCGGCTGGTTTATGGGGCTGAAGCACTGCTGAACGGGTACCAGGCATTCTTGCGGTTGGCGGAGAACAGTGATTCAACTCAGCTCCAGTTACTGCAGGAAGAGTTACCGCAATTGATCGACCGGTTCAGGACGCTGAAACAGATCATCGGATCGGTGTTAGAGAGTATCATCCTTCCTCAGCAATCGGACGAAGAAGGCCAGTTATCTGCGAGAACTTTTCGCCAGTGGGTGGCCGACTGCCATCAGCTAAAATGCAGTCTTCAGGCACTCAACCCCGGGGAGGCTGTGCAGGTCCGAAGTGTTCATGATCTGATTTTTGCCCTGCACAAGCGCTTTGTAGAGGCACTGGCACCAGTCACTCTGGCTTCGGGTCAGGGCAGGATATCCTGGAAAAAAGACATCACCTATGTTGATTGCAGTACTTCGGGTGGCTCGGACCAAGAGACACCGCTCTTGAGTCGGTCCTGCAAAGCAGCCCTCAAAAAATCCCAACGTCCAGCGATTGTCATCATCATGGATGATGCTCTGATTATTAACCTTAAGCTAGGGTATCATGTGGGCCTTATCGAGCTGCTTGAAAACGCAGAGGGGGGGAAAGGACGTACCCTGAGGCTGAAGTTTTCTGACCAGTTTGATAGGGCTGATGACCGTTATGCCCCTGGCAAGTTGAAACGTATGTGGTTTCTGGCGCATTTACTGAAAGTGATCGAACTGGATAAACACGCTGGTAGCATGAAGCTAAGTTGCAATGCCATAGCAGGTGAAATGATCGTTGAATGCCCCCGAATGGAATCACGTCAAATCATGCAGAATGCCTTTGTAAAGCTGGTAACGGCGTTACGTTTAATTAAGAATCTGGATGTGGACTTAAAGAGAATAGCCATTTTTGAAGGGGATCAGTGGAGTTTTCAATTGCTGGCACAATGCCTTGATAGCGATGTTTCGGCAGAAGCCAATAGATTCGCCTTTCAACATTGCCTTTTCGTAATGGTTTATGGTATCGGGGATTTCATTATTCGGGATTGTTTGCGGTTATTAAAACGGTTACTAGGCAAAAAACATAAAAAGTTTATTCATTATGCTCGGCGGCTTGATCAATCAAAGAACAATCGTTGGGACATATTAATGAGTGATAATATGGCTGAGGACATCCGCAGGGAACTCTTACAGCATTGTTTATTGTTAGATCCCAATAAAGCGACTCCATTGATTGAAGATGTATACAGCCTGGGAGGTCAATACTTTGTTGTCAATCCGTCTTTCAGTTACAGCCTGAGTTTTGAGGTTCCACCGGGTCAGTCGCTTGGTGATCAAAAAGAAAAGATGAAAACTGTCCTGCGCAAGCAAGGACTGAAATATGCCAGCCAACGGGTTCGAAATGATAAAGACCTGGTATTGGCAACCATTGCCGTACATCCATACAACCTGGACTATGTAAGTGAAGAACTAAAGAGTGATAAAGAGGTCATCCTATCCTGTTTTCAAGCTCTTAACCTCTTGAAGACTGAGGAGGCCCGGAGTGTCAATCGCCTGATTTTTGACTTGCATGAGTACTTCTCAAAGACCCGGGCACCGGTCAGTCTGGCTTCGGCTCAGGGTATGCTATCCAGAGACGGGCACTTCATCTATGTTGATTGTACGACTCCGGGTGGCCCGGGTGAAAAGGCAGCGGTATTGAGTCCGTCCTGCAGAGAATCTCTCAGAGGGCTAAGGCTTTCTAATGGGACAGTCATCTGTAAGGATGATAACTTGATTGTTAACCTGGATTTGGAAGATCCTGTAGGCCTTATCGAGCTGCTTGAAAACGCTGAGGGAGGAAAAGGCTGTACCTTGCGACTGAAATTTGCTGAAAAATTTTATGATGCTGATGGTAGTGATGCACCCGGCAAGTTGAAACGTATGTGGTTTCTGGCGCAGTTACTGAAAGCCATCGAACTGGATAAACACGCTGATAGCATGAAGCTAAGTTGCAGCGCCATAGCGGGTGAATTGATCGTCGAATATTCCCGGTTGACATCACGTAAAATCATGCAGGATGCTTTTGTAAAGTTGATAATAGCGTTAGATTCAATTTATGAGCTGGATGAGTTTTTAGAGGGAAGAACCATTTTTGAAGACGATCAGTGGAGCTTTGACTTGCTTGCACAACGCCTTGATAGCGATGTGTCGGCAGAAGCCAATAGATTCTTTTTTCAACATTGCCTTTTCTTAATGGTTGATAGTAACAGAAGCGGCATTAATCCCGGTTGCTACCCGTTATTAAGCAACCATCAACAACGCTTTATTGATCATAGTCGACGGCTCGTTAACTCGAAGGACAATCTTCGGGAAGTTTTAATGAGTGATAAAAACGCTGAGGGCATCGGCAGGGAGCCACTGCATCATTTTTTATTGTTACATCCCGCTAAGGCTATGGGGTGGGTTGATCTTGTGTATCCTGATTTGAAAGGTCAATACTACGTTATCAAGCCGTCCTATGCTTACAGCCTGGAGTTTGATCTTCCACCGGTGCAGTCGCCCTGGGATCACGAAGAAAAGATCAGGAGTGTTATGCTCAGGGGTGGGTTGAAATACGCCAGCCAGGGGATTCGAAATGATAAACACCTTGTATTAGCAGCCATTTCATTAGATCCATATAATCTGGTGTATTTGAGTGAAGAACTCAAGAGTGATAAAGAGGTCGTTCTGGCTGCAGTCACCCGGGATGGTTATCAACTGCGATACGCCAGCCCGAAACCACAGGATAATGAAGAGGTGGTAATGGCCGCTATCAAAAATTATCCAGCAGCTCTGAGGTATGCCAGTGAAAGAATTCGAAGCGATAAAAGCATTATTAAAACGTTAATGGTTATCAATATTAATATCTTGGGATATGTCAATAAAACGTTATTGAAGGATCCTGACTATATGCTGGACTTAATTGAGCAGGATTCTGATGTTTTCAATTTTGTTGCTTTCGAACTTGAAGATAATCAGGATTTTGTCGAGGCAGCAATACAAAGAAACTCCGAAGTTCTTCAATACATCAGTTAATCTGCGAGCAAGCACGGATCTAATCTGACATTGTTGACTGGTGCAATCCGTGTTTATTGTTCTTTTCCCTGATGCAAACTTCAGCCTGACGGTTGAACTCTATAAAAATATCAATGTCTAATAAAGCAATTAATTAACGCATCAGCTATTGAGTTATAGATGAACATTATGAGAGGGATGTCTAATGCTACTTTTAAAGCATCAGATCCCGAAAGCCTGGCAACGAATCCAAATCAGAATACCGGGGCTGGCACTCGATCCAACGGGGCTGGTCATTCACCTGCAAGTTATTTCGATGATCTTGATCCCAGTGGTATTGCCGACCCAAGGTTGCTGACCGAGCGCACCTGTCATTCAGCTGTCTCAGGTCAGGCTGTTGACCATTCTCCCTGCAAACGGGAACTATTCGGGGGCAAGGGGATGTTTTTGTGGCGCATGAAAGCAGCCGGTCTGTCTGTCCCGCCCTTCGAATGTGTTACTGCTCAAGTCATGAATGCGCTGGAACAACACCCACTCGATACCCCTCTTTTAGACCACTATTTCCCCGGGTTTGTTGATGAACCGCTGGCGGAGACCAGCCTCAGGAACATTCGGGAATACCTCAATACCTTGCCGCCTTCAGAGCAAACCAAAAGGGATGAGTGGCTGTCGGGTTTGGCAGAATTTATTGCCAGTGATGACTATTACCAACAGGTTAAAGATTCTGAAGCGGCCCAACAAATCAGGGCTCTGCGCTGTCAGCTTGACGACGTCTCCAGATCACAGCCGGTTATTGTCCGCAGTTCCGGCATCAATGAAGATAACTACGGCGACGCCCAGGCGGGCAAATACCTCTCTTTAGTTCAGGAAGAAGAGGATGTTTTAACTACCTGCCTTAAGGTCATGGCCTCAGCTTACCGGCCTGAAGTCTGCTCCGAAGGTATACCGCAACCCATGGCGTTGGTCATTCAACAGTGTATTGACTGCCAATATGGTGGGGTCGCGATGAGCTTTCAATCCTTTCAGGATAATACCGTCAGGGTTGAGTACACACCCGGTCAACCCAGAGGCGTAGTGGCAGGGCAGTCCGGTAACACGCCCCACCGCATTGATATTTATCGCGGGGATCGTAAAGAAGAAGCTTGCAGCTCTCAATACTTTCCCGGGACTTTCTCAAGTCACTTTATCTTGTACAAGAACAATAATGGCTATTCGGAAATAACCATTGAAAATGTTGATGCTCAGTCAGACGACGGTGGACAGGAACTCAGTGATCAGATGATTACAAGACTCAGAGATGTGGTGACAATACTGGAAAGCCTGTTGTTCTGCCCTGTAGATGTGGAGTTTGCCATCGATCATCAGGGTCAACTTTTCCTGTTACAGGTGCGCCCTGTTACCCGACTTTCTGGCGGTATGGATTTTGCCATGCCTGTACCCGAAGAGACTCTGGCCATTGGCGAGGGTGTCAGCGAAGGCTTTTGCACCGGACCCCTCTGGCTGGCCAAACAACAAGAGGCAGAGTCTATGCCACACGGAGCCATAGTCGTGGCCCACCATGCTGAAGAGTGGATGCTGAAGCCCGAGTTTCTGGAGCGGGCGGGAGGATTTTTCATGGCTGAAGGAGGATTCAATGATCATGTAGCGATCCTCATGAAACAGAAAGGAAAAACTTTAATGCTGGCCGGTGAAAAGTTTGCGGCTGTGGCCGCCGGGGGTGGCCAACAGGCGACGCTGGCTTGCGCCCGCTTTAAGGGTAAGCCGGGTGCCTTTATTGTTTCCGGTGACCTCACCGGAAAACTGGCCAGTTATAGAAGTCTGACCTCTGCTTTTTCTGATGTGCCGTCACACAAAGCCGTTCCGTCACGGGATGATTTGTCGCCCCCTGAAGGTGCTTTCCTTAAGGTTGCCAGCGGTTTTCAGTGGCTCACGGATCAAAATGCACGCCTGCTGTCATTTTTTGCCTCCGGCAGCGGTTTGGATTGTTTGGCAAACCCGATAAAACTGAGCATGTCGCCGCAACGAACCAAGATCCTGGAAGAGATCAGAGACACCGTAAACCGGCTGGTTTACGGGGCTGAAAAACTGCTTGATGGCTACAGAGCATTCTTGTCGTTGGCGGGTAACAGCGATTCACCTCAACTCCAGTCACTGCAGGAAGAATTACCGCAACTGAGCAACCGGTTCGAGACACTGAAACGGATCATCCGATCAGAGTTAAAGCGTTTCATCCTACCAGTGCAGACCACTGAAAAAGGGCAGATATCCCCGGTAATTTTTAGTAAATGGGTGACAGACTGCCATCAGTTGCAATCCTGCCTTCAGGCACTCGACCCCGGCAAGGCTGAGCAGGTCCGGAGTGTCCATGAGCTGATTTTTGCCCTGCATCAGCGCTTCGTAAAAGGGCTGGCACCGGTCGCTATGGCCTCGGGTCAGGGCAATCTGACCAGTAAAAGGGGAATCAACTACGTCGATTGCTCGATCCCGGGCGAAAAAACACCGATATTGATGCCGTCCCTCAGAGCACTTATGGAAGAGTTAAGGCTTTCAGGGACTGTCATCATTATGAATGAAGCCTCGATTGTTAACCTGGATCTTGGAAGTCATGTGGGTGTTATCGAGCTGCTTGAGTGTGCAGAGGGGGGGAAAGGTCGAACCTTGCGGCTGACATTTTCTGATCAATTTGACAGGCCTGATGACCGTGATAAATCCGGCAAGTTCAGACGTATGTGGTTTCTGGCGCAATTACTGAAAGAGATCAAACTGGATCAAAATGCTGATAGCATGAAGCTAAGTTGCAACGCAGTAGCGGGTGAGATTATCGTCGAATGCCCGCGAATGAAATTATCTGAAACCATGCGGAATGCCTTCCAAAAACTGATCATTGTGTTACGTGCTATGTATAATATGGATATTCGCTTGAAGTGCTCACCCATTTTTGAAGGCGGTCAGTGGGACTTTAACTTGCTTGCACAGCGTCTTAATTGTGATATTGCGACAGACGCGGATAGATTCGCTTTTCAACATTGCCTTTTCGTCATGTTTTATTGGCTCAGGGGTGGTCGCTACACGACTGCCGCTTTCTGCAGTTTATTGAGCAACCACCACCAACAGTTTACCCATCATGCCCGGCGTTTAGGCGCGCATCAGTGGTCATTGTTTTTTAATCAAGAACCCGAAGAGAGTCTGCAGGACATCTTTATGACTGAAGAGATGAGTGAGGACATCCGCAGGGAGCTGTTACATCATTTTTTATTATTCGAACCTAAAAGTGCTACCAGATTGGTTGAGCAAGTGTATGACCTTGGAGATCAATACTTTGTTATCAATCCATCTTTCAGTCACGAATTGGAGTTTTATGCGGCACCAGGCCAACCGCTTGGGGATCATAAAGAAAAGCTCAGGAATGCCCTGCTCAAACATGGACTGGAATATGCCAGCCAACGAGTCTGGAATGATAAAGACTTTGTATTAGCTGTTATTTCAAAATATCCCATGGAACTGAGATATTTGAATGAGGTGCTGAGGAATGATAGAGATATCGTCATGGCCGCTGTCGCAGAATCTCCCGGAGTTTTGTGTTATGCCGGTGAAGGGCTCCGAAGCGATAAAGACATTATTCAATTGGCAAATGGCATTTGCCGATAGTATTTCTCCCTTAAGTACCGGGCCAGTTGGTTTCGCATATTCTGGCGAGGGGATTTTTTCATCCTTCAAGGCACAATGACGGGCGCGTAGCCATAGCTACGCAACCAGAGTTGGAACGCAGAAGGATGGAAAAAGCCGCCGTCCAGAATATGCGAAACCAACTGGTTAGCAAAATCGTCGTAAACCCTCGCCCAATCGAGGATGTCGCAAAACTCCACCCAAAACTCCAATAGCTCGTTCCCATGCTCTGAGGTCGTCATTCCCGCGAAGGCGGGAATCCAGCGCCAACGGTGGATCTCTGCCTTCTCGGGGATGAAAAGGCCAGGGGGCACCGGGCAGTATGGTTCTGGTGGTGAGTCAGTGTGGATTCCCGCCTTCGCGGGAATGACGAGAATGAAGCCGGGAATGACGGGAGTCAACTCGTTCCCATGCTGGAGAGAGTTTTGCGACACCCTCAATCGGGCGGGGATATAAGACGGGAACGCAGAGCGTTCCGCTTGAGTATTTGTACGTAGCTGGTTATATTTTCCATCGGTCTGTTTCTATGCAGAGACTCACGGTGACGAAAACCAAGCACTGTTAACAAAAAATTAAGGCAGAGACACCTGCCCAACCGCCCTTGAAGAACCAGACGAGCCCATACCTGAGTGACCCGTTAAGGCTGCGGCAAATCAAACAAAAGACCAATAAATAACCGAGGGGCACCCGGTTACTGCTGATGGAGGCTTCTGCGTAAGTCCAGTCGCTATTGGCTGGCTGTAGCCTGTGAAGTCAGAAGCCTCGCCTGACAAGGCTGGGAGTGTCAAGTACTTATTCTTTGCCAGCAAAACAAAGCAATCCCGAACTTCGTGAAAACTTCATGAACTTTATAAAAATATCAATGTCCAACGAAAGTAATTAATGACTCATCAGCTATTGGGTCACAGATGGATATTGAGGGATGTCTAATGAATCATGTTACTTTCAGAGCATCATGTCCTGAAAGCCTGACAACCAATCCAAATCAGAATACCGGAGCTGGCACTCGATCCAGTGAGGCTGGTCATCCAGCTAAAAGGTATTTCGATAATCTTGATACCAGTGGTACGCCCGACCCAATTTTGCTGGTCAAGCGCAAATGTCGTTCAGCTGTTTCAGATCAGGCTGCTGACCATTCTTCCTGCAAACGGGAACTACTCGGGGGCAAGGGGATGTTTTTGTGGCGCATGAAAGCAGCCGGTCTGTCTGTTCCGCCCTTCGAATGTGTGACGGCTCAAATCATGAATGCGCTGGAACAACATCCTCTCGATACTCATCGGTTAGACCACTATTTGTCTGGGTTTGTTGATGAACCGCTGGCAAAGACCAGCCTGAAGAACCTCCGGGAATACCTCAATACCTTGCCGCCTTCAGAGCAAACCAAAAGGGATGACTGGCTGTCAGCTATGACAAAATTTATTGCCAGTGATGACTATTACGAACAGGTTAAAGATTCTGAAGCGGCCCGAAAAATCAGGGAGCTGCACCGTCAGGTGGACAGATTCTCTGCATCACAGCCTGTGATTGTCCGCAGTTCCGGCATCAACGAAGATAACTACGGCGATGCCCAGGCGGGCAAATACCTCTCTGTCATTCAGGCAGGAGGCGATGTTTTCAGAACCTGTCTCAAGGTTATGGCGTCAGGTTACCGGCCTGAAGTCTGTCCCGAAGGCATACCACAACCCATGGCGCTCATTATCCAACAGTGTATTGATTGTCGATCTGGTGGAGTCATCATGAGCTATCAATCCTTTCAGAACGACACCGTCAGGATTGAGTACACAAAGGGTCAGCCCAAAGGCGTAGTGGCAGGGCAGTCCGGTAACACGCCCCACCGTATCGATATTTATCGCAAGGAAGGCGCTGAAGACTTTCAATACTTTCCCGGCAAGGTCTCAAGTCACTTTGTTCTGCACAAAAACAATAACGGCTATGTGGAAACAGAAATTTATGATGCGGAATCCCAGTCAGACGACAGTGTTCATAAACTCAGTGATCATCTGGTTGCAAAACTCAGTCAGGTGGTGACAGAGTTGGAAAACCTGTTGCTCTGCCCCGTGGATGTGGAGTTTGCCATCGATCATCAGGGTAACTTGTTCCTGTTGCAGGTGCGCCCTGTTACCCGACTCTCTGGCGGTATGGATTTTGCGATGCCTATACCCAAAGAGACCCTGACCATTGGTAAGGGCGTCAGCGAAGGCCATTGTACCGGAACACTCTGGCAGGCTGAAGAACAAGCGGCAGACTCCATGCCTGACGGGGCCATTGTCTTAGCCCAACATGCTGCAGACTGGATGCTTGAGCCAGAGTTCCTGAAGCGGGCAGGGGGGTTTGTCTTTGCCGAAGGAGGCTTCAATGATCATGTCGCGATCGTTATGAAACAGGGAGGAAAAACGTTGATGCTGGCCGGTGGACAGTTTGCGGTCGTGGCCGCTCAGGTTGGCCAACTGGTGACGCTGGCCTTTGCCCGCTTCAAAGGTAAGCCTTGCGCTTTTATTGTTGCCGGTGACCTTAGCGGTGAACTTGCCAGTCACAGAAGCCTGTCCTCTGCATTTTCTGATGTGCCGCTCCCCGGAGCCGTGCCGTCACGGGGTGATTTGTCCCCCCCTGAAGGCACATTCCTTAATGTCGCCAGCGGTTTTCAGTGGCTCACGGATCAAAACGCCCGCCTGTTGGCAATGTTTGCCTCCGGAGGCGGACTGGATTGTCTGGCAAATCCCATAAAACTAAGCATGTCGCCACAACGGGAAGAGTTGCTGGCAGAGATCAGAGTCAGTGTAAATCAGCTGGTTCAGGGGGCTGAAGCATTTCTGGATGGCTACCGTGCATTCTTGCAGCTGGGGAGAAGCAGTGTCAGACCATTGCAGGATGAAGCACGGCAATTAAGCAAACGGTTCAAGACACTCAAACGCAGCGTCCTGTCAGGCCTGGAGGCTATTATGCTGCCTCTGAAAGCTGCTGAAAAAGGGCAGGGATCCTTCCGTCAGTGGGTTGCAGACTGTCAGCAACTACAATCCGCTGTGCAATCACTGAATCTTAAAGAGGCTGAGCAGGTCAGAAGTATTCATGAACTGATTTTTGCCTTGCATCAGCGTTTCTTAAACGCGCTGGCTCCGATTGCTCTGGATTCGGGTCAGGGCAGGGTATCGAGAGTAAAGAGAATCACCTATGTTGACTGCACGACCCCAAGTGACAATGTTTCGCTACTGAGGCCGTCCGACAGGTCATCCTTTGAAAAATCCTGGTATGCGGGGACTGTCGTCAGTATGGATAGTGCCGCTATTGTTAACCTGAAGCTTGGCGTTCATCTGTGCCTTATCGAGCTACTGGAAAACGCAGAGGGGGGAAAAGGACGAACCTTGCGGCTGAAATTTTCTGACCAATTTGATGGCAATGATGGTGTCGATGTCAGCGCCAAGTTTAAGCGTATGTGGTTTCTGGTGCAGCTGCTGAAAACGATCGAACTGAATAAAAATGCCGGTAGCATGAAGGTAACCTGCAATGCCATAGCGGGTGAAATTGTCGTCGAATGCCCGCGAATGAAATTGCATCAAACCATGCAGCATGCCTTTGAAAAACTGATGATTGCGTTAGATTCCATGTATAACCTGGATAGACGTTTAGAGGGCTTACATATTTTTGAAGGAGATCAGTGGGACTTTAACTTGCTTGCACAACACCTTAATCGCGATGTTGCAACAGCAGCTGACAGGTTTGCCTTTCAACATTGCCTTTTCTCAATGTTTTACGGGGGTGGGTTCGGAATTTCTAACGAATGCTGCCAGTTATTAAGCAACCGACTGCAACAGTTTGTTCGCCATGCCCGGCAGTTAGGTTCGTGTGATTCGTTAGTATTTCAGGGGAAAAAAACAGTAGATAGTCTGAAGGAGATGTTCTTGAATGATGAGATCGCTGAGGACATTCGCTGGGAGTTCTTACATCATTATATATTGTTACGTCCCAAATACGCTGTTCGAGTGGTTGAGTTGGTGCTTGGCTATAGAAACCACTATTTTGTTATCAATCCATCTTTCAGCTACAAACTGGAGTTTTATTTTCTACCGGTTCAGCCACTTTCAGTTAATGAAAAAGAGCTCAATAATGTCTTGCGAGAGCACGGGCCGGAATATGCCAGCCAACGGGCTAAAAATCATTACTCTGCTTATTCCCGGAAAATAAGGTCTGATCTATTCTGACAACCCTGATCAGTGAAAATATTGTCGTTTTTCCTGATTACTGGATAGAACCGGGCTGAAGCAGTCCGGAAATTTACCTCGCTTTTTATCATAAAAGCTCTGGATTTCAGCCAGGTCTTTTTCCATGCTGCATCCGGGCTTGATGGTGGGGCCAAAGCCGGCTTTTTTCTTCTGGAAGTCCAGATAGGCCAGAATAATAGGCACTTCAGCCCCCCTGGCAATGTGATAGAAGCCGGTTCTCCAGCGATCACTTTTAGAGAGTGTGTCTTCAGGGCAAATGACCAGACCCAGTTGCTTGTTGCCCTTAAAACAGCAGATACTTTGATCGACAAGACTGCAGCAGCGGTCCCGGTCAACCGGAATACCGCCCAGCCAGCGCATCACAGGGTCCAGAGGTCCCCGGAAAAGCGTGGATTTACCCAACCAGTGCGCCTCTATCCCGTGGCTCAGTGCAACAGCCAAACCAATGAAGAAGTCCCATTGACTGGTATGGGGTGCGGCCACCAGAATATAACGCGGTATCCGGGGCTGTTTACCTTCGACTTTCCAGCCGGAAATTAACAGGCACAGTCTGGCAAGAACCTTTAACAGAGGACTGATGATCGGCGTATTAAACACCGTTAAGCGCATATTCAAGCCTTAATCTTTTGATCATGAGCGCTCTGAAACTGGCTGTCAGCAAGATTGAGGCGCTTATTCTGACATTGGGCCCTGAGAGGGCAATCAAACTGAATGGGATTTGACGCTTTTATCAATCATTTGAAAATACGTAAATATTCAGGGTTGCGACACGTCTCCTGGAGTGATAGGGCGTCCTTCTGTGTCATTAAGACTTTGCTGAACATTTTTGAGGTCAAACCTGCCCAGAGTGGTGAGACCGATCAAGGCTGTATAAAAAGTCAGTAAGAAATCATTGTTTCCTACTTCTACTGTCGTTAGTCTTTACAGGCAGGTTCAATTTTTTTCGCACTATTTTTCGATCACAGTATGCAGGAACCGAATCAATCCGTTCAGAGAAAAATTCTCCATGTTGATGCAGATGCCTTCTACTGCTCTGTAGAGGAGAGGGATGACCCCACTCTAAAAGGCAAGGCTTTTGCTGTGGGTGGAAAGGCTGAACGTCGAGGAGTGATCGCCACATGCAGTTACGCGGCCCGAAAGTCGGGCGTGCATTCTGCTATGGCCTCCTATCGAGCACTCAGGCTCTGTCCTGATCTGATTATTTTGCCAGCCCGGTTTGATGTCTATAAATCCGCTTCACGGCAGATGCACGCCATTTTTCATCGTTACACTGAAAGGATTGAGCCCTTGTCGCTGGATGAGGCCTATCTGGATGTTTCTCACTCCAGTAACTGCCAGGGCAGTGGCACGCTTATGGCCCGGGAGATTATGCAGTCTGTCCTGGACGAGGTGGGTATCTCTGTCTCTGTTGGTGTGGCTCCAAACAAGTTTCTGGCCAAGGTGGCATCGGACTGGAACAAGCCAAACGGTCTTTGTGTGATCACGCCTGACCAGGTTCAGGATTTTGTTTTTGAATTACCGGTTGAGAAGATACACGGTGTGGGTAAGGTCACTGCTCAAAAGCTTCATAGTAAAGGGATTATGACCTGTGGCATGTTGCGACAATACTCTCCGGTTGAGTTGTGTCGTTGGTTTGGCAGTTTCGGCGAGCGCCTCTGGGAGCTGGCCAGAGGCGAGGATAACCGCGCGCTGGAGCTGGACAGAAGACGGAAGTCGTTATCTGTTGAGCACACTTTTGATGCAGATTTGCAGGACGAACAATCGATACTGACTCAGGTAAAACCCCTGGTTGAGGATCTGTCTCGACGTTTTCAGGCAATCAGGAATGAATATTCGGTCACCAAGCGGTTTGTAAAAGTGAAGTTCAACGATTTCAGCCAGACAACACTTGAGGAAATGATAGAGTCCGATGAACTGGCACCGGAAGCACACTTCCAGGCTTTGCTGACTCGAGCCTGGCAAAGAGGGAATAAACCTGTTCGTCTGCTGGGTGTTGGCGTAAGGCTGCTGGATTTGAGAACCTCGGGGCAGATGCAGCAATTGGAGTTGTTTGAACGCAGGGGTGGAAGGATATAATATGGCACCTCTCAACATTTAAACTCTGATAAGGTCCCATGGAGCTGAATCTAACAACTCCTGCCCTGTTGTTTCCGGCTATTTCTCTATTGTTCCTTGCCTACACCAACAAGTTTCTGGCACTGGCTACATTGATCAGAAATCTTCACGGTGAGTTTAAGAAACATCCGGATAACCCTCACATCAAAGGGCAGATGGAAAACCTCAGGCGAAGAATGATACTCATCAAACACATGCAGGGGGCCGGAATCGTCAGTTTTATCTGCTGTGTTCTGGTTATGTTTCTTCTTCACCTGGGTCAGTATCAGGTGGGTTTTATCATTTTTGGCATAAGCCTGCTGGCTTTATTGATTTCCCTGATCATCTGTCTGGCCGAGATTAAAATTTCGATTGATGCTCTGGAGCTTCAGGTGAGTGAGATGGAAGATTGAGCAGTTTATGACTGCTCTTTCAACAATTCATCTTTCAACACCCCTTCTTTCAATAACAGCTGCCCTGCTAATCCAGAAACCAGGCAGTAGGCGACAAACAAGTAGAATCCGCAGTGCAGTTCTGCCTGAAAGTTCAGCAGAGCGCTTTCTGATGCAGTGGCGTTGGCAGCCAGCATGGCAATAATGACCCCCATTGCGAATACGTCTGCCATAGACCATTTACCAAGCGCAGCATTGACTTTAAGTGCAACTCTTCGTGACGACGAATGACAGGATGCCAGCAAGAGTAAGACCTTGATAGCAGGTATCAGGACACTGAAGGTAAGAATCAGAATGGCTACAAATTTGTAGCCAAAATCCCAGAGGTCTCTGGCAGTGCCAAGAATGCTTCGGGTCTTGTCATATACCCGGCTCTGGCCTTCCACTTTCAGATTAGAGAGAAACTGGTTGGCCATAGTCAGCAGTGCAGGGTGAATGGACTGTTGTTCCATGATTTTTTGACCTTCCTTGACCAGAGCCTGACGGTTCATATCCGCCTGAAGTGTGATCATGGGTTGGGTGATTCCGGGAATCAATAAAACTAATGAAATGATTAAAACAATCAGAGGGGCAGCAATACTTAAATTTCGGGGCTCAGTCATTTTTCTTGTGTCTTCGAAGGAGTTATATTGTCACTAAAATAGTTGAGAAACCCGCAAAGAACAATGGTAAGACAATGATGGCAGCCTCCCTGCTATCAACGACATAGAACTCGTTGGTTTTGCAACACCCTCTTGACTCCTGTTCTTAATCTTGGGCAATCAAGCTGATTCAAGGTGATCAACGATCAACTGAAGGCTCTGTTGACCCCGAAACTCGTTAATGTCCAGTTTATAAACAGCATTAACTGTTTTTATGTTCTGGTTTGGCCACTGCCCCGTGTCAATGTTGAAGGCAATGGCATCTACATAATATTCTGAGGCAGGCAGCTTGAGCACCATTTTCAGATGTTTCTGGCCTACCAGCCGCTGCTGAATGATCTGAAACCGACCATCGAATGAAGGTTCCGGGAAATTCTGTCCCCATGGCCCACTATCGCGTAACAGTTGAGCCGTATCCATTGTCAGCTCAGAGACACCCAGTTCGCCATCAGTATGAATCTCTGCTTCAAGTTGCTCAGCAGAGAGCGCCTGTTTAACAATCCGGTCAAAAGCGGCTGAGAACGCCTCGAAATCTTTTTTATAAATGCTCAGACCTGCTGCCATGGCGTGGCCGCCGAATTTGATGATGAGGCCGGGGTTTTCCCGGGCAACACTGTCCAGGGCGTCGCGCATGTGCAAACCTTTTATGGATCTTGCCGAACCTTTGATTTCGTCATTGTCGGCTTCTGCAAAGGCGATCACCGGGCGGTGCAATTTCTCTTTCACCCTTGATGCCAGAATGCCTACCACACCCTGATGCCAGCCTTCCCGGAAAAGACTTACCCCCCAGGGCAAGTCGGAATGCTGATCCAGTTTCAGGCTGGACAAGTGGCTCATGGCCTCTACTTGCATTCCTGCTTCAATCTCTTTTCTGTCCCGGTTGAGACCGTCCAGCTCAGCAGCCAGTTCCCGTGCTGTCTCGATACGCTCTGTCAGCAGTAATTCGATACCAGTGGACATGTCATCCAGACGTCCCGCTGCATTGAGGCGAGGTCCCAGGGCAAACCCCAGGTCGGAAGAGGTCAGGCGTGACTGTTGTCGGCCTGAGATCTCAATCAGTGCCTGAATTCCCGGACGACAATGTCCGGCCCGAATTCTTGCCAGACCCTGATAGGCGAGAATGCGGTTGTTGGCGTCCAGACTGACAACGTCAGCAATCGTACCCAAGGCAACGAGATCCAGTAATTGAAAAGGATTGAACTCGGTTTTTCCTGCAAACCAGCCCCGCCTGCGCAACTCGGTTCTCAGTGCGCACATGACGTAAAAAATAATGCCCACCCCAGCAGTATTTTTACTGATGAAAGGGCAGTCAGGCTGATTGGGATTAACGATGGCGTCGGCTTCAGGAATCTGTTCACCGGCCAGGTGGTGATCCGTGACGATGACCTTCCAGCCCAGGGATTTTGCGGCCGCTACGCCTTCTATGCTGGAGATGCCATTGTCGACAGTGACCAGAACGTCTGGCTGATATTGTCTGGCTACCTGAACAATCTCCGGTGTCAGGCCATAACCATATTCAAACCGGTTAGGCACCAGGTAATCCGCTATCGCACTCATCTCTCTCATGGCCAGAACACCCAGCGCACTGCTGGTGGCTCCGTCACAATCAAAGTCTCCGACGATTAAAATACGTTGCTGGCCATAGACGGCGTCAGCCAGAAGACTGGCCGCTTTTTCAATATCCTTGAGACTTTTATAGCTCTGAAGACCCTTTAGCTGACGATTGATTTCTGAAGGGTGGCTGATGCCCCGGGCGCTGTATATACGCGCGAGAAGCGGGTGTATGCCATCAGTTAAGGGGAGAGGGTTGCTGGTGCGTCTAATGATCTGAAGCGGCATGAAAGTTCTGTATCGTCTGCAATAAAAAGTATCGGCTTATACCAAGCGTGCTTTCTAACTCCCGTGATGAGCATGGAGGTTTGAGCCTTAAGACAAGTCGGCGTGAGGAGTCATAGCCTAGCTATGGCGACGATCGCCAACGCAGGATTAAGGCTCAAATCTTCAGCGCAATAGGGAGTTAGAAAGTTCGATTGGTATTACTCTATCACAGAGAAGGTCAGAGCACAGGAGTGTTATTGGCTAAATGAGAGCAGGCAGCTCAGGATAAGCTGCCTGCGGGAAGCTTTATTGTGCCAGATGATTCTGAATAAAACTTTTCACAGCGTTCAGGTCGTTAGTCAGCACCTCATAACGCTCTTCACGATCCAGGAGATCCTTCAGATGATGAGGCAGCTCCGGAGCGTCCAGTCCGGCTTTTTCAATGGCTTGGGGAAACTTCACAGGGTGAGCGGTTGCCAGGACAACATTGGGAATACGGCTGTCTGTTTCAACTTCTTCCAGTGCCCTGATACCTGTAACAGTATGAGGGTCGGCCAGGTATTCAGTGCGATCAAACAGGTCTTTGATGGCGTTGCAGGTATCCTGATCGGCACTACGACTGCTGTCGAACAACTCACGGATTTTCTGCCAGCGCTGCTCTGAAACCGACAGCTTGCCGGTTTCTTCAAAGGCAGCCATCTGCGCGGCAAGGGCCTGGCCATCACGATCCTGAAGGTCGAACAGCAGGCGTTCAAAGTTGCTTGAGACCATGATATCCATACTCGGCGACAGGGTGTGTTCGAGACCCTGTTTGCTGTAATCGTTGCTTTGGAAAAAGCGGTGCAGAATGTCGTTACGGTTAGTAGCAACAATCAGCTTATTGACTGGCAGTCCCATACCTCGGGCAATGTAACCTGCGAAGATGTCACCAAAGTTGCCTGTGGGTACCGAGAATGAAACCTCTCTGTCCGGGCCACCCAACTCCAATGCTGCATGGAAGTAGTATACCACCTGAGCCATGATGCGGGCCCAGTTAATGGAGTTGACAGCCACCAGGCGAGTCTTTTTTCCTGAAGAGTCTGGCAGGAAAGACTGATCGGCAAAGCACCGTTTGACCATCGCCTGACAGTCATCAAAGTTACCCTGAACAGCGATATTGTTGACGTTGCTGTCCAAAATAGTAGTCATTTGTCGTCTCTGGACTTCAGAGACTCTCTGGTAGGGATGGAGGATAAAAATATCCAGCGCTTTACTGTGTCGACAGCCTTCGATAGCTGCTGAACCCGTGTCACCGGAGGTGGCACCCAGAACGACAGCGCGTTCACCTCTTTCGGTGAGAGTGTAATCCAGCAATCGACCAAGCAGTTGCAGGGCAAAATCTTTAAAAGCCAGGGTAGGGCCATGGAACAGCTCCATGACCCACTGGTGACTTTTTAGTTGAGTTAACGGTGCAACTGCTTCATGGGCAAAGGTTGCGTAGCTGTCATCAATCATTTCCTTCAGTTTGGGGTCAGGAATTTCACCCGCCACAAAAGGCTTAATGACTTCAAAGGCCAGTTCGTTGTAGGGCAGGCCCCTCAGTGAGCGGATTTTATCTTGATCAAACTGGGGCAGTTCAGCAGGGATGTACAAGCCACCGTCTTCGGCCAGACCGGCCAGAAGGACTTCCTTAAAACTCTTTTCTCCACCCTGTCCCCGGGTACTGATGTATTTCACGGTCTATTCCATCTATTGTTTATGAGTTCATGGCTGCGTTCCCATGAAGGGTGAGACTTCAATCTCACTCCTTTTGCATAAGCTTCAGGGCTTATGCACTCAGGAATTCATTCTAGAGCTGTCTGACAAACGACAGTTTTCAAGCCATGGTCTCAACACGAATACGTGTAACAGGTGCCTGGATATCAATCAGGCTTTCAATTTCATCAATGGCCTTATCCAGTTCCGATTCTTTGATGGTCTGGGTCAGGATAACAATGTCAGCGAAGCCATCGCTTTCACGGATCGCTTTTTGGGTGATGGCATCCATATTAATCCCATGGTCACTGAGAATTTGGGTAATGGCATTCATGACACCAGGGTGATCGTCAGCGTGGATGCGCAGATAATTGGGGCTCAGTGTCTCACCGATGGACAGAACCGGAGTGCTTTGTAACTCATCTTCTGAGAAGCCCAGTGGGTTCGGGGTTGCTTCTGGCGTAGCCAGTGCTCTGGCAATGTCCATAATATCGGCAACAACAGAAGAGGCTGTGGGCTCGGCGCCAGCACCGGGCCCCACCATCATGGTTTCACCGATGGCATCTGCATTGATTACAACAGAGTTCAGAACGCCGTTGATATTGGCCAGTGGGCGGGAAGCCGGAATAAGGGTCGGATGAACTCTGAGTTCAACGCCTTCATCAGTCTTTCGGGCAATGCCCAGATGTTTGATGCGATAGCCCAGCTCTTGTGCGTATTGAATATCGGCCGGGGTTATACGGCTGATACCTTCTGTATAGGCGCGCTCAAAGTTCAGGGGTATACCAAAGGAAATCGAAGCCATAATGGTCAGTTTATGGCAGGCATCAATGCCTTCTACATCAAAGGTGGGGTCAGCTTCTGCGTAGCCCAGTGCCTGGGCCTCGGCGAGTACCTCTTCAAATGAACGTTTTTTGTCGCCCATTTCAGTCAGAATAAAATTACCTGTTCCATTGATGATGCCAGCCAGCCAGTTAACCTGATTGCCTGCCAGACCCTCTCTCAGGCACTTGATGACAGGGATGCCGCCAGCCACTGCCGCTTCATAGGCAACCACGACATTCTTTTCACGGGCTTCCTGAAAGATCTCATTGCCATGTTCGGCTATCAGGGCTTTGTTGGCCGTAACAACATGTTTACCGTGTTGGATAGCTGTGAGAATCAATTCCTTGGCAACATCGTATCCGCCAATGGTTTCAACAATAATATCCACTTCGGGATTACGGGCGACATCAAAGATGTCACGGGTGACTTGAGTGGTCGAGGTATCAGCAGCAGGGTTGTCCCGACGGGCACCAATCTGCTCTACAATAATGGGTCTGCCAGTTCGCGCAGCAATGCTACTGGCATTGCGTGTCAGTACATTAAACGTACCGCTGCCTACGGTACCCAGGCCACATATTCCTACTTTGACCGGTTTCAAACTGTTATCCCCCGTGAGCTGATCTCAACTCACTGTCTGTGTCGACGGCTTTCAGAAACAGAAAGCGTCCTGATTTATTATCAATGGATGGGGGATTATAGCCATAAACCGGCCTTAAGGGCGATAGTTTGCCCTGGCTTTTCATGATTCCTGTCCATGATCAAAAACAGTGTATCACTGCCTGATAATGTTCAGTCATGAAGATGCTGTTCTGAACTCAGATCAACACCCCACTGAAGCTTTTTGAGTTATCTACGTCCACCAGGGCCCAGATCCAGCCGGAAAATTCTGAGGTAGCTATAAGGTCCGCTATGGCACTGGGCTGAGGCGGTAATTGACCTTCTTCGGCCATTAGCTCAAGATGCCCTCCGATGGCTTCTACCACATTGGACAAGGCTTCTTCATAACTGTCACCCGCCGAGAAACAACCTTTTAGATCAGGAACCACCGCACCAAACGCATAGTCATCATTGCCCACTTCAATCGCTACCGGATACAACATATTTATGCTCCCTGGGACCTTATGCTCGGTGGAATCGGGTGCGGGGTGGATGCGCACCCTGAAGTACTATGACTTTGGTGCAGAGTCAGCTTTAGTGTCAGGAGCGGTTTCAGGGGCAGGAGGCGGTGTAATGCCCATAATTCTGGCAAGCTCCGCAGCTGGGCGGTAACCGGGTATGGCTTTGCCGCTCTCAAGAAACAGAGCAGGGGTTCCGCTCACACCCAGCTTCAGGCCCTGCTCGAATTGTTCTTCAACGAGAACTTCGCATCGGGTTTGTTCTTTGTCTTCTTTGGAAGCTTTATGAGTAATCTCTTTGCCGTTTTTGAGCTCTGAAAGGGCTTGCATTCTCTCGGGTGAACACCAGGCGTCAACCATTTTGGCGTAGGCTGGGGATTGTTTTCCGCCCCTGGGGAAAGCCAGATAACGTACTTCTATCCCCATGTTATTGAGTCCAGGCACTTCCTGGTGGAGCTTTCGGCAGTAACCACAGTCGGCATCCGTAAAGGCATAAACAACGCCTTTAACCTCTTCCTTGGGTGAAAAGACAATTTGATCTTCTTTTTTCAGAGACTTCAGTTGGTCTGCCACGGCTTTATTACGAAGCTCTTCTGTCAGGTTAACGATCTGGCCATTGTTAATTTCCAGCATGTCACCACGCAGCAGGAGTTTGCCGGTTTCATTGGAATAGATCACGCTGCCGCCTTCCAGAGTTACCCTGAATACGCCTCCCCAGCCACTCTTTTCAATGCTTTTAATGGGAATGTTGGGGTCCAGACCTTTCAGTTCACTGGTAATGGCATCTTGTACTTCTTCAGTGGTCTGGTCTGCTAATGGCGCAGCCCGCAAAAAGGGGGTCGTCGCCAAAGTGGCAGACAAGATCAGGGTGCTTAGGCGCATGAGTCATCCTCCTGGGTATTGTTTTTTTCTCGACCGACAGTGTGTAGCAAGTCAGGTAGCTACTGCCAATAAGATCGCAGGTTCTGGGTCAGAAGTTTAGACACTTTATTGGAATTGTCAGTTTTAACCGTCATGAATCAGAAAATTCATTACTGGTTATGGTATCTTCTTTTGTGTTCCGTCAGGTCTCTTGAACTTCTGCAGAGCGTCCAACATAGCCTCTGTCGGCCATCCGTATCTGCTACGGTTATGTCACACATTCTTCCCCCGCTGTGTTCTGCGCTTTCGTGAGCCGACAAACTACTGGCGTTCGGGAAGATCTCCCCGCATCGCCATATTTGGCCATCCTCGATTATGAACGTGTTACAGACCAGCCCGACAACGAGAGAGCCCGTTTGTGAGACACTGAAACGGGGACCGTTATAAGGACCTGATAAGTCCCTCTGTGCTTCTATGCCTGCAACAAATTCCGGTAATCTTGCCAGTGGCGAAAGGTCTCCTCTGCAATGTGGGCAGGACCATAGTGAAGTGGTGAGAATCACCCTTTGTAAACAGTGCCTGTCAACTTTTTTCGAACAACAGGGGGCAGTAACCTCATCGGTCAACTCGTCAAGGCACACAGGGCACTCCTCATCTGCTTCAGTCAGCCCTCCGCTAGCGGAGGGTGGTCGCAATTGACAAAAGCCATTACAGAAATCGACGTAACAATTTAAACCGTAAGTATGCTGTTGTTGTTCAGGATCCTGGTTACCTTCGCCGGAGCCGGAATTCAGAGAGCTGTTGAAAGAAGCTTTCAGTTGGGTGGCGGTTGCTGAGGCCTGCAGACCGGATGATGCGGATGGCTGGTTTGCCGGGTCATTTTTTCCTTCAGCCTGTCCGGGAAGCCCCATAATGTTGATCGCAAAGGGATGATCCTCTTGCGTTGTAAGGGTGGTTGCTAACCCGGCTGTATCCTGATGCTGTGCAAGCTCGACAATAAAATGTCTTGTCAACTGTTCGGCCTGACAAATGACAGATAATGACGGCAGCAATAAAAGAAGCACTGCAGGAAGTGTTTTTTTCATTATCAAGTCCCTATATTTTTTGCTTCTGAGTGTGCAGATTAGACTAATAGCAAGAGAAGAGTGGTTTTTTGAATTGAGCCTCCCGCCGAAATGAGGGTGTCACAAAATCTCCGGTTCCCATGCTGGAGCCTGGGGACCAGAGTTAGGTCTTCATTCCCGCGAAGGAGGCTGTCGCAAAACGCTAACAACTCGTTCCCTCGCTCTGAGGCTGTCGTAAAACTCCAACAGCTCGTTCCCATGCTCTGAGGTCGTCATTCCCGCGAAGGCGGGAATCCAGGGCCAACAGTTGGTCTCTGCCTTCTCGGGGATGACAAGGCCAGAGGGGCACCGGGCAGTATGGTTCTGGTGGGGAGTCAGTGTAGATTCCCGCCTTCGCGGGAATGACGGGAGTGAAACCGGGAATGACGGGAGTGAAACCGGGAATGACGGGAGTGAAGACAACTCGTTCCCATGCTGGGACCCACAGGGCCTGAAGGCGTGGGAACCAGTGTTTTGCGACACTCTCAGAGCCTGGGAGTGAGTTGTGATTGCTGTAATAGACGGCGACATAAACCATGTCCCGTTCGGCGTTGGGTCTTTACTTTCTGGGTGGAGGCATTAATGCCGGATCCAGGGGGAGCCTTCGAAAAGTCTCCCTGTCAATATCTGCAACACCATAGTAGGTGCTGAGATAGTCCAGGATCGGTTCCCAGGTTTCAGAAAGATCCCAAAGTCCCTGGGTATCTATCATCCACTGCAGGGTCTCACGCCAGGCTTTTTTGTCGCCACTGTTCTGGCTGACAATAAAACTGCTGTGGCAGACGTTACACTGAGCGTTAACCATCTCCCAGCCCGGAGCCATTATCAGTCCGGACTTGGGATCAACCGGGTACTCTTTTCTCGGCACTTCATCGGGTGCGGCCAGGCTCGCTCCGCAAAGTAACGCCGAGACTACCAATATTTTGAGCTGTTTTAAGCCCGCCATCAGGCTACCCTCACAGCAATTCGGTGACAGCCATTGAAGAGGTAGCCTTTCGGGTTCCACTGGGGTTGGACCACGGGCTGGGAATCTCCTTCACTGTCCGTGGCTTTGGCCCAGATTTCGTAGTAACCCTGCTCTGGCAGCTTCAGATTAATGCGCCACTGTTGCCAGGCACCCTTGTTGACCGGTTGGCTCAACTCGGCCTGATGCCAACGAGTACCATAGTCATAACTGACTTCAACCTTGACGACTTCCCGCAAACCGGCCCAGGCATGACCCCTGACTTCCTGGGTTTTACCCAGTGACAGTTCAATCCCGCTCTGCGGGAAAGTGATCAGAGACTTGACGATCATCACTTCGATAATTTCAAAATCTTCATTGGGCACTTTCTCCCCGGGGGCTATAGGGTATCTGGGAACCTGATAGGCAGGTGCTGCCATCTTGGCGCCATCATGTACCTTGTTACGAACACTGATACCTGTGGCTGCCTTCTGGGAAACAGAAGCCGGGCGGCCAGCAAAGACAATGCGCAGAGGGAAACCGTGGCGAAATGGAATATCTTCACCATTCATAGCCCAAGCAATCAGGGCGTTATCATTCATGGCTGCGGCAATAGGCACACCCCGGGAAATCGCAGGCCCTGTGCCGCTGAGTTGTTTATCAATCCCGTGGTTACCGGTGTAAACTGCGTCGTCTTTCACGCCACAGTCTTTCAGTACATCGCTGAGCAGGACGCCGGTCCATTGTGAGCAAAAAACGGCAGCGTTATTCCATTGGTTGCCTTTGGTGTTGGGGAAAAAATTTTTACGGCTATTGCCGCCGCATTCCAGAACCAGGTTCAGTTTGTGGTGTTTGAACCTGCTCTTGAGTTCATCGATGGTATAAGTCCTGGATTTGACGACTGATTCACCGTCGACAGTAAATGTCCAGGTCTTCGGGTCTATCTTGTCGAAATCCGGCATCAGACCATTCCAGCGCGTAAAGGCTATGTTTGCCGGTGTTACTGCCGGGTCCAGCATGTGTTCAGCAGGATGGGCATTTAACGGGTTGGTATTCAATACCGTGTAATAATCTGGCAGATCTTCCGCCCTGACCCATTTCATTGTGGAGATGTCAACAGGCTCCAGACCTGGGGGACGGTTTTGAGCAAAAACCCACCTCACAGACAGAATGGAAGCAGCGGATGCGGTCAGTGCCTGCTGTAGAAACTTTCTTCTGTTCATTATCGGGTATCCGGTTAACCTTTTGGCATCTGGTTTGTTCAGATTGCAAAGGCTTTGGGTATGCTCAAGGCTTTTTGCCTTCGTAGAAAAAGTCAGCCAGACGCAGCATATCTTCTTCACTTAACAGTTGAGCGACTTTAGTCATGGTGATGTCCTGTCGTTTCCCGCTTTTGAAAGCCTGTAATTGAGCGAAAAGGTACCGGCGATTCTGCCACTTGAGATTCGGGATGGTATTGAACTCATTACTGCCATCCTGACCATGACAGGCACGACACATGTTAGCTAACTTTTCATATTTGTCAGTTGCCTGGGCTGTTGACAGGATGGCAGAAGGCAAAAGCAGCAGTGCTGTAACTGCTGCGGGTCTCAGGTAGAGCCTGATGGTATCCGGTAAGTTCAAAGCGCAAGCCTATACAATGTTTTCTGATATTAACCCGAATGGCTAAATTAAAAGGCTTAGGTCTTATGATTGCTAAATAGTGATGCTTTTAAATAATGAATATCTGTTTTTTTTGGATCTGATGAAGCCGGATTCGGATGTTCGATGGGTGTCAGTCAAATGAAGCTTAGCCTTGTATTCTACTGTTTAAAAAGGCTGAAACTGCATTCAGCCTCTGGGATGGTGAGATTCGTGCAGTTCACTCAACCGCTGCCGGGCAATATGGGTATATATCTGGGTAGTTGAAAGGTCGCTGTGCCCCAGCAGCAGTTGGACCACCCGAAGGTCGGCTCCATGGTTCAAAAGATGGGTAGCAAAGGCGTGGCGAAGAACGTGGGGTGAAACCGCGCTTTGAATGTTGGCTGTTATGGCATGTTGTTTGATCCGGTGCCAAAAGGTCTGACGTGTCATCGGGTTGCCATTTCGGCCTGGAAACAGTACCCGATTCTCCGGGTCACTGATCAGAAAGGGTCTGCTGTCTTTCAGATAAAGGTGAAGCCAGTTCAGGGCTTCTTCACCCATAGGCACCAGCCTCTCTTTATTACCCTTGCCCTGAATGCGGACGATGCCCTGTCTCTGGTTGATTTGATTCAGGTTGAGATTGACCAGTTCCGATACTCTGAGTCCGCAGGCGTAAAGTAGCTCCAGCATACATCGGTCTCTAAGCCCTAAATCGGTATCAAGGTCAGGGGCTGCAAGCAGGTTTTCAACGTCAGTCTCTGTCAGGTATTTGGGCAGAGGTCGTCCCAGTTTGGGCATCTCAATATTTTGAGTAATGTCCTGACTGATCACCTTTTCTCTTAAGAGGTAACGGTAATAACCGCGCAGGCTGGATAGTGCTCTGGCTGTTGAGCTGGGTCGAAACGCCTGCTGGTGTCGCCAGGCCAGATAATTTCTTAGGTCAGAAGTGGATGATCTCTCGGGTGTGAGCCTGTTCTGAGAAAGCCAGGAAGCGAATTGTTCTATATCGGTTTTATAGGCCGTGCGGGTGTTTTCGCTAAGGCCTTTCTCAAGCCATAGGTGGTTGAGAAACAGTTCGATGGAGGTATTGGCCATTATCATCTGTGTATCAGGTTGAGGCTCCTATTATTGCGGCATATGGAAGGATCGTAAAGAAAACAGTACAAGCCTGAAAATGAAAAGCTGTTTTCTGTTTTGAAGGCATAAAAAAAGCGACTTTAGTCGCTTTTTTTATGGACTGACAAGGTTGCCGGATTGTCAGAACTTTTATGACCCTGGGCGTCATGCTCAGGGTTTTGGAGACCCCTGGAGAGTTTTCCGCGCGAGGCGAAAAGCGTCCCTTAGTTGAGCTTTTCCTTGATACGAGCTGCTTTACCGCTCAGAGCACGCAGGTAGTACAGCTTGGCTTGACGTACGTCACCGCGACGCTTCACATTGATAGAAGCGACCAGAGGGCTGTATGTCTGGAAAACACGCTCAACGCCAACACCGCTGGAAATCTTGCGGACGGTGAAAGCGGAGTTCAGGCCACGATTACGCTTGGCAATGCAGACACCTTCGAACGCCTGCAGACGCTCACGGTTGCCTTCTTTAACCTTAACTTGTACGACCAGAGTGTCACCAGGGCCGAAGCTCGGGATTTCCTTGGTCATCTGCTCTTGTTCGAGCGCTTCAATGATTCTGTTCTTGCTCATTTTAAATTTTGCTCCCGTTAGTCAAGTCTTCCGCTCGTCGAGTCTGCCTTGCTGTGGCTATCCGAAGAAAGATGTTCCTGAATAAATTCAGACAACAGTTTTTCCTCTTCGCGGGTCAGTTTCCTGTCTTGCAACAGGTCCGGTCTTCTCAACCAGGTTCTGCCCAATGCCTGTTTGAGGCGCCATGCACGAATTTTTGCATGATCCCCAGACAGCAGAACTTCCGGCACTTTCTGCCCCTTGAAAATCTCAGGGCGGGTGTAGTGCGGACAATCCAGCAGGCCATCAGCAAAGGAATCCTCTAATGCGGAATCCTTGTGACCCAGGGTGCCCGGTACAAAGCGTGAAACTGCATCAATCAGAGTCATGGAGGCGAGTTCGCCACCACTTAACACGTAATCACCGATCGACCATTCCTCGTCGATTTCTTCGTTGATTACACGCTCATCAATACCTTCATACCGCCCCGATACCAGAATAAGCCGCTTTCTGGCGGCCAGCTCCTGAACCCCGGCCTGATCAAGCAGGCGTCCCTGGGGAGACAGGTATACCACCGTGGCATCGGCTCCAGCAGCTTTCTTGGCTGCATGGATGGCGTCACGCAGAGGTTGAATTTTCATCAACATGCCGGGACCACCGCCGTAAGGTCGGTCATCCACAGTCCGGTGTCTGTCATGGGTGAAGTTCCTGGGATTCCAGGTTTGCACCGAGACAATTCCCTCCTTTACAGCACGGCCGGATATGCCGTGATCGGTAATGGCCCGAAACATTTCCGGGAAGAGGGTGACTACACCGAACCACATATCTGCTGTTATGGGTGATTGTTCATGGCTATTCTGCGGCTCAGGGCTGTTTAACGGCTCAGGGCTGTTTAACGGCTCAAGGCTGTCCTCAGGCTCTGGGCTTTTAATCAGCTCAGGGCTGTCCATGTCAGTTTCACTCATAACGGTTAAAATTCCGGATCCCAGTCAATCCGAATGAATCCTGCTTCCGGATTCACTTCCAGGATCACCTGATCCAGTAACCATGGGACCAGTCGTTCGCGTCGGTCGATGCTGCCCTTGCAGGCTTTGATGACCAATACGTCGTTGGCTCCTGTCTCCATCAGGTGGCTGGCTTTGCCCAGCAGAAGCTCCTTGCCCGCTTCGTCAGCGGTTTTCACTTCCAGACCTTCAAGCTGATGCCAGTATATCTCGTCATCAGCCAGAGGGGGCAGTTCGCTCTCAGCGATCAGGATTTCTGCACCAGTGAACTGGCGGGCGATATCCCGGTCATCGCATCCGGCGATGTGTGCGACCAGACCCTTGCCCTGACGGCGGCCCTGATCGACTTCAATGGTCTGCTGGCGACCATCCTGGCGCAAAATCCAGTGTTTATAGTTCAGAATATTGGTCATGGGATGGGTATGTGAATACACTTTAACCCAGCCTTTTACTCCGTACACACCAGTAATACTTCCGAGGACAACCTGTTTGGGTTGAGCGGTTGCTGATGCTTTTTTCACTGGTTCTGTTCCTTTTTGAGGTGGTTGTTTAAACGGCTCAGGGCTGTTCTAAACGGCTCATGGCTGTTCAACCTGACCTCAGGCTGCTTTGGCGTCTTTCAGCAGCTTGCTAACGCGGTCGGATACGGTAGCGCCCTGGCTCAGCCAGAACTCAACACGCTCCTGATCCACACGCAGACGCTCTTCCTGACCACGGGCAGTAGGGTTGAAGAAACCTACACGCTCGATGAAGCGGCCACCTTGAGCCTTACGGCTGTCAGCAACAGTCAGGTGGTAGAACGGACGCTTTTTGGAACCGCCGCGAGCTAAACGAATTGTTACCATGGAATAATTTCCTGTAATCGTGATGTCCGGCAACGCTTGTCTCTGATGGCTCCGGGAGCCTTCAGACTCATGGAACACTGACAGTGGGCCATGAAGGGCGCATATTCTAAGGAATAACCGTCCTGCTGACAATATGCTTGACACTTATCTTGCTGCGGAAAGTCTCATGGAATGAGGGGAGGGCAGGTTCTGTGGGTTGCACGGAGGGGCTTATTATGATCTTTATATTGCACGAAAGTTCTAAAAAAGCCTCTTCAGGTTGTCCATTCTTGATGTAATGAAAACTGTTCAGCTTGACTGAAAAGAGTGAATACTTGATATAAGTGATGTTTGTCGTATATAAAATCGACTGTACCCTGATCCATGAATAAGAAAGGAAAAGTCATGTTTTTTATTACGGTCGATGAAGAAATACGACTACAGCTGGTCAGTGAGACGTTGGCACCAAGATACCTTGAGCTGTTGGAAGAGAGCCGGGAATACCTCTCTCGCTGGCTGCCCTGGACTGAGTTCTGTAATACCGAAGAGGGTTTCAGGGCTTTTGCCAAAAAATCGCTGCATGACTATGCCGACGGTAAAAGTCTGACCTGTGCCATTGAGTTTCAGGAAAATGTGGTGGGTAATATCAGTTTGAATACCATTCGTCACGATCTCAAAATGGTCGAGGTGGGTTACTGGCTGGGGGAACCTTATCAGGGGAGTGGCATTATTACCCGGGCTTGCCGGTATCTCTGTCATCATGCCTTTAATAATCTGGGTATGGAGAAGGTGCAAATTTCGGCAGCTGAAGAAAACCTTTCCAGTCGTGCAGTTTGTGAACGATTGGGAATGACTCTGGAAGGCGTGATAAGTCATCGCGAAAAAGTGGGTGATAAGGTGCTCAGTCACGCTATCTATGGACTACAAAGGCCTGAAGTGGTGAAGCAGGGCCTATTTCGCATTTCATGAAAATGATGCGGAGAGTGACCTTTTTTACAGATTATGGCCAGCTTGGCTGGCCATAAAATTGTCAGGAATGGCTAGAATGGGAACTTCTTACCGCCGCCTGGAGGCATCATACCGCCCATGCCGCCGGGCATCTGACCTTTCATACCACCCAGGCCGCGCATCAGCTTGCTCATGCCGCCTTTCTTGGTGACTTTCTTCATCATCTTGCTCATCTGCTTGTGCTGCTTGATAAGACGGTTGATGTCCTGGATCTGGGTGCCGGAACCTGAGGCAATACGCTTTTTGCGAGAGCCGTTCATAATATCCGGATTTGCACGTTCAGCCGGTGTCATGGAGTTGATGATCGCTTCCATCTGGACAAAAATCTTGTTGTCCATCTGGCCGGGCATGTTGGCTGGCATACCCGGCATGCCGGGAAGTTTGTCCATAACGCCTGCAAGGCCGCCCATTTTCTTCATCTGCTGAAGTTGGTCACGGAAGTCTTCCAGGTCAAAGCCCTTGCCCTTTTTTAGTTTGCTGGCCAGTTTGTCGGCTTTCTTTTTGTCGAGCTTCTGTTCAGCTTCTTCAATCAGGGAGAGAACGTCACCCATGCCGAGTATTCGGGAAGCGATACGGTCCGGGTGGAATGGGTCCAGAGCGTCTGTCTTTTCACCGACACCCATGAACTTGATCGGCTTGCCGGTAATATGGCGAACCGACAGGGCGGCACCTCCGCGTGCGTCGCCATCTGCCTTGGTCAGAATGACACCGGTCAGGGGCAGGGCATCACCAAAGGCTTTGGCGGTATTGGCGGCATCCTGACCGGTCATGGCGTCAACCACAAACAGGGTTTCGACAGGATTAATGGCACTGTGCAGCTGCTGAATTTCATCCATCATATCGCTGTCGATGTGCAGACGACCGGCGGTATCGACAATGACTACATCAATATGCTTCAGGCGAGCTTCCTGAATGGCTGCTGTGGCAATATCAACAGGTTTTTGTTCGCTGTTGGATGGGAAGAAATCGACGCCGACTTCACCCGCCAGCGTTTCCAGCTGCTTGATCGCTGCCGGACGGTAAACATCAGCACTGACGACCATAACAGATTTTTTGTGGCGTTCCTTGAGGAACTTGCCCAGTTTCGCCACAGAGGTGGTTTTACCGGCACCCTGCAGACCGGCCATCAGCAGAACAGCGGGTGGCTGGGTCGACAGGTTCAGCTGGTCATTGGCTTCGCCCATGACCGAAACCAGTTCTGCCTGAACAATCTTGACGAAGGCTTGGCCGGGGCTCAGGCTGGACTGTACCTCCTGGCCAATCGCCCGTTCTCTGATCCGGTTGATGAACTCCTTGACCACCGGCAGGGCAACGTCAGCCTCCAGCAGGGCCTTGCGAACCTCGCGCAGGGTATCTTTAATATTGTCTTCAGACAGTTTCGCCTTGCCGGTGACGTTACGAAGCGTCTGCGACAGGCGTTCGGTTAAATTCTCGAACATCCAGTTACCTTGGAAATACCTTGGAAGTAAGGTGCAAGTGTGTAGTTGGCATTCATTATATCCAATCCCGCGCAAAAGGGGCAGCATCAGGTCCTGGCAGAGACAGTATTTCCACTTGATGGATGAAAACAAAGTAGTTCTTGTGTAGATTTGGACATGGCAAGCTCAGGTTTGCATCTTCCTAAGTGGCTTTGCGACGGTTTCGCCATCAGGAAAATTTCAGATGGAGGTTATAAAAGAATCAATGAATTTCATGCTCGTCAGCATCGGTGCCATCATTTTTTATGCAGTGGGAATGGTCTGCCAATGGGGAAGAATTACTGGTCGCGGTGGCGCTCGAAATTTAGTGTTGCTGGCAATCACAGTCGGAGCTGCTTTACATATTTTTTCGCTCTATTTTTCTATTCACACCGATAAGGGGACCAACCTTGGTATTCTCACGATCGGTTCTTTGACGACACTGATAGTGACACTGGTAGTATTGCTCAGCAGTTTGCGAAAGCCTTCTGAAAGTCTTCTGGTCACGATTCTGCCTTTTACTATCATCTCGGTTCTGGCGGACTGGCTGGCTCCTGTGGAACACATTTTTCATTCACCCACTCTGATGGTGGTGCATGTTCTGCTGTCAGTATTGGCCTATGGTTTGCTGATGGTGGCCGTGTGTCAGTCACTGCTTCTGGCCTATCAGGAAAAGCAGCTTAGAAGTCACAATCAAAAGCGTCTGCTCAAAGCCCTGCCGCCCCTGCAGACTATGGAAAAATTGCTGTTCGAATTTCTTTCTGTAGGAGTCATTCTGCTGACCCTGTCGCTGATTTCAGGCTTCTTGTATATCGATAATATGTTTGCCAGTGATATGTTCCATAAAACAGTACTTTCTCTGGTGGCCTGGGTGTTGTTTACGACACTGCTGATTGGGCGCTGGGTCAATGGCTGGAGAGGACAAAAGGCCATGCGTTGGACGGTTGCCGGTTTTATCCTGTTGCTGGTGGCTTACTTCGGTTGGCGAACGGTTGTCGACTTTATTCTGGTCAGATGAGCCTTTTCGGAGCAGACTTTGTTTACTGCTCCTTTTAATCTCTCTTTGCACTTCTTTTTTCCGGCAGCTTGAGAAGTCTGTAAGTCGGTCTATTGTTTATGGCTATGAAAATGATAATAGCCATAAAGCTCAGTAAAGTTTTGTTGGTCGCGGCTGTTGCTCTTTTTAGCACGTTGGTTTTGTTTAATAATCTGATGGACTATCAGAGTAATTACCGCTACTAAAAATCTAACATAATCTGTAATTATGTAGACTTATCTACGCCGTCGACATGGATGCACGACGAATCGTGTCTAACTACACTCTTGCGTAGGGTTTAGGGTCTGGGCGACCCCGTCGAGCTGTAACCTGTCTCGACCGTAATTATCAAGGTTCAAACTCGCACTGTAATCCCTATCATGCAGAGTTTTACATTTTGGACACCGCCACTCACGATCAGACAGGGTGAGATTGTCATTTATGTAGTCGCAAGTATGAACTGCACATTTCTTCGAGCTGGGAAAGAACCGATCTGCAATCACAACCTGACATCCTCGCAGCTCTGCCTTGTATTCAACCAGTTCTCTCAGCTTACCGAAACCTGCGTCACTGATTGCTCTTGCCAGTTTGCGGTTTTTTACCATGCCTTTGACATTCAGATTTTCGAGGGTGATTATTTTGAATCTTGACGTCAGATAATCACTTACCTCATGTAGTACGGCTGATCGCTGGTTACTTATCCGGTAATGCAGTTTGGCAACCGCTCGCTTGGCTTTCGCATAGCGGTTGCTTCCCTTTGTTTTGCGGCTTAACGCCCTCTGTTTCCTGTTAAGGCGTTTCAGAGAGCCTTTCAGTTTCTGATTAGCAGCAAAGGTTTTACCATTCGAACAAATAGCTAAACCTTTGATGCCAAAATCAACGCCTACAGACTCACGGCTTTGTGCTTTTGGGTCGAAATCCTGAGTGTCTACCAAAATAGAAGCGAAATACTTTCCGGCTCGCTTACTGATCGTCACCTGACAGGGTGTTCCTGTGAACCTCAGCTCTTGGCGCATCTTGATGCGGGTTTTCAGTTTCTCAATGCGAAGTGTTCTGCCATCAACATCGAACTTGGGTTTTTCTCTGAGAGAAAAACTGTCGTGTAGTCCTCGCTTCTTGAATCTTGGATCTTGGATAACCTGCTTTTTCTCCTTTCTTCACCCGACGAAAGAAGTGAGTAAAGGCGTCATGAAGATCGTCGATTGTGTTCCTGGTGACACGTTGGCTGACTTCGGCATACCAGGGAAACTCAAGCCTGAGTTCTTGGTATTTTTCATTCGCAGCCTTCTTTGACCATTTAACGCCTTCTTGATTGAAATGGGCTAACAGTTGATTGAACGCATGACGACGAGAACCACAAGCCCTATCAAGATAATCGGCTTGTTGTTTTGTCGGTCTGAGTTCAATCTTGTGAGCTAACAACATCTCGCAAAGTCTCAAGCATTTTTTCGTATAACCTGAGTTCGCCAACCTTTTGCAGAACAGCAGGCTTCCAGTAACTCTTGCTGCCTGTCTAAGTCTGGCTTTTGGTCGTGACCGGATACTCTGCAATAGCAAAGCGTAGGCGCAGCTTCGTTACTGTAGCCCATCAATTCAGACACGTCGTAGTAACGAGCTCCGCCTTTGGTCTTTCTGGCAGGAAGCAGCTCACCTGTATTTTCCGATTTTCGTAGTGTTATTGGGTCTGTACCAAGTAAACGAGCTGCCTCACCTATCTTCACTAATCACTTATCCATGCTTGAGATTTTATAAGATAGTTTTAGATTATAATAGATTTCTGCGAACTGTTTTTAACCCTTACGTTCAGCATGTGATGAGTATGGATACGACCGGAAACCTTGCTCAGGCAGAGTGGCGGGCAGTTCATGATCCCACGGTCTGGAAAATTGCTTACAATCTGATTATCGCTGTTGAAGCAATCATAGCTTTTTTATGTTGGATCGGTGCCGCCTTTATGATTCTCAATCTGCGCAGTGAAAATTTCCATGAAAGCAAGTGCCTGGCTCTGCTTGGTTTAACTCTGGGAATTATGCTCTGGTTTCTGGCCTTTATGGGAATTTCGGGTGAATGGTTTCTGGCCTGGCAGTCCCGCAGCTGGAGTGGTATTCAGCCAGGCTTCAGGGTGGCTGCACTGTTCTTTTTGACCTTGCTCTATTTGAGTCAGCAAGAGCGATAAAAGTGTTTGGGGTTTAGAGTATGAAACGTTAGAATCACCGCTTTCATGAACAGAATCTGAACGAGCGATTTCAGTCTTGAGCGAAGCATCTACCAGTCTTCTTTTGTCCATCTTGGCCCTTTTAATGTTGCTGTCGGCTTTTTTTTCCAGTTCGGAAACCGGCATGATGGCGATCAACCGCTATCGCCTTCGCCACCTGGTTCGCAAGAATCACAAAGCGGCCATGCGGACTCATAAACTGCTTGAACGCCCTGATAGACTGATTGGTGTGATTCTGATTGGCAACAACTTTGTCAATATCCTGGCTTCTGCCCTGGCCACTCTGGTGGCAGTGAGACTCTGGGGTGATAGCGGTATTGCCATTGCTACTCTGGGACTGACGGTTGCGGTACTGATTTTCGGTGAAGTAACGCCCAAGACAGTTGCTGCGCTCTATCCTGAAAAAATTGCCTTTCCTGCCTCTTTCATTCTGACACCGTTGCTGAAACTCTTCTATCCCATGGTGGTCGTTTTAAACTGGGTCTGTGGTTTCCTGCTGAGACCTTTTGGTATCAAACCCGGTCAGGCTGCTGAAGATCAGTTGAACGCTGAAGAGCTGCGCACCATTGTGACCGACCCCGGCATGTTATTGCCGCAGAAAAGGCGGGGAATGTTGCTGGGTATTCTGGATCTGGAGAAGGTCCGGGTAGACGATATCATGGTACCCCGAAATGAAATTTTCGGAATTGATATTGACGACGACATCAAGGATATCCTGGAACAGTTAAGAGCCTGTCAGCACACTCGCTTGCCAGTCTATCGTGGCGATGTAAATAATCTTGTGGGTATGTTGCATATGAGAAAGGTGGCGCGACTACTGAGTCAGGAAGAAGTCAATAAAGCGCTTCTCCTGCAGGAAACCACAGAGCCTTATTATGTCCCTGAAAGCACGCCACTGCATACCCAGCTGTTCAATTTCCAGAAGTCTAAAGAGCGTGTTGCACTGGTAGTCGACGAATATGGCGATATTCTGGGTCTGGTGACGCTGGAAGATATTCTGGAAGAAATTGTTGGGGACTTTACTACCGATGTTTCCGATTCCAGTCAGGATATCACCCCTCAGGAAGACGGTACTTACATCATTGATGGTTCTGCGTCCATAAGAGATATTAACCGTTCTCTGGGTTGGAAATTACCCACCGAGGATGCCAGGACAATTAACGGTTTGATCACCGAGATGATGCAGTTTATTCCGGAGTCCAGTGTCTGTCTCAAAGTAGGCGAATACCGGTTTGAGATCATGCAGGTCAAGGACAATAGAGTAAAAGCAGTGAAAATTTTCACTGCTTAACTTGAGTCACATATTCCGTAGAATGGACTTTGAACTCTGGCTATCCGACAGTTAGCGGTTTTGCGTAAAACTGTGGCTGGCATGAAACTGAGGTGCATCCAGTGGGATAGTGGTGTTTAATCCCACATTCAGAAATTCTACCAGCATAATGGCCGTCAATCCCCAGATCAGATATTCACCGTATTGATAAGAGGGCATGGAGTAGGTTTTATCATTCATGCTCCAGTGGTGAAACTGCAGGTTGTCCAGATTGGTGAAAAACTCCAGAGGAACGTGAAAAATGCGGTCCAGCTCTTCAATGTTAGCGTTGAGTGACAAGTTTTCCGGTACAGAACCGACGACAGGAATCACCTTGATGCCGAAGCGGGAAATAACTGGACCCATGGTGCCCAATATCTGGACGGAAGCAGGGTTCAGGTCAATCTCTTCCTGGGATTCTCTCAGGGCAGTCTGAATCAGATTATGATCGTCATCTTCCCGTTTGCCACCGGGAAACGCCACTTCACCACTGTGCTTGTTCATGTGTGAAGCCCTTCGGGTAAGGATTATTTCGGTGGCCTGTCCCTGGTCATTAGTCACCAGAGGTATCAAGACTGCGGCTTCCGGCAGAGGAGTGTCTATACTTCTTGGCTGATGTTTGTGGAGTCTTCGTTCTATATCTGTAATCAACATATAACAAGTGAATCTCTGGCTTTCTCGGCGATATTCAGATGCTCAGAAAACATAGTGACATTGAAAAAAGGCGCCGTTGGAACATTATTGTTATCGACCTTGGGTACCAGACTGCCAGTAACACCAGGCAGAGCTACGCTTCCGTGGGTGTAACACTAATTTTTCGGGCTTTGAAAAGATCATAACACAGATATTTTTTACGGCATGATCCATCTGGTAAAGAAATGATAAGCATTTTCTACACCAACTCTGATTCAAGTGACTTCAGGTATGAATCGGGTTATGGTGAAGAAAGATTTTCATAGTTAGAAGGAAAAACAGTGAATTTCTGCAGTGAGTGTGGCGCTAAGGTCAGTAAGAAAGTCCCTTGTGGCGATAACCGGTTACGTGATGTTTGTGACAACTGTGGCAAAATTCACTATCAAAATCCGTTAATCGTTGCCGGTTGTCTGCCAGTCTATGAAGGTAAAGTACTCCTTTGCAAACGCTCTATCGAACCACGCAGGGGTTACTGGACATTACCCGGCGGTTTCATGGAGCTGGGGGAAACCCTTGAGCAGGCTGCCCTTCGGGAAACCATGGAAGAGGCCGGAGCCGAGGTTACTCTGCAATCACTGTATACTCTGTTTAATATCGTTCATGTGAGCCAACTCTCGGTATTTTTTCTGGCTCATCTTGATAAACCCGAGTTCAGCGCCGGTGAAGAAAGTGAAGCAGTGGCTCTTTTCAGTGAAGAAGAGATTCCCTGGGGTCAGCTGGCTTTCAATACCATCAGTCGCACCCTTCGCCATTACTTCAGTGATCGTCAGACAGGTGATTTCCCTCAGCGGATGGAAGATATAGCCCTGCCGGGCCGTAAAGTGGTTTCCTGAATTTCAGGGTTATCTTATCAGGTTGAAGCAGCGTGAATGACAAGCCGGAAATTACCGATCAGCAGTTAGTGAAACTGGCAGGCGAGAAAGCTTTTTCCCGGGGCAAGGGTTGCTACCAGGAAGGACGGGTCACAGACCTGACGATCCGGGGCCAGAGGATTTCAGCCAGTGTTACGGGCAACGAGGTTTATCGGGTCAATCTGGTATATACCCAGAGTGCCCTGGACGGCAGTTGTAACTGTCCGGCTTCTGATGGCATCGACTTTTGCAAACACTGTGTTGCTGTGGCTATGGTGTTGCGAGATAAAGTCTCTGTTCCCCGGGTGAAAAAAGGCGCAGAGGCCACAGACGTATTGGCCGCTTATTTATCGCAGATGCCCAAAGAAGAACTGGTGGGGCACTTTGTTGAAATGATAGACGCCAGTCGTTCAGTGCGAGAGCACTGGTTGCTCAAGGCTGAAACAGCACTGGGCATTATGGACCGAAAAACCATCCGTAAACGAATAACCGCCGCGATCCCCTACAATCGACATTACTTTAGATACGCTCAGGTCAGGCAATATTTTGCCAATGTCGAACAGCTTCTGTTTAACCTTGAATCACCTTTAAAAAAGCTGGCAGCTTCTGATCAGTTGGCGTTGCTGGACTACGCTATGTCACGAATCGTCCATGCGCTGGAGACAGTCGATGATTCCGGAGGTTTCAGGTTTGAGGCTGTCGCTCAGATACAGAGGATGTACATTGAGGCGTTTGCTTCACTGAACTGGTCTGAAGCGTCCAAGGCTCAGCATCTGATGGAGTTGCTGCTCAAGGATGAAGATGAATGGCATGGTCGAATTCCGGATGATTTCAGTGAAGTTATGACGCCAGAGTGTCACAAGACTTTCCTGGAGATCGCCCGGGCTCGTTGGGATGAGTTACCCAGACTGAAAAGTGATAACTGGCGGGACCGACTCATTTATGACCGGTTGCTCAGAGTTCTGCAAGTCGAACCTGAACTGCAGAATGACTACAAGACATTGATTCAGCTCTATAAAAAGATTGCCAGGACTGAGACAGAGTATCTGGTTATTGCTCGCTGTTATCTGGAGTTGGATGAGTATGACGATGCCCAGAATTATCTTGATAGAGCCCGGCAGAACAGTCGTTTCGGTGAATCAGCTGAGATTCATGAACTACAACAGTTGCTGCTATTGAAAACGGGGCGAAGCTCTGAAGCTTTACAGGATGTTTGGGAGCAATTTAAAGAGTCACCAACACTGTCCACTTTTGAGTATTTGCAAGAGCTTTCACAAGACCTGAACAGTCAGCAAGACTGGCGGCAAAAAGCCATAGACTGGATGAAAGAGCGTGTCGTCAGTACTCAGGGGTATCTCCATCACCGTGTGTTAAACACACTGATGATGACTTTTCTTGCCGAGTCCGATCTGGATTCGGCCTGGCAACTGGTTACAGATGCAGAACCGGATGTGGCATTGCTTTATGAGCTGAGGAAACATTTTCGGCAGGATGGAGAACGCTCTTTTGCTCTCTATGAGAAGCTGGTTGAGGCTTGTCTACAGAAAAAAACGAACAATAGTTACAAAGAAGCGGTCGAGCTAATGGTTGAGTGTCAGCAGATAATGGCCGGACTGAATCAACAGCAGGCATTCAGTCACTGGTTCGATAAGCTCCGCCAAAAGCACAAGGCTAAAAGAAACTTTATTCGCTTTCTGAGTGAGGCGTTTCCCGGGTTTTAGCAAAATCGTCGTAAACCCTCGCCTGACAGAGGGTGTCGCAAGACTCCAACAGCTCGTTCCCATGCTCTGAGGCTGTCGCAAAACTCCAACAGCTCGTTCCCATGCTCTGAGGTCGTCATTCCCGCGAAGGCGGGAATCCAGGGCCAACAGTGGGTCTCTGCCTTCTCGGGGATGACAAGGCCAGGGGGGCACCGGGCAGTATGGTTTTGGCGGAGAGTCAGTGTGGATTCCCGCCTTCGAGGCTGTCGCAAAACTCCAACAACTCGTTCCCATGCTCTGAGGTCGTCATTCCCGCGAAGGCGGGAATCCAGCGCCAACGGTGGATCTCTGCCTTCTCGGGGATGACAAGGCCAGGGGGACACCGGGCAGTATGGTTCTGGTGGTGAGTCAGTGTGGATTCCCGCCTTCGAGGCTGTCGCAAAACTCCAACAACTCGTTCCCATGCTCTGAGGTCGTCATTCCCGCGAAGGCGGGAATCCAGCGCCAACGGTGGATCTCTGCCTTCTCGGGGATGACAAGGCCAGGGGGACACCGGGCAGTATGGTTCTGGTGGTGAGTCAGTGTGGATTCCCGCCTTCGCGGGAATGACGAGAATGAAGCCGGGAATGACGGGAGTCAACTCGTTCCCAGGTTGGAGAGAGTTTTGCGACAGCCTCGACAGGGCGGGGAGTGTCACACTCAGGAAGCGTTTAGCGGCCAGCTTTCAAAGGCTGGCTCTTCATAAGGGTGTGCCGATCTCAACGCTGCAATGGCGGCTTTGAGATACTGGTCCTCGCAGATCATTTCAACCTTGAATTCCTGAACGGTTTCCAGCTTACCCTGGCTACCGATAAAAGGATCGCTGCCATCCAACGCTCTGAACTGTCCCTGTCCGGACGTTTGCCAGCAACAGTTGTCGTACTTTTCGTAACGACCGGCACCCGCAGCAAAGACGGCAGTCTTCACTGATTCAAGATGACGTTCAGGGACAAAAAAACAGAGCTTATGCAAAGACATGTCGTTTTCCAGCAAAATGATTGATAACAGGATTAGCATACATCTTCAGGAGCCAGGGTTGATGAGCTTGCGAACACTGGGCCATGCGATCATTGAACTCTGCGACTTTACTGTCGAGCGACTCTTCCGGGCAAAATCTTTCAAACAGGGTCTCTAATGAGCACTCTGTCACATCAGGGTGTGCACTGCGGAGCCGATCAAAGGCAATCAGGTTGGAAGCGAACAGATGATAGTTTTGATGAACTTGACGATCCACCTCTTCAACAACCTGATTGGCATTTTCATACTCGTCGATCAGCGGAGTACCAAAAGCTACATGAACCTTGCCTTTGAAGCCTTCGATGCCGGTCACTATGCTTTGCAGGTCTTCTCCTTTAAATTTTTCGTAATTACCCCTGGTTTCAGTGGCATGGAGCTCTCTGGCTTTGGCCATATCACAGGGGTCGTATTCGTAAGCAATCGAAACCGGTACCAGGTTCATGGAGCGAATGCTGTCGGCAAAAGAGGTTTCTGCAGCTTTTCGGCTCATGTGAAGCATCTTGATGATAGCAGAGTCGGTTTTGTCGTCACCGTCTTTTGCCCGGCCTTCGCTTTGGGCGATCCAGACGGGATGTCCGGTATCAATGGAGTCATGAATATAGGCTGACAGTGTCTGATAAGACTTGAGTTTTTCCCGGCGGCCATCCACAGAGCGTTTGACGATAAAGCTTTTGTTAAGACGCATTAGGTCGCTGACAAAAGGTCTTTGCAGCAGGTTGTCACCAATAGCTATTCGAACGGTTTGCATGCCCTGTTTATAAACAGCCAGATTGACAAAAGCCGGGTCCATGACAATGTCCCGGTGATTGGACAGGAACAGATAAGCCTGCTCTTTGTTGAGCTGATCCAGTCCGGAAAAACTGATGCCGGAAGTACTGCCTTCAATGACGCGGGTCAGGTAAGGTTCAATGACGTGTTGCAGTCCATCAACGTCATGTATGTTCTTCAGTTTGTAGCGTAATCCCAGGGCTGTCAGCCAGCCTGCAATACCATTAAGGAAAACTGGCATATCAGGGTATTGATGACGCACCAGTGCCTGAATAAGTTCACGGTCTTGCAACAGGCGGTCCAGGACGGGCCTTACTTCCTGATCGTGATAGGGGCGGATTTCTTCAAAACGTTCCATCTGTTCCGGGTGGTTGCCTTTTATAACAGCGGTGAGTGAAACCATGAGTATATAGTTATTAAAACAAAGGGTCTGTAGCCGGGTTGTGGCACTTTGTAACGGTTTGAGAGTAGCTGGACGTATGAATGTTTGTTGATGTGGGTTTAACTGACTATTGAGTTGTTGATAATTGAAAGCTTGCAGAATTCCCTGTCTTGAGTGTGTATACTCTGCACAATCGAAAAAATCAGTGTTTCAAAAATGAAATCATTGAGCAGTCGACTGCTCAAAATGGCTAGAGGTAATAGATGTTATTGAGTAAAAGGTGCCAGGGTAGGCTGCTGGCCATTACATTACTGTTTTCCCTGAGTGGCTGGGCTGCTGACTATTCCAGTCTGTTGAAGCGGGCCAGCTCAGGTGACGAACAGGCCGTGCTTGAAGTGGGTAGCCTGTTGGTTGCTGGTAAAGTCAGGCCGGAAAATGCCAGTCAAACCCTTTCTCTGCTGGAACCTCTGGCGAACAGAGGTAATGTTCAGGCAGAACTTTTGTTGGGCAAGGTCTATCGAGAGGGTCTGGGGGGCGTAGCTAAAGATCCTAAAAAAGGTTTTGAACTGATCGAACGGGCCGCGGGTCGAAAGGGCAAGAGTGCAGAGGCTCAGTACGAACTGGGGAAATCGTATTATAAAGGGGCAGGCACAGACCCTAACCTGATTGCTGCTTATATGTGGACTGCCCTGAGTCTGGAAGGTTCCGAGGGGGACTTCCTGACAGCGGCCCGTAAACAGAAGCAGGAGCTGTCTGAACTGCTCAACCCTGCCCAGAGAGCTAAGGCGAACGAGCTGGTCAGCCAGATCAAGACGGTCTACCTGAAGTAAGCTTGCTTTACGACGATAGACGTGTTTTATTAAAAGTATGATCAAGATATTCAGCCCTGACAATCTCCTTGAGGCTCAATGCCTCAAGGATGTTCTGGAGAGCCATGGCATTGCCTGCCATCTGGGAGGTAGCTATCTGGCAGGTGCCGTGGGTGAACTACCCGCTACCGGTCTGCTGGCTCTCTACGTAGACGATTACGATGCAGGCCTGGCCAAAGAGATGATCGAGGATTACCTCAAGGCGTCCCCCGTTCTGGAAGAATCTGATCACATTCAGGAAGAGTGATTATGTGTGGTCGTTACACGCTGATGGCTGATCAGATCAACCTGGGGTGTCTGGGTATCCAGCAGCCGGAAGTCAATATTCCCTCCTATAATGTTGCGCCTGGTGAACAGGTACTTATTGTCAAAAATAATGAGCAGGGCTGTTTTGAAACCGCTCGGGTTAAGTGGGGTCTGGTTCCTCACTGGCTGCAGGATTTTTCCAGAGCCCAGATCAATGCCAGAATCGAAACCGCTGCCGATAAACCAATGTTTCGCAGTGCCCTCAGAAAGCAGCGATGTCTGATTCTGGCCGATGGCTGGTTCGACTGGCAGAGGGTAGGGGATCACAGTCAGCCATGGTATATACGTCCAAAGTCGGGTGGTTTGTGTTTGTTTGCCGGTCTCTGGGAGAGCTATGCTGTGGACGACCAGTTGAGTTTCGAGTCCTGTGCGATTCTTACTCGTCCTGCTATCAGTGATATTACACCGCTGACCGAGAGAATGCCGGTTCTGCTGCAACAAAAACAGGCTAAGGAGTGGCTGGGTGAGTGCTATAAGACGGTCCTTGCGAGTCTGGGCAAACCGACTGAAACGATCAGTAAACTGTCTTTTTATAAAGTGGGCAGAACGGTGAATCATGTCTCGAACAAGGGGCCAGAGTGCGTGAAGAAACTGGTTGCTCGCAATTAAACGACTCCTCCGTTGCCCACGACAAAAGATGAGGGGAATCTTCAGGCTCCCCATACCTGATTAATGGCTACCGGTACCCGATTCTGAAGTGCTTCGAGGGTCAAGTGTCTGCCCAATAAAGAGGATTCTTTTTGTTATTTTATTATGCAATACATAAATAAATGGTCGATTGAACTGGATGGATTTGCTCCCGTCAGCCGATCGCGATAAAGCGATGTGTGTGACAGCTGCGGCCCGGGTCCCATTTTCATTAACCTCAATTGCGCAATGTTGATGAACCATATTAATAGAAACAGCTAGAGGATCAGATAGCATAGCTCCTAATTCGAGGGGGCTTGTAAAAAGAGGATGTAGAGCTGTTTTTCTTAAAAAATGGCTCAACTCAATGTCCGAATCAACTTTAAAGGGTGGAAGTCCAATAGCGATTTTTAAACATGATGGACATGATTCCCCGGAGTTTAATGATGAAAATAATGCCATTATTATTTCTGCTGATATCTCATGGGGCATGATCCCTTTGGGAGGTAAAACTAAAATCATTTCATGGGCTCCCCGGTAAGGAACGGTGACTGCTTGCCAATCATTGTGATTTGTGTATTGGGAGAAACTGATTTCACCCACCATAAATTCATTCAAATTGACTCTCTGACCGTCGCGTAAAGTAAATTTACCTGCTTTTCGGACATTAAAAGACCTTTCCCAAAGCCCTTTGAAGTAAATAGAATTTATGAGAGCCATGGTGGTAGCTGGCGACCATTGGTCGGCGTAGCAAAATTGTGGAATCATGCCATGGGTTAACTGGCTAAATAGTCTGTTGAGCTCATCGGCAAGGCTTTCTAGAGATACACGGTCGAAGAAGTTGATGTTATCACGAAAATCGATGTTTACTTGTTTTAGTCTCTCACGATAAGTTTCCTTAACTTCAAGTTCACTGGACAAGAGCATAGTGTTTGAGATGGAGTATTCGTCCTGTGCAGAAGATGTTGCGATTGGTGCTGCTGCAAGGGATGGCTCAGAATAATTATCTCCCAGGTAGCTTTGAAGCAATCGCCTGGTTTCTCCAGTAGCCCCCATGAGTATTAGTCCCAGCGCTCGATAAAGGCCATCAGGGGAGATAAGAAAATTTTCAGGCGTTACTTTTGCTGCCTGACTAAATACACTTATGGCAAGCTCCAGATTCCCCCTGGACTCAGCCGCTTGTGGACGAGGATCTGAATCAGGGTTTTCTGGTGTTGCCGATTGGAAAGGCCTTGTTTCACCTTGAGGCTCGCTGTCAGAACCTTCTTCATGAAGCGCCGGGCAGGGTGGAAATTTTTCAGGATCGTCATTGATGCAGTCGACATAGGTCACAGCCCTGAGTTGTGAGGGTAGCAACAGGAAATAAAGCAAACTGACTGAGAGCAAAATGTGCCTGTGCTGTAAGGCCATATCGGGAGATTTAATTAATTGAGCCATGTTGGCACCTTATAACTTCCTGATTTCAGGGGTTGTCTCAAGATGACCTTCCTGTTCACTGAACAGCTCACCTGATTAATGGCTACCGGTACCCGATTTTGAAGTGCTTCGAGGATCAACTACCTGCCCAACAAAGAGGATTTCTCCTGTTTTTTCATCACGCACAAAATAAGCAAATGGTCGATTAAATTGGATGGATTTTCTATGACTGCCCCCTCCCCCTCCTCTCGTTGTAGAGATGCGTGTGACAGCTGCGGCTCGGGTCCCATCTTTATTAACCTCAATTGCGCAATGTTGACGAACCAAATTAATAGAAGCACCTCGAGGATCAGATAGCATAGCTCCTAATTCGAGGCTGCTTCTAAGGACGGCGCCTGTAAAAACAGCACCTAGAGGTGTTTTTCTTAAAAAACGGCTCAACTCAATGTCCGAATCAACTTTAAAGGGTGGAAGTCCAATAGTGATTTTTGAAGATGATTGATATGGATATAATCCTTGGGAGTCTAATGATGAAAATAATGCCATTACCGTTCCTGCTGATATCTCATGGGGCATAATCCCTTCGGGAGGTAAAACTAAAATCATTTGATGGGCTCCCCGGTAAGGAACGGTGACTGCTTGCCAATAATTGTGCTCTGCGTATTGGGAGGAACTGATTTCACCCAGCATCCATTTGTCCAACAAGACTCTCTTGTCGTCGTCCTTGTCGTCGTCGGGTAAAGTAAATGAACCTGCTTCTCGGATACTAAAAGAGTCTCTCCAAAGCCCTTTGAAGTAAACAGAACTTATGAGTCCCAAGGTGGTATCTGTCGACCATTCGCTGGCGTGGCAAAATTTTGGAACCATGCCACGGGTTAATTCGCTAAATAGTTCGTTGAGTTTATCAGCAAGGATTTCTAAAGATGCAGGGTCGCGGAACCTGATATTTTCACGAACATCGACGTTTACTTGTTTAGCTTCCTCAAGATAAGTTTCCTTAATTACAAGATCATCGGACAAGAGCAGAGTGTTTGAGACGAAGTAGTCGTCCTGTGCAAAAGCAGAAGATGTTGCGGTTGCTGCTGCAGGGGGTGGCTCAGAATATCTGTCTCCCAGATAGCTTTGAAGCAATCGCCTGGTTTCTCCAGTAGCCCCCATGAGTACTGGTGCCAGCGATCGAAAGAGGCCATCAGGGGAGATAAGAAAATTTTCAGGAGTTTCCTTTGCTGCCTGGGTAAATAGACTTATGGCAAGCTCCAGATCCCGACTGGACTCAGCCGCTGGTGAATCAGGATCAGGGTTTTCTGGTGTTACCGATTGGTATTGCATTGTGTCAACTTGATGCTCGTCGTCAGAACTTTCTTCATGAAGCGCCGGGTAGGGTGGTAATTTTTCAGGGTCGTCACCGATGAAGTCGACATAGGTCACAGCCCTGAGTTGTGTGGGTAGCAACAGGAAATAAAGCAAACTGACCAAGAGCAAAATGCGCCTGTGTTGCAAGGCTATATCGGGAAATTTAATGACTTGAGCCATGTTGGCACCTCATAACTTCTTGATTTCAGCGATTGTCTCAAGATGACCTTGCTATTCACTGAACAGTTGCCCTGCGGAGCGGCGAATGGAGTACGTAACACAATATAGGATAGTTTTTTGGTGAGTGCCTAAAAAAACTAAACCTGCTCAAGGGTCAGAGGGAGTTGACGCTGTAAAAATTAAAGATTCAGTGTTTATCGATGGCTATTTACCCAAAAATCTCTGAGAACCCTATTCCATCTGGCTTGCAAAGAAAGGGAGAGGGTGAGTCCTGAGGCTCTCCATGTCAATTATTGGAAGCCGAACCTGAAGAGTCTTCTTTCAAGTTCCGGGGATCTAGTATCTGTCCAATGAAGATGATTTTTTTTGTTATTTTATTACGCAATATATAAATAAATGGTCGTGTAAAATTAATAGGCTTCGGACTACTCATGCCCGTTGATGTAAAAAAACCGACGTGTGTTACAGCTGCGGCTTCAGTTCCTTGTTCATTAACTTCTATGACGCTGTGTTGATTAAACACATTAATAAAAACAGGCACTGGATTGGATAGCATCGATCCTAAGCTGAGTGCGCCTGTAAAAAGAGAATGTAAAGTTGTTTGAGCTAATGCATTGATCAAGTTAGTGTCCGAGTCAACACTAAAGGTCGGGAGTCCAAGAGGAACAGTTGAGCTTGAAAAAGATAGCTCTTTAGAGTCTAACGATGAGAATAGTGCCATTATTATTTCTGGCGATACCTCGTGGGGCATTATCCCTTCCGGGGGTAAAATCAAAATCATTTCATGATCTCCCTGGTAGGGGACGGTAGCTGCCCTCCAATCATTGTATTCAGCCTCTTGGGCAGCATTGATTTCTCCATCCATAAACCCGTCTAAAACAACTTTTTGATTATCGGGTAAAGTAAATACTGATCCTCCAATTCGTTTCCTGAAAGCCGTTTCCCAGAAGCCTTTGAAGTAAACAGAATTTATGAGTGCTATAGAAGTACTGGAATGCCAGTCCCTGTCCTGGCAAAATTCTCGAACCAATCCATGGGTTAATTGGCAAAACAGGTCGTTGAGTTCTTGAGCAAGGCTTTGTAATGATGCACGGTCGGAGAAGTTGACGTTATCTCGAATATCGGCGTTTATTTGTTCAAGCTTCTTTTTATAAGTTTCCTGAAGAGTATGCCTATTGGAGACAAGCAGGCAATTCGCAATACAGTATTGGTCCTGTCCACAGGCTGTGGCGCCAGATGCTGTAGCACCTGATGCTGTAGCACCGGTTGGCTCAGAATAATCCTCTCCCAGACACTTTTGAAGCAATTGCTGGGTTTCATCGGTAGCCCCCATCAGTATCAGTGACAGTGTCTGAAAAAGGCCGTCAGGGGACAGGACCAAATTTTCAGGAGTTGCCTGTGCTGCACGCCTGAATACATCTATGGCAAGACCCAGAGTCCCCTGTGATTCATCTGCCTGGGCACCGGGATTTAAATCATGACCCTCATCAGCAGAATCAGAACCGTCTTTTGTTCGACATAAGTGGCAGGGTTCAGATTCTTTAAATAAGTCATCACTGTATTCACGGCCACATTTTATGCAGTTCACTGCCAGAAGTTGTGAGGGTATGAACAGGAAACAGAGCAAACAGGATAACACTGGAACGGACCTGTACTGCCTGGCTATATCGGAAGCCTTACCTGGTGAAGCCATGTATATACCTTGTTGTCTTAATCTTCGGCTATGTTCAGGAATATCCTCCCTATCTTATGAGCCGCTACCCTGCAGAATGGTCAACCGAATGTTAAATCAGGCACTCAATATAGGATGGTTTCCTGGTCAGTGCCAAAAAAATAAATCAGTTTGAAGATTAAAGAGTGCTGGTGATGTAAAAAATGAAAATCCATTGTTTTTCATTGGCTATATTTGCATTTTTAGATCGTTCAAAGCCACATGCTTCTTCGTTTGCAACAAAGGGTGAGGGAGTCGTGAGGCTCCCCCTGTCCAGATTACCGGGCACCCGATCCTGAAGTACCTGCTCCTGATTTCCGGGGATCAAGTATCTGCCCAATGAAGATGATTTTTTTTGTTATTCTATTACGCAATATATAAATAAATGGTCGTGTAAATTCAATGGGTTTCGGGCTATTCATACTAAATCCTCTCGAACAACCGATGTGTGTTACAGCAGCGGCTTCGGTTCCTTGTTCATTAACTTCTATGGCACTGTGTTGATTGAACACGTTAATAAAAACAGGTGCTGGATTGGACAGCATAGATCCTAAGCTGAGTGTGTTTGTAAAAAGAGAATGTAAAGTTGTTTGAGCTAATGCTTTTATCAAGTCAACGTTCGAATCGACCCTGAAGGGCGGAAGTCCAAGAGAAAATGTTGAGTCTGATAAACATAGTTCTTCGGAGTCTAAGGATGAAAATAATGCCATTATTATTTTTGGTGATACCTCGTGGGGCATTATTCCTCGTGGAGGTAAAACCAGAATCATTTCATGATCTCCCCGGTAGGGAATGCTCACTGCCCTCCACTTTTTGTATTTAGCCTGTTGGGAAGCATTAATTGTTCCATCCATAAAGCTCTCTAAAACGACTCTTTGATTATTGGGTAAAGTAAATATTTCTCCTCCACTTCGAGTACTGAAAGCCCTTTCCCAGAGACCTTTGAAGTAAACAGAATTTATGAGTGCTATGGATGTATCTGACTGCCAATCTCCGTCCTGGCAAAATTTTGGAACCAATCCATGGGTTAAGTGGCAAAATAGGTCGTTAAGTTCCTGGGCGAGGCTTTGTATAGATGCACGGTCGGAGAAGTTGACATTATCACGAATATCGGCGTTTATTTGTTTGAGCCTCTGTTTATAAGTTTCCTGAAGAGTATGCCTATTGGAGACAAGCAGACAATTGGCAATACAATATTGGTCCTGTCCACAGGCAGTCGCGCCCGAGGCTGTGGCACCGGATGGCTCAGAATACTCCTCTCCCAGACAGTTTTGAAGCAATTGCCGGGTTTCATCTGTCGCCCCCATCAGTAACAGTGACAGTGTCTGAAAAAGGCCATCAGGGGACAAAACAAGGTTTTCTGAAGTTGCCTGTGCTGCCTGCCTGAATACATTTATGGTAAGACCGAGAGTGCCAGGCGATCCATCCACCTGTGCACCAGAATTTGAATCAGGGTTTATTCCTGCTAAAGCCTGGGAGGGTGCTGTGACAAGTTGAGGCTTATCTTCATCAAGCGACGATATATCACTTTCATTCGATGTATCACTTGCATTCGATGTATCACTTGCATTCGATGTATCACTTGCATTCGATGTATCACTTTCATTCGATGTATCACTTGCATTCGATGTATCACTTGCATTGCTACATAGTCGAACACGCGACGATTTCGCTTTGAATGATGATGGTAAATAACAAATCGGGCAGTCTGAAAGGTCGACATCGTAATTGAAGTCGCATTTTTCACAATTTACAGTCTGAGGCTTTACGCGTCTCTTTTTTCGCTGATGAAAACCCTCATCAGAAGAATCTGAAGAAGAATCGGATGTATCAGAAGAGTCTTTTCTTCGAGCTGGCTTGAAGGGTGCAGGTGAAGAATCAGAGGAATCAGATAAATCTTTTACTCGACATGGAAGGCAGTGATCGGATTTTTTAAGAAAATTATCATTGAACTGACGACCGCATTTTTTACAGTTTACAGCCAGAAGTTCTGAGGGTAGCAATAAAAAACTGAGCAAAAAGACCAACACCAGAGCGTACCTGGACTTCCAGGTTATACCGGAAGGTTTGCTTAGTAAAACCACGTTTTTACCTTGTTGATTTAATTTTAGAGTTTGTCTCGGAATATCCTTCCTACGTTATAAACCGCTACCCTGCATAATGGTCAACCGAATGTGAGATCAGGAACCCAATATAGGATAGTTTCCCGGTCAGTGCCTAAAAAAACTAAACCAGTTCAAAAGTCACAGGGGGCGATGTAAAAAGGGAGTCGTGAGGCTCCCCCTGTCCCGATTACTGGGTACCCGATCCTGAAGTACCTGCTCCTGATTTCCGGGGATCAAGTATCTGCCCAATGAAGATGATTTTTTTTGTTATTCTATTACGCAATATATAAATAAATGGTCGTGTAAATTCAATGGGTTTCGGGCTATTCATACTAAACCCTCTCATACAACCCATGTGTGTTACTGCCGCGGCTTCGGTTCCCTGTTCGTTAACTTCTATGGCGCTGTGTTGATTAAACACATTTATAAAAACAGGTACAGGCTCCAATAGCATAGTTCCTAAGCTGAGTGTATTTGTAAAAAGAGAATGTAAAGTTGTTTGAGCCAATGCCTTTATCAAGTCAGTGTCCGAATCAACACTAAAAGGTGGAAGTCCAAGAGACACTGTTGAACTTGATAAACACAGTTCTTCGGAGTCTAATGATGAAAATAATGCCATTATTATCTCTGGTGATACCTCATGGGGCATTATCCCTTGCGGGGGTAAGACCAAAATCATTTCATGATCTCCCTGGTAGGGGATGCTCACTGCCCTCCATTTTTTGTATTTAGCCTGTTGGGAAGCATTAATTTTTCCATCCATAAAGCTGTCTAAAAGGACTCTTTGATTATCGGGTAAAGTAAATATTGCTCCTCCACTTCGAGTCTTGAAAGCCCTTTCCCAGAGGCCTTTGAAATAAACAGAATTTATGAGTGCTATGGATGTATCTGACTGCCAATCCCTGCCCTGGCAAAATTTTCGAACTAATCCATGGGTTAATTGGCAAAATAGATGGTTGAGTTCTTGAGCAAGGCTTTGTAAAGATGCACGGTCGGAGAAGTTGACGTTATCACGAATATCGGCGTTTATTTGTTTGAGCCTCTGTTTATATGTTTCTTGAAGAGTATGCATATCGGAGACAAGCAGGCAGTTTGTAATACAGTATTGGTCCTGTCCACAGGCTGTCGCGGATGATGCTGTAGCACCGGAGGGTTCAGAACATTCCTCTCCCAGACAGTTTTGAAGCAATTGCCGGGTTTCATCAGTCGCCCCCATCATTAACAGTGACAATGTCTGAAAAAGGCCATCAGGGGACAAGACAAAATTTTCAGGAGTTGCCTGTGCTGCTCGCTTGAATACATCTATGGCAAGACCCAGAGTTCCCTGTGATTCATCTGCCTGTGCGCCGGGATTTGAATCAGGGTTTATTCCTGCGAAAGCCCGGAAAGGCGCTGTGAGAAGTAGTGGCTCATCTTCATCAAGCGACGATGTATCACTTTCATTAGATGTATCATTCTCATTTCTATAACGTTGATCAAACGATGGTGTCGCCCGGGGTAAAAATAGTGGATCACACAAGGGTTTCGGGCAGGATGAAAAATGTTCGATGTTGTAAGCGAAGCCACATTTTTCACAATTCACAGTCTCAGGTTGTGGGCGTGTCTTTTTTTGATAATGAAGACTCTCATCAGTAGAATCAGAATAGCCTTTTCTTCGACATAAGTAACAGGGTTCAGATTCTTTAAAAAAACCATCGCTGTACTCGCGCCCGCATTTTATACAGTTCACTGCCAGAAGCTGTGAAGGTAGCAATAGAAAACTTAGCAAACAGACTAACACCAGAATGAACCTGTACAACCAGACCCTATCGGAATATTTGCATAGTAAAACCACGTTTGCACCTTGTTGACTTGTTTTTAGGGTTGGTCTCGGAATATCTTTCCAATTTGAAAGATCAGCACTCTGCGGAGCGTTCAACCGATTATGAAGTCCGGAATTCAATATAGGATAGTTCTCTGGTTAGTGCTCAAACATAAACCAAATCAGCTTGAAACTCAGAGGGTGTTGGCCTTGTAGAATTGAAGATCCATTGTCTTTTGATCGCTTATATCCATCATTAAGTCTTTGAGCGTCCTATTCACTTTGGCTTGCGAGGAAATCAGCGAGGGAGTCAAGAGGCTCTCCTAATCCCGATTAACGGGTTCAGGATCATGTACTGTCCCTGGGGTAAAATATCCGCCCAATGTAGATGATTCTTTTTGTTATTCTATTACGTAAGATATAAATAAAGGGTCGATCAAATTGGATTGGCCGTACTATCTCTCCCTCATGTGTTCTATCAGAGCCAGCGTGTCTCAAAGTTGCGTCCTTAGCTCCTTGTTCACTAAACACATTCATACGGACTGGCAGAGCTCCTGAACTCAGATCACTGGTAACAACACGAAGTAAACCTGAACCTGATGGATTTAAGGCTTTACTCAAGTCAGTGTTTGTATCAAGGTTAGAGGGTGAAACTCCGTGAGTTGTCGTTGAAATGGATTCTTCGGAGTCTAATGACGACAATAATGCCTTTATTATTTCTGAACTTAGTCCATAAAGCACTATCCCTGCCGGTGGTATAATCAATACCATTTCTTCATTTCCCCAGTTGGGGTAGGGAAAGGAAAATGCTTCCCAATCATTGTGATGGGCGTATTGCGAAGGTCTGATTTCTTTATCCATAATTCTGCGCAAAGTGGCGGCCTGATCGTTAGGTAATGAGGTAAATAAACCTGTTGCATTTTGGGTCCCAAAAGATCTTTCCCGCAGCCCTATGAAGTAATAAGCACTTATTAGTTCTATGGACCAGGATGAGGGCCAGACGTTGGAGTAGCAGAAACGTCGAATTATACCATTGGTTAACTGACAAAACAGACTGTTGAGCAACAGGGCTAAGTTTTTTATAGGCCCACGGTTGGTGAAGTTGACGTTACTACGAGTATGGCGGTTTGCTTCTTCAAGTCTCTCTCTGTAAATTGCCAGAGGATCAGGCTGACTGGCTGCGAGCAAGCCAGTCATATTCCGGCTTTTCTCCTGTCCAGATTCTGTAGCGCGTGATGATGCTGCAGCGGTTGGCTCAGAAGAATACTCTCCCAGATAAATTTGACGCAATTGCTCGGCTGCACCGTCAGGACCCGCATGTAGCAGCAACATTGCCACTGTCTGAAAAAGGCCATCGGGGGAAATGACAAAATCTCCATGAATATTTGCGGCTACATGGCCAAGTACATTGATGGCATAATCAAGATTTCTCTGGGATCCATCCACTTGCGCACCAGGATCTGAGTCAGGGTTTCCTCTTGCCGCCCCTTGGGGAGGTGCTGTGTCATGTTGAGGGGGCTGACTCTCTGCTTCTCTATTACATGACAGCGTCGGGCAAAATTTAAAGTCTTCCTGATCGTAATTGAAGCCGCATTTCTCACAAGTCACAGCCAGAAGTTGCGAAGGTAATAAGAATATGTGGAGTAAACAGACCAATACCAGATCGACCCTGTAATGGCAGTCTGGATCGGAAGATTTGCTGAGTAAAACCACGCTTGTACCATGCTGCCTGAAGCTTTAGGGGGGGCTGGAATAACCTTCCTGTTTTTTATGGAACGTTATTTTGCCGAACACTCAATTGAGAGTGAAATCCATAGTCCAATATAGGGTGGTTTTCTGATCAGCGTCCAGATAAAAACTAAATCAGTTTGAAAGTCATAGAGTGCCGGCGCCGTATAAATGAATGTCCATTGTCTTTTGATCGCTTATATCCATCATTAAATCTTTGGACGTCCCATTTACCTTCGCTTACGAGGAAATCAGTGAGGGAGTCGTGAGGCTCTCCTGGTCCCGATCAACGAGTTCACAATCACGAGGCGCCTCTGGGATAAAATAACCGACCAATGTAGATGATTCTTTTTGTTATTCTATTGCGCAAGATATAAATAAAGGGTAGATCGAACCGGATTGGTCGTATTGTATCTCTCTCATGGGTTCTGTCAGAACCAGCGTGCGTTAAGGCTGCGTCCCGGGTTCCTTGTTCACTAAACATATTTGAACGAACTGGCAGACCGGGCATAGCTCCTGAGCTCAGATCACTGGCAGCAGCAGAAAGTAAACCTGAACCCGATCGACTGAGAGCTTCACTCAAGTCAGTGTTTTTATCAGCTTTAGAGGGTGGAAATTCGGGAGTTGTCGTTGAACTGGATGAAAAGGATTCTTTGGAGTCGAATGAGGATATCAATGCCGATATTATATTACCTCTTAGCCCATACAGAAGCACCCCTGCCGGGGGTAAAATCAAAATTATTTCATTGTCTCCCCGGAAGGGAAAGTTAAATGCTTTCCAATTATTGTAACGAGCGTATCGAGAAGGATTAGTTTTTCCTTCCATAATTCTTTTTAAAGCGTCTGCTTGATCATCGGGTAAGTTAAATAAATAAGCACTATCGGTCCCAGAAGACATTCTCCACATCCCCAGGAAGTATAAGTAGCATGCGACTTCTATGGATAAAGATAAGTGAAAGGGGTAAGCATCGGGGGTGCAAAAATCTTGAATAATACCATGGGTTAATTGGCAAAATAGTTTGTTAAGCAGTTGGCCAAGGCTTTGGGTTTGTCCGCGAATGGTGCAGTCGACGTTACCAGGAGTATTGTTGACTTGTTTAAGTCTCTCTCTATACACTTCCAAAGCTTCAGGTTGACTGGCTGCGAGCAAGATAATCGAAGAAGGGCTTTGGTTCTGTCCACCGGCTGTTGCGCCTGATGCTGCTGTATCGGATGGCTGGTAATCATAGCCAGGCCGATAAATTCGACGCAATTGCACATCTGTACTGTTAGTACCCGCATGTAACAGTAACAGCGCCACTGTCTGCAAAAGGCTATCAGGGGACATGACAAAATTTTCAAGGATATTTCCTGATGTTTGGTAAAATACCTTCATGGCAAAATCAAAATTTCTCTCCGATTTATCTACTTGTGCACAAGGATTTGAATCAGGGTTTACTGGTGTTGAACCTTGGGGAGTTGCTGTTTCATGTTGAGGGAAGTCATATTTAGCTTCTTTATTACAGGACGATGTCGGGCAGGATGAAAAGGTTTCATCATCGTAATCCAGGCCGCAACTGCCACAAGTCTTAGCCAGAGGCTGTGGGGCTGGCAACAATAAATAGAGTAAGCAGGTCAACATCAGAACGATTCTGAACTGGCAGTCTGGATCGGAAAATTTGCTCAGTAAAACCACGCTGGTACCACGCTGCCTGAAGCTTTAAGGGGAGCTGGAATAACCTTCCTGTTTTTTTATGGAACGTTATTTTGCTGAACACTCAATTGAGAGTGAAATCAATAGTCCAATATAGGGTGGTTTTCTGATCAGCGTCCAGATAAAAACTGAATCAGTTTGAAACTCAGAGGGCGCTGGCGCTGTATAAATGAATGTCCATTGTCTTTTGATCGCGCTTATATCCATCATTAAATCTTTGGACGTCCCATTTACCTTCGCTTGCGAGGAAATCAGTGAGGGAGTCATGAGGCTCTCCTGATCCCGATCAAAGGGTTCACAATCACGAGGCGCCTCTGGGATAAAATAACCGACCAATGTAGATGATTCTTTTTGTTATCCTATTACGCAAGATATAAATAAAAGGTCGAGTAAATCGGATTGGTCGTATTGTATCTCTCTTATGTGTCCTATCAGAACCAGCGTGCGTTAAAGCTGGGTCCCGGGCCCCTTGTTTACTAAACACATTCACAAGAGCAGGCTGAGCCAGCATAGCTCCTGAACTCAGATCGGTGCTAACAAGAGACATTAAATCTGAACCTGATGGACGTAAAGCTTCGCTCAAGTCAGTGTTTGTATCAATATTAGAGGGTGGAAGTCCGGGAGTTCTCGCTAAGCTGGATGAAAAAGATTCTTCGGAGTCTAATGATGAAAATAATGCCGTTATTATTTCTGATGTGACTGCATTTAGCATTGTCTCTGGCGGGGGTAAAACCAAAATTATTTTATCATCTCTCCGATAGGGAAAGGTAACTGCTTGCCAATCATTGTGATGTGCGTACCAGGAAGGATTGATTTCTCCATTCATAATTCTGTCTACAACGGCTGCCTGACCATCGGGTAAGGTAAATAAAGCTGCACTTTCGGTCCCGCGAGACTTTTCCAACAGCCCTGTGAAGTAAATCGAAGTCATGAGTTCCATGTATGTTGATAAGGGCCAACCGATGGGGCTGCATAAACGTTGCACCATATCATGGGTTAATTGGCAAAATAGTCCGTTGAGCTCTTTGGCCAGGCTATGCATAGGGGTGAGGCTCATCAAGTTCATTTTACCACGAAAATCGTCGTGTATTTGTTTAAGTCTCTCTTTGTAAATTGCCAAATGATCAAGTTGACTGGTTGCGAGCAAGTTATTCGCAAAACAGTGTGTGTTCTGTCCACGTGCTGTTGCGCCTGATGTTGCTGCATCGGATGGCTGAGAATGATCTTCGCTCAGATAATTTTGACGCCATTGCTCGATCGCACCGTCAGCACCCGCATTTAATACTAACAATGCCAGTGTCTGAAAAAGACTATCAGGGGATATTACAAAATTTTCAGGGATATTGGGGGCTGCATGGCTAAATACATTTACGGCAAACTCTAGGTTTCTCAGGGATTCATCCACCTGTGTACCAGGTCTTACTGCTGCTGGTTGGGAAGGCATTGTGCAATGCGGAAGATCTTTATTTTCAGCTTCTTCCCCACACATTGGGCAGAACGAGAAGTCTTTTCGATTGTAATTGAAGCCGCATTTTTGACAAGTCAAAGCCAGAAGTTGTGAGGGTAGCAACAGTAAACTGAGCAACACAAGAACGACAGTGTACTGGCAGGTTGAACCGGAAGGTTTAGCAATTAAAAACAAGTTTTCACCTCACCTATCTTAATTAAACTTTGCTGTCTTTTGATAAAGCGGACAGAGAATCAATCGCAGCACTTTTTGTATTTTTTGCCACTACCGCAGAGACAAGCTTCGTTTCTTCCGGGAAGACTGGTGGGAATATCCGGATAGATAAAATACCAGCGACCCTGTTCCCTGATGAAGTCTGAGCGCTCATGGTGCGCTTCTTCTCTGCCGTTGGCGAGGTTCAGTAACCTGATTTTGAAGTGGATTCACGAGGTTTTTCCTTGTCCCGATTTGTCGTTGCTCGATCCTGAAGAGCTTGTCCCTGAATCCGGTGGAAAGAAGTATCTGCCAATGAGGTTGATTCTTTTTGTTATTTTATTACGCAATATATAAAGAAAGGGTCGATCAAATCGGATTGATTGTACTGCATCTCCTTCATGTGTTCTGTGAGAACCAGTATTGCTTAGAGCTGCGTCCGGGGCTTCTTGTTTACTGAAGGCATTCATGCCAAACGACAGAGTTGGCATAGCGCCTGAACTCAGATCGCTGGTAACAACAGAAAGTAAACCTGAACCTGATGGATGTATAGCTTCGCTCAAGTCAGTGTTTGTATCAACGTTAGAGAGCAGAACTTCGGGAGTTGTCGTTGAACTGGATGAAAAAGGTTCTTCGGAGTCGAATGATGATATCAACGCCGATATTATTTCTGACTTCTGCACATAAGGAAATCCACCTGGCGGGGGTAAAATCAAAATCATTTCATGGTCTTCCCGGTAGGGAAAGGTAAATGCGTTCCAATTATTGTGACGAGCGTATTGGGAAGGATTAGTTTTTCCTTTGATAATTCTTTCTAAAGCGACTGCCTGATCATTGGGCAAGGTAAATAAATAGGCATTATCGGTCTCAGAAGACTCTCTCCACATCCCTACGAAGTAGAAAGAACTTGCAAGTTCTATGGTTAAAGATAATTTAAAGGGGTAAGCATCGCGGGTGCAATAATCTTGAATAATACCATGGGTTAATTGACAAAATAGTCTGTTGAGCAGTTGGTCCAGGCTTTGCGTATCCGCGCGATGGCTGCAGTCGGCGTTACCAGGAGAATGGTCAACTTGTTTGAGCCTCTCTCTATAAGTTGCCAAAGCCTCAGATTGATTGGCTGCGAGCATGATAATTGCAAAAGGGTTTTTGTCCTGTCCACCGTCCGTTGCGCCTGATGCTGCTGCACCGGATGGTTCAGAATCCTTGCCTCCCATATAAATTTGACGGAATTGTTCGTCCGTACCCTTATCTCTCGCATTTAACAGTAACAGTGCCACTGTCTGAAAAAGGCTATCAGGGGATATGACAAAATTTCCTGGGATATTGGCAGATGCTTTGTAAAATACGTGCATGGCAAAATCAAAATTTGTCTCCGATTTATCCACTTGTGCACCAGGATTTAAATCAAGGTTTACTGGTGTTGCCCCTTGAGGAGGTGCGGTGCCATGTTGAGGGAACTCACCTTCATTTTCTTTATTACAAGACGGTGTCGGGCAGGATGAAAAGGTTTCTTCATCGTAATCCCGGCCGCAACTGTCACAGGTAATGGCCAGAGGTTGTGAGGGTAGCAACAGTAAACTGAATAAGCAGAGCAACACAAGAACGAACGTGTACTGGCAGATTGAACCGGAAGGTTCACCAAGTAAAAACAAGTTTTCACCTCAGCTCTCTTAATTAAACTTTGTCTCGAAAAAACCGGCTTGTTGACTGAACAGTTATCCTTTTGGGACAGTCAACGGAATATGAAATCCAGAACTCAATATAGAATAGTTTCTTAGCAAAATCGTCGTAAACCCTCGCCCAATCGAGGCTGTCGCAAAAGCCCGGCAACTCGGTCCCACGCTGGGCGAGGGTGTCGCAAAAGCCCAACAACTCGTTCCCATCATCTGACGTCGTCATTCCCGCGAAGGCGGGAATCCAGCGCCAACGGAGGATCTCTGCCTTCTCGGGGATGACAAGGCCAGGGGGCACCGGGCAGTGCGGTTCTGGTGGTGAGTCAGTGTGGATTCCCGCCTTCGCGGGAATGACGACGTCAGATGATGGGGACGAGCTGTTGGAGTTTTGCGACACCCACAGGGCATGGGAACCAGAGTTTTGCGACAGCCTCGACAAGGTGGGGAGTGTCAAATTTGATGGTCGCTAAACTGTCTTTTGATAAAGCGGACAGAGAATCAGCCGCAGCACTTTTTGTATTTTTTGCCACTACCGCAGAGACAAGGGTCGTTTCTTCCGGGCAGTTTGGCGGGAATATCCGGATAGATAAAATACCAGCGATCCTGTTCCCTGATGAAGTCTGAGCGTTCATGGTGCGCTTCTTCCCTGCCGGTGACGGGGTTCAGAAACCAGGCTTTGAATTCCACTTTTCCACGGGTGTCAGAACTGCCGCCAGCTTCAGTGCTGACCACGTCCAGTCGGGTCCACCGGGTAGCGTCTGTCTCTCTGTGAATGCCGGCTTTATCCAAGCCATTGATCTGGCGCTGCCAGGTGCTGGCCAGCAGATAATCCGTGTTTTTAAGATAATAGGCTGAAAAGCGGGAACGCATCAGGGCTTCCGCGGTTGGCGCTGCTTGCCCTGAATGGTAGGGGCCACAGCATGCTCTGTAGGTTTGGCCTGAGCCACAGGGGCAATGGTTGATAGAGGCGTCTGAATAAGGATGTTTTTGCTCAGGGCTGTTTTCAAGCTCAGGGCTGTTTTCAGTCATAGAATTCTTCGAGCAGGAGTGATGAGTTTTCGATAGAATGTTATTTTACTTAAATTACAGGATCAGATACATGGGCTTTGGCAAAGCGGTGGTGGTTTTATTCTGGCTTTCAGCACTGTGGAATCTCTTTATGCCCGTGGCAGAACCCATGGGGTCCGTACTGAATTGGGCCGCGCCCCTGTTGCTGCTGTTGCACACGGCAGAGCATTTCTTCTTCAGTCGCCGTTTTGCAGCTATGGGCGCGCCGCTGTCCATGAAAGATCGCTACATGATTCTGATCTTTGGCGGCTTTCACCTGATGAGTCTGATGAAAAAAATTCCGACCCAGCCAGTGGGTGATCAGCACAGTGCTTGAAGATTCACAGAAAAAAAAGATCCAGAAGGCTTACAGCACGTTTCTGGCCAGCAAAAAGCTGAAGGCCCGGCCCGGTCAGAAACAGATGATTGCAGAAGTCGCCCGTTCCCTGGGTGAGGTCAAGACCGACAGTGAAGGGCGAAGAACGTCTGATCCTTCCGTGATTGTCGTCGAGGCTGGTACCGGTACCGGTAAAACGGTGGGTTACGTTCTGCCTGCTGTGGTGATGGCGCAGGCTGCTGATAAAAGACTGGTAATCTCAACAGCCACTGTGACGCTGCAGGAGCAGATTATAGGCAAGGACCTGCCCGATATTATCCTGAAAACCGGACTTAAGTTCTCTTTTACCCTGGCCAAGGGGCGTGGACGTTATGCTTGTCTGAGCAAGCTTGATCGGTTGTTACAGGAAGAGCAGTCAACGGCCTCATTGATGGATATGTTTGCCGGGGAAGGTTTCACTCTGGCGCAGGACGAGAGTTCCCTGAAGCTCTACCAAAGTATGCTGGAAGACTTTGCCGCTTCCAAGTGGGAGGGTGATCGTGACAGCTGGCCCGATGCATTGGAAGATCAACAGTGGCGAATGATTACCACCGATCATTCCCAGTGCAGTGGTCGCCGCTGTGGCTATTTTAATCAGTGTCCCTTCTATAAAGCTCGTGCAGATCTTGAACAGGCCGACGTGGTGGTGACCAATCATGATCTGGTGCTGGCTGATCTGGCCCTGGGCGGTGGCGCTATTCTGCCTGATCCGAAAGATACCGTTTACGTCTTCGATGAGGGCCATCATCTGCCTGACAAGGCAATTGATCATTTCGCCTGTCATTCGAGAATAAAAGGAACGGCCAGCTGGCTGGAGAAAGCCAGCAAGCATCTACAGAAAACCCTGTCGCAAAACGCCTTGCCCGGAGAATTGGGTGAAAGACTCGAAAAACTCATGCCTGAGTTTGATGAACTGGTGAATGCCCTGGGTCACACCCATACTCTGTTACAGGGTGTCGCAACCTTTGAACCTCGAATTCAGGGTGATACGACGGTTGCAGTCTATCGCTTTCCGCAAGGAAAAATACCTGAAGCGCTCCGTCAGCAGGCTGAAGTACTTAAAGTCGGCTTCAGTCGATGCAGTGGTATGGTAGAAAAAGTTACCAGGGAACTGAACGATGCCATGGACGGAGATGTCCCGGGTATTGACCGTTGGCAGGCCGAGCAACTGTATCCGGAAATGGGTGCAATGCAACTGCGCCTGGAAAACCAGTTTCAGCTCTGGTTGACCTACACCATGAAAGACCCTGAGGGTGAGCCCCCCAGTGCCCGCTGGCTGAAGTGGAGTGAAGGGCCCTTTGGTGAGGAACTGGAGGTTTTCAGCAGCCCGATACTGTCTTCGGCAACACTCTGGCAGACGCTCTGGAATCCGGGTTATGCATCGATTGTCACGTCGGCCACACTCACTGCATTGGGTAACTTCAATCGTTTCCGTATGCGCTCAGGGGTTCCGTCCGAATCTCGTTGTGTTGTGGTTCCCAGTCCTTTTCAGCACAGTCTCGCTGCTCATCTGGTGGTACCGGATATGTTGTCTGATCCTCGTCAAAATGAAGAGCACACGGAAGAAATCGTTGAGAAGCTGCCCGATCTGATGTCCGGTCAAAAAGGTACATTGGTACTTTTTTCATCACGCAAGCAGATGAAAGATGTGCACTTTGGTCTGGATGATGTCTGGCGCAAGAAGATCCTATTGCAGGATGATTATTCCCGGTCGGAACTTCTGAAGCTGCATCGCAAGCATATTGATGAAGGCAAAGACAGTATTCTCTTCGGTCTGGCCAGTCTGGCGGAAGGTATCGACCTGCCCGGTGAATATTGTGAGCATGTCATTATCGCCAAAATTCCTTTTGCGGTTCCCGATGATCCTGTGGAATCGGCACTGTCAGAATGGCTTGAGGCTCAGGGTCGGAATCCATTTATGGAAATAACGGTTCCTGATGCAGCCATCAAGCTGGTGCAGGCCTGCGGTCGTTTGTTAAGAACAGAGCAGGATACCGGCCAGATCACCTTGCTGGACCGAAGAGTGGTCACAGCCAGGTATGGTCGTATGATTCTGGATTCTCTGCCGCCTTTCAGAAGAGCCATAGAGCATACAGCTTTCTGAATCTTTCAGAGAGCGTTGCTTCTGCTGTCGATGTGGGTCAACGACGGCAGAAGCGTCTAACGAACGCCGGTTTCTGACTTTGTTCCGGCTTCGCCACTTTTTTACACTCGTTCAAAACATCTGTTTTGTTCTGTCGATGGTTTTTCATCCTCTGAAGATTCTTCTGCGGTGTTTGAATCTTCATTTTTAGCCAACAGGCTTTGAAGGTTTAGAACCCTTTCGCTCTTGTTGCTCTCATCCTGCTTTGGCTCCTCTTCATCAGCAAAGCCGGACAGGGCTACAGCGGTCAGGGGCAGTATCAGGGCCAGGGCCGTCAGTTTCTGTTTGATCATGATGTATACCTCTTGTTGGTTGCTTTTTTTCTCCTCTCATTACATTGGACTGCCAAAAGCTGAAAATGTTCCCTGAATACTTCCCAGACCAGACTTTCGGAGGTTGGCTTTTATTTTTCTCTCATTCCAACGCTTGGGCTGATCAGGTAGAATGTTTGGCTGTTTTTTATTGTGGAAATCATTTCTTCCTGTCACCGCTTGAAGCAAGCCATCCGGTTCTGTTCCTGTTCAGGAGCATTTGCCTTACTCGTGGTCAATACCGGCAGCTGAAGTGATATTTCCCGATTTTTCATCGAACACTGAACGATACTGAGCGATAAGCCATGCTTGAAGTAAACCCTATCAAGGAGCGTATTAAGGATCTGACAGCGCGTACTGACGTGCTTAGGGGGTATCTTTGACTACGCACACAAGAGTGAGCGTCTGCAGGAAGTAGAGCGGGAGCTTGAAGATCCGGATGTCTGGAATGAGCCAGAGCGTGCCCAGGCCCTGGGCAAAGAGCGTTCCACGCTGGAAGGCATCGTTGCTACCATTGATCAGCTGACATCAGGCCTGGAAGATTCCATTGAACTGCTGGAAATGTCGGTGGAAGAGCAGGACGAAGACGGCGTTGAAGGCGTTGTGGAAGAGCTGGACCAGCTGGGCGAAAAGCTGGAAGAGTTGGAATTCCGGCGTATGTTTTCCGGAGAAATGGACCCCAATAATGCCTATCTGGACATTCAGTCAGGTTCCGGTGGTACCGAGGCTCAGGACTGGGCCAATATGCTGTTGCGGATGTACCTGCGATGGGGTGAGCAGAAAGGCTTCAAAACAGAAATCATTGAAGTGTCTGCGGGCGAAGTGGCTGGTATCAAGTCGGCCACGGTTCAGTTTACCGGCGAATATGCTTTTGGCTGGTTGAGAACAGAAACCGGTGTGCATCGTCTGGTACGAAAGTCTCCATTTGATTCTGGTAACCGTCGTCATACCTCCTTCTCATCGGTTTTTGTCTCTCCGGAGATAGACGATAACGTCGAGATTGAGATTAATCCGGCCGACCTTCGAATTGATACCTACCGCTCCAGTGGTGCCGGTGGTCAGCACGTAAACACCACTGACTCTGCGGTGCGTATTACTCACGAGCCTTCCGGTATTGTGGTGCAGTGTCAGAACCAGCGTTCCCAGCACCAGAACAAGGACAAGGCTATGCAGCAGTTGAAAGCCAAGCTGTATGAGCTGGAGATGCAGAAGCGCAGTGCTGACGCTCAGGCTTTGGAAGATTCCAAGTCTGATATTGGTTGGGGTAGTCAGATTCGTTCCTACGTTCTGGATGATTCCCGAATCAAGGATTTGAGAACCAGCGTGGAAACCCGTAATACTCAGGCCGTTCTTGATGGAGATCTTGATAAGTTTATCGAGGCAAGTCTCAAGAAAGGCCTTTAAAGTCAGCCGTTAGCAGAGAACAGTTTACATAAAGGAGTTGCAGGAAACTGTTAGCTCCCAGCCCCCCCGGGGGTTGAACCGGAGAAAATATGTCTGAAGAACAGATCTTGGATGCCCAGGAAGAGAACCAGCTGGTGGCTCTTCGTCGAGAAAAACTCACTGCCATTCGTTCTGAACGGGTCGCTTTTCCAAACAAATTCCGTCGTGATGCACTGGCTGCTGATCTTCAGAAAGAATTTGTCAATGCCAGCAAGGAAGCTCTGCTGGAAGCCGGAAAGAAGGTCAAGGTAGCCGGCCGTATTATGCTGAACCGTGGCGCATTTATGGAAATTCAGGATATGTCCGGTCGTATCCAGGTGTACGTGAACCGCAAGGTACTGGCTAAAGAAGTACTGAAAGAAGCCAAGACCTGGGACCTGGGAGACATCATCGGTGCTGAAGGCACTCTGCAGCGTTCCGGCAAGGGAGATCTTTACGTAGACATGGAGCAGGTTGAGCTGCTGACCAAATCCTTGCGCCCATTGCCCGAGAAGCACAAGGGGCTGACCGATACCGAAATGCGTTATCGTCAGCGTTATGTGGACCTGATTACCCGTGAAGAGTCCCGGGAAGCATTCCGTGTCCGTTCCCGTATTGTTCAGGTGATTCGTGACTATTTCCATGAGCAGGATTACATGGAAGTGGAAACCCCGATGCTACAGGTGATTCCGGGTGGTGCAAGTGCACGTCCTTTCGTGACTCACCATAATGCGCTGGATATTGATATGTACCTGCGCATTGCTCCAGAGCTCTATCTGAAGCGTCTGGTCGTGGGCGGATTCGAACGGGTGTTTGAAATTAATCGGAACTTTCGTAACGAAGGATTGTCTACACGTCATAACCCTGAATTTACGATGATTGAGTTCTACCAGGCTTACGCAGACTACATTGATATGATGGATCACACGGAAGCCCTCTTTAAGCGTCTGGCCAAAGACGTGATCGGTGGAACGTCTGTGACTTATCAGGGTAACGAGATCGATTTCGGCAAGCCATTTGTGCGTATGTCCGTTTTCGATTCTATACTGCACTTCAATCCGGATCTTGAGGCTGCTGATATCAATACGATTGATTCAGCAACCCGGGTTGCGGAAAAGCTGGGTATCGAGGTCAAGGGTACCTGGGGCCTGGGCAAGGTTCAGATCGAGATATTTGAGGAAACGGTTGAACACCGGCTGATGGATCCGACATTCATTACCGAATACCCAACAGAGGTTTCGCCTCTGGCTCGTCGTAATGATGACAATCCATTCATTTCTGACCGCTTTGAATTTTTCGTGGGCGGTCGTGAGGTGGCCAATGGTTTCTCCGAGTTGAACGACTCTGAAGATCAGGCTGAGCGTTTTCGTCAGCAAGTCGCAGAAAAAGACGCTGGTGATGATGAAGCCATGCACTTCGATGCAGACTACATCAACGCTCTGGAGTATGGTTTGCCGCCAACGGCGGGCGAAGGTATCGGTATCGACCGTCTGGTCATGCTGTTTACTGATGCACCTTCTATCCGTGATGTACTGTTGTTTCCGCACATGCGACCCCAGCAGTAATCCCGGCTGGATTCATGGCAGACAGTTTTTCTGTCTGCCTAGGAGGCTGACCGAGAATAGCGCCCGTTGCGAGGACGGCAGAAAATTGAGGATGAAAATTCGGTTTTGTGAGGAGAATAGCGAGCTATTTGACGAACAAAAGCGGATTTTCAGACCAATTTGCTGCCGCCGCACTAGGGCAGACTATTCTCGGTCAGCCTCCTAGCCTGCAGCCCGGTCTTCAGCGGCCATTGACCAAGCCTGGACAGTGACTCATTAACCGTCATTTTCAGGCTGAAGTACAAGAAGACTGGCGTAGCTGAAGTCTCTCTTTTTCAAGAGATGTTTTCAAACGTCATAAGACTAACAGGCAACTGCAAGGCATTATCTCATGGAAGCAACGTACAGTGACGAAAGAAACTGCGTCCTAACGCAGGTGGCCCAGAATGAAGGAGCAGCTCTCGGAAATGGAACTCTGAAATACCAGGGGCGTAAAACCAGTCGGGCCAATAGTGAACAACGCCGTCGAACCATATTGGAGGCAGCATTGAGGATCGTAGTAAGAGATGGCGTTCGTGGTGTCAGACACCGCGCTGTAGCCAAGGAAGCTCAGGTACCTCTCTCTGCAACCACCTATTACTTCAAAGATATTTCTGACCTTATTACAGACACCTTTACCCTGTTTGTGGAAATGGGGGCTGAAACCTTCAAGGCATTCTGGGAAGAGTCAGACGATCAGCTGCAAAAGGCGCTTGCCCTGCTGGATGACTCCAATGATTCCAGAGGTCAGTTTGTTGATCAGATGCTGGTTCTGGCGGTTGATTACGTTGGTAATCAGCTGACGGAACATCGTGATTACCTGATCGCAGAGCGGGCTTTCCAGCTGGAGTGCCTGAGAAATGAAAATCTGCGTCCTATCGCTTTTAAACATCAGACTTACCTTCTCAACAGTCTGGTTTCACTGTTTAAGCGCACAGGCTCATCACAGCCAGAAACCGATGCTCAGCTGTTTGCCTCATTCATTGCCCAGGTTGAGTATGAGGGGCTGTTGCAGAAAGGTGGACTGGATATGGCTCCGATCAAACAAAGACTGCGTCGCCAGATAATGTTGATGTTTAAACATTGATATCAATCACGGTCTGTCAACAGGCATTCTGTAAAATTAAAAATACCGTACACCTCTCTACTGTCGGGTGTACGAAACCATTTTATCAAGCCAGTTCACCAGCAACCGTGTGTATAAGTGCCTGGATGGTTAATTTTGTCTGTCTGGACGGTGTCTTAATCCATCCTTCTGCGTTTCAATCCTGGTAATGTATCCGTGGCTATGAGGCCCTCGCTGTGCTTGAAGGGTTAAAAACAGTTCGCAGAAATCTATTATAATCTAAAACTATCTTATAAAATCTCAAGCATGGATAAGTGATTACTGAAGATAGGTGAGGCAGCTCGTTTGCATGGTACAGACCCAGTAACACTACGAAAATCGGAAAGTACAGGTGAGCTGCTTCCTGCCAGAAAGACCAAAGTTGGAACTTGTTACTCCGACGTGTCTGAATTGATGGGCTACAGTAACGAAGCTGCGCCTACGCTTTGCTATTGCAGAGTATCCAGTCACGACCAAAAGCCAGACTTAGACAGGCAGCAAGAGTTACTGGAAGCCTACTGTTCTATAGAAGGTTGGCGAACTCAGGTTATACGAAAAAATGCTTGAGACTTTGCGAGATGTTGTTAGCTCACAAGATTGAACTCAGACCGACAAAACAACAAGCCGATTATCTTGATAGGGCTTGTGGTTCCCGTCGTCATGCGTTCAATCAACTGTTAGCCCATTTCAATCAAGAAGGCGTTAAATGGTCAAAGAAGGCTGCGAATGAAAAATACCAAGAACTCAGGCTTGAGTTTCCCTGGTATGCCGAAGTCAGCCAACGTGTCACCAGGAACACAATCGACGATCTTCATGACGCCTTTACTCACTTCTTTCGTCGGGTGAAGAAAGGAGAAAAAGCAGGTTATCCAAGATTCAAGAAGCGAGGACTACACGACAGTTTTTCTCTCAGAGAAAAACCCAAGTTCGATGTTGATGGCAGAACACTTCGCATTGAGAAACTGAAAACCCGCATCAAGATGCGCCAGGAGCTGAGATTTACAGGAACACCCTGTCAGGTGACGATCAGTAAGCGAGCCGGAAAGTATTTCGCTTCTATTTTGGTAGACACTGAGGATTACGAACCAAAAGCACAAAGCAGTGAGTCTGTAGGCGTTGATTTTGGCGTCAAAGATTTAGCGATTTGTTCGAATGGCAAAACCTTTGCTGCTAATCAGAAACTGAAGGGCTCTCTGAAACGCCTTAACAGTAAACAGAGAGCGTTAAGCCGCAAAACAAAGGGAAGCAACCGCTACGCGAAAGCCAAGCGAGCGGTTGCCAAACTGCATTACCGGATAAGTAACCAGCGATCAGCCGTACTACATGAGGTAAGTGATTATCTGACGTCAAGATTCAAAATAATCACCCTCGAAAATCTGAATGTCAAAGGCATGGTAAAAAACCGCAAACTGGCAAGAGCAATCAGTGACGCAGGTTTCGGTAAGCTGAGAGAACTTGTTGAATACAAGGCAGAGCTGAGAGGATGCCAGGTTGTGATTGCAGATCGGTTCTTTCCCAGCTCGAAGAAGTGTGCGGTTCATACTTGCGACTACGTAAATGACAATCTTACTCTGTCTGATCGTGAGTGGCGGTGTCCAAAATGTAAAACTCTGCATGATAGGGATTACAGTGCGAGTTTTAACCTTGATAATTATGGTCGAGACACGTTACAGCTCGACCCTAAACCCTACGCAAGAGTGGAGTCAGACACGATTCGTCGTGCATCCATGTCGACGGCGTAGATAAGTCTACATAATTACAGATTATGTTAGATTTTTAGTAGCGGTGAAAAAACTCTTGCCAGTATACGCAAAACCAGCTGGTCAGGTACTTGGTGACTCGATTATCATTCGATTCTTGTTGTTAGTATTTGCAGAACCGGGGAAATCCTATGCAGGAAATCAGACTGGAGCCCTCTTGGAAGTCTCATTTGCAGAGTGAGTTCAACAAGGAGTATATGCAGGTTCTGCGTAGCTTTCTGTTGAATGAAAAAGCCGCTGGTAAAACGATTTACCCAAAAGGCAGTGAATATTTTCGGGCTATGGAGCTGACACCTTTTGAAAAGGTCAAGGTGGTGATTCTCGGGCAGGATCCCTATCACGGCCCGGGTCAGGCTCATGGACTCAGTTTCTCGGTGCGTCCGGATGTTCGTATTCCTCCCTCACTGATCAATATGTATAAAGAGCTGCAAAATGATCTCGGGATTCCTCCTGCCAGTCATGGTTGTCTGGAACACTGGGCTGAGCAGGGGGTTTTGCTGCTCAACAGCGTCTTGACCGTTGAGCACAAACAGGCCGCTTCCCATCAGAAGCGAGGCTGGGAGCAGTTTACCGACAGAGTGATTGCTGAACTGAACAATAAGAGAGAAGGGCTGGTGTTTATCCTCTGGGGTGGTTATGCCCAACGTAAAGGGCAATTCATTGACCGCAGCAAACATCGGGTATTGCAGACTGTGCACCCTTCGCCTCTGTCAGCACATCGGGGCTTCTTTGGCAGCCGACCTTTCTCCCAGGCCAACGATTATCTGACTTCCAGAGGCGTTCAGCCCATCGACTGGCAGCTGCCATGATGCCGACTGAATGAGGACTCGAAAGTCCTCATCTTTTCTCAGATCGTCATCTCACCAGCAATACTCTTTCCGACCAGCTCTCTGATCTCCTGTGTTGAGTGGCCTTTTGACAGTAAATGATGAAGCTTACAGAACATGGCTTCAGTCGTGGTATCCAGACCACCGGTTACCCCCGCTTTGGCCAGTGCAGAGCCTGCGGCATAACTGCCTTGATGAACAGCGCCCCTGTGGCATTGGGTCAGATTGACAATGATTTTTCCGGCATCTGTCGCCTTTTTCAGTGCGTCCAGCAGGGCCGGGTCGTCATCAGGGCCATTCCCTGTGCCATAAGTCCTTATGATAAAGGCTTTTTGAGGCTGGTTAAGGGCCGCTTCCAGCCACTGGGCTGTGATACCGGGGAAAAGTTGCACAATGCCGACCTGGGTATCTTCAGAGCATTCAAGATGAAATTCTGGTTTGTTTTCAGGCTTCAACAACAGTAGATCATTGAGCTCGATATTGATATCAGCACGTCCCAACCAAGGGAAGTTGGGAGAGTCAAAGGCATCAAAAAGATAGGCATTTTGCTTGCGAGCCCGGTTGCCGCGCATTAAACGACCGTTAAAGTACAAGCACACTTCATTGATGCGCTTATCAGTGGCGATAATCAGGGCCCCGACAAAATTTTCCAGTCCGTCACTACGAGGTTCACACAGAGGGATCTGGGAGCCGGTGAAGATAACCGGTTTATCGAGATTGCGAAGCATAAAAGACATCATGGAGCTGGAAAATGCCATGGTGTCGGTACCGTGCAAAACCACAAAACCATCGTAGTCTTCATAGTGATCAGCAATGTCCGTTGCTATCTGCTTCCAGTTTTGTGGGCGGATATTACTGGAGTCGATCAATTCCTCATACTCCACCAGGTCAAAGTCGGGCAGACCCTGACGGACGTGGGGAGGCAGTTTTTCATCCAGAAGCGCCTGCATATTACCAGAGGGAGCATAACCCGAATCAGTGGGTTTCATGCCGATGGTGCCGCCGGTGTAAATAATGTAGATTTTCTTGGTCATAACAGCAATTTCAGGAGCTTTAGTGGTTAATGAGCCTGTCTTTCAATCCTGATGAACGCAGGGTCTTATGTTGAATGGCTTTGAACAGAATCTGCGGCAGTGCAAACAGATCCAGTCTGGCCTTGGCCCGGGTGATGCCGGTATAAACCAGTTCCCGGGTAAGAATCGGTGTCATCTGTTCTGGAAGTGCCATGACGGTGTGAGGGAATTCTGACCCCTGGCTCTTGTGTATTGTCATGGCAAAGACCGTCTGATGCTCTGGCAACCGACTGGGCAGTAGATGCTTGAGGCTACCGTCGGGTAATTCAAAGACCACTTTCAGGCGGCCATTGTGATCAGGAAGAGCAATGCCAATATCACCGTTGTACAGGCCGAGGTCATGGGCATTTCGGGTAATCAGTACCGGGCGGCCGACATACCATAAGCCTTCTGATGGAATCAGGTTGCACCTTGCCAGAGCTGAGCGAATGCCATCATTGAGTCCTTCAACACCCCAGCGACCCTCCCTTAGTGCACAGAGCAAGCGAAAACGGTTAAAGGCATCCAGAACCGTTTTTTCATCTTGCTGATCATTAATGGCCTGAAGATAGGGGGTATAGCCCTGTGCACAGAGTGACATCAGTTGCTGGTAGCTGCTATCGTCCACCGGGTGCAGGGCAATATCATCAAATGTTTGCTGAAATACCTTCTTTGTCAGTCTGGTGTCGCCTTGGTTGACAGCCTTGGCCAGCGAGCCGATGCCCGATCGGTCATCAAATCGGTAACTTTTCTGAAGCTGGCAGAAGCGGTCATTGATGGCCCGATTTCTTTCTGAAAAAAACGCTGTTACATCGTTCTCTTTTACTGTGGACATTTGTCGTGTTGTCCATGACTTTAGATCAAAGCCGGTTAATCGTTCCAGTGTGTCAGCCTGAGCTTGTGAATAACCACCCTCAGCCGCAGAACAAATATCACCCAGTACACTGCCAGCATCAACAGAAGCCAGCTGATCCCTGTCACCCAGCAATATGATCCTGGCATGATCAGGCAGTGCATCCAGCAGTTGACGCATCAGTGTCAGATCAACCATAGAGGCTTCATCCACTACCAGAACATCCAGATGCAGAGGGTTGCTGGCGTTGTGGCGAAATTCTGGTCGGTTAGGGATAACACCCAATAGCCTATGAATCGTGCCAGCCTGACTTGGAATCAGCTTACGGACCTCTTCACTGCAATGAAGAGCGGGCAGGGCGCCCCCCATTGATTCAGTGAGCCGGGCAGAGGCTTTACCAGTGGGTGCCACCAGTCGGATGTCCGGTATTTTGTCACTCTTCAGTCCTTTCTCAACCAGCATGGCCAGCAGTCTTGTGACCGTTGTTGTTTTACCTGTTCCTGGTCCACCACTGATGATGACCAGAGGTTGAGTCGCTGCCATGGCCGCTACTACTTTCTGCCAGTTCAGGCAATAGTGTTGCGGGATTGTTTGATCGAAAACCTTAAGGTCTGCAGTCTCTCTGGCAGACAGCAGCGTCTGGATACATTCTTGCCAGTCAATGGCCTCAGGAAATTCTACATCGAGCCATTTTATGAGGTATTCCCGGAGGGCTTTCGAATCGCTGGTATCGGGACGATTCTCAAGAAGAGTGGAATAGTTTCGCTGAAACAGTCGATCCAGAATGGTTCGGGTTTCCTGAAAGTCTTCTGACTGTTTTACCTCTTTGAGCAGGTGTCGGGCAACCAGGCACTCATGTTGCCAGTATCGATAGAGGTAGAGTCGCTTAGCGTCGAGAATCAGAGGCGTATTGGTTTCACCTTTGCTGATAACAGAGCTTGAGAGCAGAAGACTGATCAGTTTGTCTTCGGATTGACTGTCAATGTCTGCTAAAGCCCTGAGTGCGTTGCTGTTTGCCAGACTCAATTCGAACAGTGGCTTGTGAAATAAATGACTGAACTCCAGACAGAGGTTGCCTCGACCCAGCTCATGACTGATGAGGGCTGCCACCATTACCACACAGGGTGTGTCGTCCAGTTCATGAATAAAACGGGCAAACTGGTAATCCAGGGGGCGAATCTTGCCTTGCTGGTAAAGATGCTTAATGGCATTGATCATGAAGAGACTCCGGTTTTGGTGGCGCCTTCTTCACTCAGGGCAGAGTCTCCATAAAAAAGACGATCCAGTTTTTCAATCAGGGTTTTACTGGGGCGACAGTGGAAAATGCCCGGCTGGCCTGGCTCATCTTTTCGGATACCTCTGAGAAACAGGTAATAAACCCCTCCGAAATGTTGCTCAAAGTCATAATCTGGCAGTCTGCTACTCAGCTGCCTGTGCAGTGCCAGTGAATAGAGCTGGTATTGAAGATCGTAACGGTGCTCAATCATGACCTTCTGCATGTTTTCCCGAGTGTAATCGGCGAGCTGGTCTCCGAGCCAGTTTGACTTGTAATCGAGAACATACCAGCGGCCATCATGTTCAAAGGTCAGATCGATAAAGCCTTTTAACATGCCTTTCACGGTTACAAAGTCCAGTAACCCTGCCTCGGCTGACAGTCTGTCCTCCGAATGCAGGATAGCGTTTAGTTCTCTGGCTCTGAGTCTGCTCACTGGCAGATAAAACTCCATCTCAACTTTTTTGGAACGCTTGGGCAGATCACCCAGAGTGAGTCCGCTGTCGTTCAATGGCGCTCTCAGGCAATGATCGAGCATATTGTCGAGGGTAGAACACCACTTCTCATCAAAGCCTTCCATTTGCAATTGTTCAAGAACATAGCTGGATAAATCCCGGGGCAGGTCATTCAATGTATCTGCTGTCAGATCTTCGAGATTTTCGAACAGAGCGTGCAGAAAGGTACCGGGTCGAGCGCCTTTTGGAAAAGTGAAAATATCCAATGTTTCCGTTTCGGCCTTTTGCTCATCGGTAAAAGCTGCTTCTGCCTCATTGATTACTTCGATATCCAGACCGGCTGTTTCCAGAGAGGCATCAGGCTCCTGAACTTTGTGGTGACTTTGCTCTTTTTTATGAGAGTGGGAGGTTCTGGACAATGCGGAATAGCTGGTGACCCACCAGTCCTTCTGGATGCAACCCCGGAACTCTGCTGCGACAAGATGAGGAGCCTCTTCAGATTCGCTCTGGTAAAGAGGCAGTTGAAGGTCTTCAACGGGTTGGAAATCAATGGCAGGGTGGCTTTCGGCCAAATGGTTCAGTTTCTGCTCCAGTGTTGCATAATCAAGCACTTCAGGGCCGTTCAACAACCAGCCAATGGCCGTTCTGTGCAGATCGGTCAGGTCACCTTTCCGTCCCGAACCACTTTTGACGGGAGCCATGCCCATGTAGCAACGATGAACTGAACGAGTGAGTGCTACATACAACAGTCGAATGTCTTCAGCCAGTCTTTCTTCATCGGCTTTAATCAGGGCCTGATCATCACCGGATAGGTCTAAGGTGGTGTGCTGGCTGTCATGATAAACCGGCTCTTCCGCTTCCCTGAAACTACAGATATAGGGCAAAAACACGACAGGGTATTCCAGCCCCTTGGATTTATGGATGGTGACAATCTGGACCCGGTTGCGTTCGCTTTCAAGATGCAGCTGCTGCTCATCGGCATTGGTGTCCGGCTTGCTCAGGTGTTCAGACAGCCATCTCTGCAGAGCGTGGGGGCTCTCCAGCTCGAGGCTGGCTGCTGCCAGCAGCTCACCCACATGCAGCAGGTCTGTCAGACGTCGCTCGCCATGGCCTTTTGCTAACAGCTTTTCTGCCAGTTTGCGTTTTTGCACCATGACTCTGAGCATGGGCAGAACACCCTGCTTCATCCAGATCTGGTGGTAGTTGGAAAACTCTTCGACGGCCTCTTCCCAGGCAAGCTCATTTTCATTCAGTGCATCCAGGGCCTCAGCCGTCAGATCCAACAATGGCGTTGCTAGGGCGGATCTTAAGATTCTATCGTGGCCCGGATTGAGGCAGGCAGTGAGAATTCTTAGCACATCAACCGCTTCATTTGAGGCAAACACCGAGTCACTGCTGCTCAGATAAACACTGGGAATCCCCTGTTTTGCCAAGGCTTCCCTGATCATCAGGCCTTGTCGGCCGGTTCTTACCAGAATGGCAATATCTCCGGCTTTTAAAGACTTTTGCCGTTGGTCTGAATGAATGGTAGCCTGAGCCAGGCTCAGCAATCGGTTGACTTCATCGGCTGTCGCCAGAGTCATTGTCTGCTCATAATCTGTTTTGCCCACCGCAGTGCCGTCGTTATCCTGCCACCAGATTGTCAGCGCCGGAACCTCAGCGTTTGCTTCCAACAGCCGTTGACGGTCAGCTTTCGGTGAAGGTTTGACGGATAAAAAGGGAATGTCTTTGTAGATAAAAGGAGGACGACTTGTATCAGCGGATGTTTGCAGACACTGCTCAAAAATCCGGTTTACACTGTGCACCATGCTGCTGCTGGAGCGCCAGTTGGTATCCAGTGAGTAGTGTGCTGAAACCTGCTTTCTGGCCTGCATATAAGTGAAAATATCGGCGCCCCTGAAAGCATAGATGGCCTGTTTGGGGTCGCCTATCATAAACAGTCCGGCATCACGGTCCGGGCTTGAGTGAGCGGGATAGATTCGGCTGAAGATAGCATACTGCAGTGGGTCGGTATCCTGAAACTCATCGATCATGGCCACCGGAAACTGGATTCGCAGCCTGTTTGCCAACTGTTCGCCGTAACCTTGATGCAGTGCCTGATGGAGACGGGTCAGAAGGTCGTTAAAAGACATCTGATGCTTCTGGTTTTTGATCGACAGGCTTCTCTGCTGAATGCTGGACAGGGCTCTGGCGAGCATCATGCTTTTGAAGGCATCCTGTATGCTGAAGGGCTGATCCAGCAGATTTTCGATGAGACCAAAAACCCTGTGCCCGGGCAGTTGGCCTTTTTTGGACAGGGCCTTTTCCAGAATCTCCCTGCCATAGATTTCCCAGCTCTCGTTTTTGCCAAGAACCGGGAAGAGGGCATCGCTATCGGCAAAAGCTGCCATTTTGGCTATTCGCGTGAAAGGTTTGCTTCTTTTACTGAGACCACAAGACAGCAGCTGATCTTCTATGGTATTGCGATCGTCACGCCATAAATTTCTGATGGCCACAGCGGGTTCAACAAACTTTTGGTTGAAACCTTCAAGGGTATCAGGCATTGCACCGGTTTTGACTTGCAGCCCCGGTTTACCCAATAGCCCTCGGAGATCGTTAAGCAGATCGCCAGGGGTTTTCCAGACAGATCGCGCCAGTCGTGCCAGAGGCTTGTCCAGTGGGTAAAGTTCGGTGCGCCAGAAGTCAGCGGCTGACTGCTCCAGCAGGTGGGATTCGTCGGTAATCAACTCATTGGTAAACAGCGTGCCACTTTCAAAGGCATGTTGTTTCAGCATTCTCTGACAGAAGCCGTGTATGGTGAATACCGCTGCCTCATCCATCTGACGCTCTGCGGCCAGCAATAGTCGTGCTCTTTCTGAGTGACGATCAAGGTCGTCCATCAATGTTGCTATGAAGTCATCATCCTTCAGACCTTTTTCAAACGCTTCTCTGGCTTGATGAAGTCGGGCACGAATTCGATCTCTCAGCTCTTCAGTGGCTGCCTCGGTGAAGGTGACTACCAGAATCTGGTCCACTGTCAAAGGCTGGCAGTGGGCTGATATTTTATGGTTATGCTCAGGTCCGTGCCCAAGGACCAGCCTGAGAAAAAGATTGGCAATTGTGTAGGTTTTGCCTGTTCCTGCACTGGCTTCGATCAAGCGGTTTCCATGCAGGGGGAAGGTTCGGGCATCCAGCTGTAGTGGTTGATTGGCTACTTCCGCCATGGAGTGGTTTTCCGCTGCAGGCTGTTGAGTGGTATCAGTAGTCATTTACGGCTTCCCTCTGAAACCACTTCCATCGTCCGGGTCATGGGCTCGAGAATAAGACGACTCAGGTTAGTAAATTCGTCAAAGATAGGTTCCAGTTCAGGAAACGTCCTGTGGATGTAAGCATTCTCAACTTCGCCGTGAACCTTAAAACCCCCATAAAAGGCGTTTTCAGCCGCTTTGTGTGCTTTTTCTTCGTCGTCTTCTTTTTCCAGCCACGCCTGTGAGGTCGTTGGGAAGAAAGGAACAGGCCGGGTTTGCCCCTGCAGATAGAGAGACACGAGATCGCTAAGGTAGGCTCTGGCCTGTTGTCGGGCAACGGGGGTAAACAGGATCTCATCATCCAGTCCCATCAAACGGGTATGGCCACCGCTGTGTGATTCACTTTCCAGAGAAGCACAATACAAGAGATGTTCAATCCAGGCGAAGAGTTTGTCTTTTGCCTTAAGCCCCGCAGCCCGGTAGCGCAGCAGCCCGGAATTGTGACCTGCAAATGAGTAATGCTGTTTTAGCCAGCCAGTGACCTTGATACCGGCTAGTGACAGATTGACCTCAATATCATCCAGGGGGGCAAGGGCGGCATCCCTCAGCTTTTCCACGAGCGGAGAGATGGCATTCTGCTGGTCTTCCAGAAGCAGCTCACCAAAGGCTCCATGGGGGAGTGTGCCAGTGGCGTTTAATTTTTCCCGGAGGCTGTCCAGACTCCCCTCTGCCAATAGAGTGTCCAGCATGGAAGTTTTGAGCCAATAGGTATCCAGTGCATCCAGGGCAAAAGGTTCAGTTTCGACCAGCAGGGTGTCTCCCTGCTCGAAGAAGACTTTTAATCTTCGGTTGCAGAAATATTGGCTGGGATTACGAAAGAATCTCAATAATTCCGGGACTTCAAGTGCTTCCGGCATTTCTCGAGTGCTCAGTGGTGAAGCCAGAAAAGGAGCGGATGATTCAGTGGGGTTGCTGGCATTCGGTAGCCACTCTTTGGCGTAACTGAACAGGCCGCTGTCCGGGGTGAAGTTCTCCTGACTGAAGGGTTGCAGCCGGTGTTCTGTGATCAGATGATGCAAAGCCCCTTCATCGGGGAAAAACTGGCTGCAATATTCCTGCAGTTCCGTTACCAGTACTGAGGGTATGCGTTCACTGTTGTCTTTAATGCTTCGACCCGTGTAACTGATGTAGAACGTCTGGCGGGCCGATAGCAAGGCTTCCAGAAACAGGTATCGGTCGTCTTCACGGCGAGAGCGATCACCCCGTCGGGGGCTTTCTGTCATCAGGTCAAAACCGGCCGGAGGAATGCTTCTTGGATAGGCACCGTCATTCATACCCAGCAGACACACCACTTTGAAAGGAATGGATCGCATGGGCATCAGGGTGCAGAAATTGACACGGCCTGAAAGAAATTTCTGGCTGCTTCGTTCGCTGGTCAGTCGTTCTGTCAGGTAATCCAGTAAGACGGGCCGGGATAACCTGTCGGTATAACCTGCATCCCGAACTTGCTCTGTCAGATGTTCCAGTGAGCTTCGGACCAGTTTCAGTGCGTATTCGTCTTCTTCATTGGGTTCAAAGAAGTTTTCCAGTATTTGATTGATAAAGAGTGTCCAGCTTTCAATGGAGCGAGATTCGTTGAGTTGCAGAATCAGTTCAGAGGCTTCTTCAACAAAAGCCGCCAGCTGTCCGCTCAGAACCGCATTCATTCCCTGTGAAGAATCCAGTGGCAGTATACCCGAAAAAAGTCCGGCCTCTTCCGGCAGCGCATAACCCAGCAGCATCCGCTTAAGGCCAAAGAGCCAGGAGTTACTTTCTCTTGGTGGGACGCCAAAGCCACTCTGGTGTTCAGGGCTTAATCCCCAGCGAATGCCTGATTCATCGATCCATCGGCGCAAGAGTTCAAAGCCCTTTTCATCAATCTGGAAGCGTCTTTGAATGGCTGGAATTTCGAGAAGTTCCAGCATTTCCTGGGCACCACAGCGCTGATTGTCCAGGTCAAGCAGTTCCAGTAAGCCTTTCAGCAGAGGAAATTCCTGGCGGGCGCTTCGATCTGAAATAGCAAAGGGGATATAGCGTGGATTATTGTGATGATCCGGCAGTCCACCAAAAACAGCCTGAATCCAGGGGCTGTATTGATCCACATCAGGCAGCATGACAACAACATCTCTGGGTGTGAGATCAGGATTCCGTTCAAACAGTCTTAACAACTGGTCATGAAGAACTTCCACTTCCCTGAGCGCACTGTGGCAGTTATGGAGAACCAGAGACTGATCATCAGGGGCAATAGTGACGGGACCTTCAAGAGTTCTGTCGGTCAGGTCGAGGATATCTTTCTGAATCTGGTGCAGCAGTGAATCTTCCTGACCATCAACAAAGGCCATGATCTCGGTTGCGTCCAGGTCATGCAGCTGATGTATGTAATCTCTGCCCAGCTTGCCCATGGAGGCTAACAGAGGGTTGCTTTGCTCATCAACCAGGGAGTCGAACAGGTCAGTCTGTTGTGAAGCGCCTTCAGCTTTATGAGCCATCGATTGGCTGACTTTTTTACTAAAGAGCCGGGTCGCGAGTCTGGCAAGATATTTAGGGTCTTTTTCGTCACCCCAATAGTATTGGCAGGGGTTGCAGACCATGAGATGGACATCGGTTTGCTGACCCAGTGCTTTCAGGGTTTCTACAAAATGCGGGGGGAGTGCAGAAATCCCGAAAACAAATAGCCTGCGGGGCAGGTCTTGTTTGTGAAGAGAGTGTTTATGAGAGTCATTCTCCAGCGCGCTCAAAAAACTGTGATGCATATTGGCCCGGTGCCAGTGTGACTGGCCCGCTTCGGCCGTTCTTGAGACCAGTGCTCGCCAGAGTAAAGGTTGCCAGAGCTGATCTCTTGCTGTCTTATCCTTTCCCTGTTCCCAGTCAGCAATCCATTCCGGACGATAGACCAGATATTGGTCAAAAATATCCGCTACCTTGCCTGCCAGCTGGTAACAGCGCACGGTGTCGCTATCATCGGCCAGATAGTGCCTGAGAGGCTTGAAGGCCTCTTCCTCCAGCATGTCGGGCAGCAATGACATCAGCTTCCAGGTCATGGCTTCCTTGTTAAAGGCTGAGCGTCTCGGGACATCCGGTAACACCTTGACGAACATGTCCCAGAGAAAACTGGCGGGCAACGGAAAATTGAGAGATGCTGCAATGCCCATGGATTGAGCCAGTTCCTGCCGAAGCCACTGGGCCATGCCGGGACTCTGAACAAGAATCTGTTCATCTTCCAGTGGGTTGGGAAGAGGGTCCCGCTGTATCAGGTCAATCAGCAGGTCTTTAAGCAGGTCAAGCTGGTTAGAGTGATAAATAGTGAACACGAAAGGACAATCAGCCTGTATCTATGAAGGTTCTAACTCTTCATGTTCTGGTGGGTTATGTCAACACAAATGGATGAGTACGAAGGCTTTAAGGTGAAAAAAACAATGCTTTCAGTCAGTAAACACAATCTGCCTGCCTGCCTTCCTGATCAGGCCCTGCCATGTCTGTGCAGGGCATTCATAAGGTTCTTGTGCTTCTTTTTCTTCCTTTCCGGGTTGCTGCTTTTCCCTGTGTATTGGCTGGCAATTTCCTTTTCAGCGGTTTTCAGGCTGGCTTCATCAGGCTTGATTCTTTGCAGGTAGCGCCTGCCTGCGCCCTCCTGGATGTTTAGCTTTCCTCGCAGGGCGGCCATTTTGTCCATCAGGTTTTGGGCCTCAAGAATGCAGTTTTTACTCTCATCAAGGCTTTGTTGGGATCGTTTTTCAATATCCATGATTCATCCAGAATAGGTATTCCTTTATTCATTCTAGGTTCTTGTCTGTAAAATTGCGTACTTCCCTCGGTGGCATAGCCGTTGATTCCAGGTAAAATGTTCGTGCCAAGTCCTATAGACCCAGAACGAGCTCTTATGTCATACGCTCTAAAAAGCCTTGAGCGTGAAAACAGTCCTGAACCGGTGGTCAGTCTGGAAGCCTTCGGTGAAGAGCCTGTTTTCACTATAAAAAGAAAACGTGGCCTGATTTTTTACTTCGTTAGCCTGATTTTTTTCTGTACTTTGTCATTTTCAGCCCGGGCTGATGACGGCAGGCTCAAGTCGGACTCCAGTTATTTCAAACCTCTGAAAATTGCTTATACGCAAGACTCTCTGCCCTGGGCTTTCACCAATGATGCCGGTGAACCGGACGGTCTGATACTCGACCTCTGGCGGGAGTGGTCTGAACAGGTGGGCGTGCCCGTCAAGTTCTATCCCATGGCTCGACAACAGGCGATCGATCTACTTAAAAATAATGAAATTGATGTCATTGCTCTGCTTGGGCCGGCAGATGAAGTCACCGAAATAGGTGTGATGACCCGCGAGATTTTCCAGAGTCGCAGGGCTTTGTTTATCCGCAACGACATTACCCCCAAACCCATTGAGGAGCTGTTGTCAGAGCATCAGGTGGCTATTCTGGACAATGACTACTTGAAAGACAGGATCATTAAGCGGTTTCCTGATGTCCGTCTGAAAGAGTATGACAATCAACATTTAATGATTGACGACATTGCTGCCCGGAAGGTGACGCTGTTTGCCGGTAATGCAGATTTATTGGGGTATTATCTGGAAAGCCGGGGGGTCAGCTCTGAATACTCGCCTTATGAATCGCCTCTGAATACCCCTGTTTCACTTCTGGCCGGGATTAATAAAGAACGTTCTGCCCTGGGTTCTATCATTGAAAGTGGTATGGAAATGATACCGCAAGACCGCAAGAGTCTGGTATTCGAGAACTGGCTTGGGGATGATGGCCAAACTTCTGGCAAACTGGCTATTGCTCTGGAAACAGCCTCATCCCCGCTGTCTTTTGTGAATGCGCTGGGTAAACCGGCAGGCATGTACGTAGACATCTGGCGAAAGTGGTCAGAAAAAACTTCTACGCCTGTTCGCTTTAGAATGGGAGAACAAACCGAGATCATTCAGGCACTGAAGCGTGGCAAGGTAGATGTTCTCGGGAGTATTTCGCCCTCCCGGGCTCGCAGTGAGTGGATGCGTATGTCCAATCCATTCTATGGCATCAATTCACGAATTTACTATCGCAGTAACCAGACTCTCAATGATCTGGGGCCTGATCTGGAAGGCAAAAGGCTGGGCGTTGTTACAGACTCCAGCCATGAAGAATTTGTCGAAAAATGGCTTCCGGGGGTCAAACTGGTAACCCGTGATAATGTCATTGAGCTGATCCAGAGTCTGTTTAAGGGTGATATTGATGCGCTCCTGGCTGAGCCTGTGGTGGTTGAGTCTGCCCTGGGCGCTCTGGGGCTGATCGGTGAGCTCAAAAGTGGCAAATACTTCAATATGAATGAGGCGATTGGTGCTGGAGTAGCTGCCGATAGAACAGATGATCTGATTACTCTGGTAAATACTGGGCTGGGAGATATCTCGCCAGAAGAATACCGTAAGATTGAAGAACGCTGGATTGTTAACAGTGATAACCGGTATTTTGGCAAGGGCGTTACCAATGTCAACCTGACCGAAGCGGAGCGTCGCTGGTTGGACAGGAATCGTATTATCCAGATTGATGTGCAGGCGGATCACCCTCCGTTCCTTTTTCAGGACGAAGAAGGGAATTATCAGGGCATAGCGGTTGATTATATTCATCTTCTTGAAGATCGTTTGGGTTTAACATTTCGTCTCAACCCCTCCAAGGTCTGGACCGAATCTCTGGGTCGTGCCTATCGTCACGAAACCGATGTGCTGGGTATGGCACAGAAGACAGACGAGCGTAGTCGCTATCTTGACTTCACCAGCCCGTTGTTCAGGGTGCCTTCCGTGATTCTGGCCAGAACCTCGGATAAAACCATTGAAAATATTCGGGATCTGAGAGGACGCGATGTGGGTTATGTGCCCGGCAGTGCTTCTCTTGATTATTTTAGAGCGAAAAATCCCGGTATTAATTTCAAGCCGGTGGCCAGTCTCAGTGGTGGTATTAACCGGGTTTCCAGCGGTGCCCTGGATGCGGTGATTGCCGACATTGCAGCTTCCAGTTTTGAGCTTGATCGACTCAAAGTCACCAATCTTCGCGTGGTGGGTGAGGCAGGTTTTGAATATGAATATGCTCTTGGCAGTCGCAATGACTGGCCCATGCTGGGTTCCATTCTACAGAAAACGGTCGACAGTTTGACTGAGGCAGAGAAGTCGCAGATTAACAGTCGCTGGGTCTCTATTACGGAACTGAGATGGCAGCCTAATAAGGAGCTGTTTATCGGGTTGTTACTGATTTTTGTGACGCTGATTCTCATTATTTACTGGAACCGGAGGCTGACTCTGGAAATCGGTGAAAGGGAACGTGCCGAAGAAGAGTTGAAAGCCCGTTCAGATCTGGACCGCCTGCTCAGTGATATTTCCAGAAAGTTCATTAACAAACCGCTTGAAGAGGCTGTTCAGTATTTCCTTCGAAAATTGGCTGTCTTTATGAGTTACGACATAGCTCTGGTTTATTCGAGAACGGATGGACATGCAGCCATTGAACATTTCTGGTCCGACAGGAAAACTCTTAAAATGTCTGACCTGAATGAGTTGCTCCGTGATGCACTCAGTCAGGCAAGTCAGCCATCTGAAGATGGTATAGCAGCACTGAAATTGAGTGTTGATAGTGAACAGTTAGCCAAAAGCGAATCTTTGAGAAGTATTAGTAAGGACGGGGTGGTAGCAGGGATTCATGTGGCCATGACGTTATTCGCTGAAGAGATAGGTGGGGTCATTTTCCTCAATCGCCAGACCCAAGACGAATTATTGAGCGATGAAGTGGATCTCCTGCGCAGGGCCAGTGAACTGGTGGCTGTTGCGCGTTCAAGACAACTCTCCGAAGATGCCCTGAGGTCCAGTGAAGAGCGCTATCAGCTGGCGATGGATGCTGCTTCGGATGGTCTCTGGGACTGGGATGTCGCTAATGAACGTATCTATTTCAGTCCCCGATATCAAAGTATGCTTGGCTATGAGGCAGGAGAGCTGATAAATACACCAGGGGGCTGGCGTCGGCTGATCCACTCAGATGACAAGATTGCGACCGTTGACTTCTTTAACGACCAGTTTGCTCACTCGGATAAAGCCTTCGTCTATGAATACCGGATCAGACGCAAGGATGGCAGTTACGCTACGGTCAGGAACAAAGGTAAGGTCGTTTTCCGCGATAGCAGGGGTCATCCACTGCGGGCAGTGGGCACCATGGTGGATATTACCGAGCAGAAGGAACGTGAGCGTGAACTGTCGATGGCCCGTTTCACGCTGGATCGGGCTGCTGACTTCATTCACTGGTTCCGGCATGATGGCAGCCATAAATACGTGAATGAGTCTTCTTGCCGCGCCTTGGGCTATACCACCTCACAGGTGATGGAACTCAGCATCATGGATATCAATCCTGCGGTGACGGAAACCTCCTGGGAGCGGCTCTGGGATCAGCTGACCATGCGCAAGGCGATGACTTATGAGACCCTGCGCAAAACCCATGATGGCAAGGTTTTCCCGGTTGAAGTGACGGCGAACTATATGGAGTATGAAGGTGAAGGTTATCTCTCTGCTACCGGGCGTGACATCACTGACCGCAAGCATGCTGAAGAAACGCTTCATAAAGCCAAAGAAGCTGCAGACCAGGCTAACCAGGCGAAAAGTAACTTCCTGGCCAATATGAGCCATGAAATCCGAACACCAATGAATGCCATTATTGGCCTGAGCCACCTGGTGTTGCAAACAGATATGTCTGACAAGCAGCAGGATTATGTCACCAAAATCCAGTCCTCTGCCCATGCCCTGTTGGGCATTATTAATGACATCCTTGATTTTTCCAGAATTGAAGCCGGAAAGCTCAATATGGAGACCATTGATTTTAATCTTGAGGATGTTTTTGACAATGTTTATGACATCACCAACGTCAGGGCAGAGGAGAAGGGTATTGAACTCAGCTACGACATTGCACCGGATGTTCCGGACCACCTCCGGGGTGATCCTCTGCGTCTTGGACAGGTATTGATTAACCTGATTCACAATGCTGTGAAATTCACCCACGTCGGGGCTGTCAGGATTTTAGTAAGACTACTGTCGCTTAATTCAAAAACCGCCAGAATCTGTTTTGAAGTACAGGATACCGGTATCGGTATCAGTCATGAGCATCAGGCCCGACTGTTTGAGTCTTTCTCTCAGGTTGACGGCTCCACTACCCGTAAGTTTGGGGGTACGGGTCTTGGTCTGGCCATCTGTCGAAGTCTGGTCAATATGATGAATGGTGATATTGAGGTGGAGTCCGAAATTGATCAGGGCAGTACCTTCAGATTTGATGTTGAGCTGGGTCTGGGTGTACCGATTGGGCTTAACGATCAGGCACTGGTCGGCACGCGAGTGCTGGTCGTCGATGACACGGATGAGGCCCGGAAGATACTGGTTAGCCAGCTCAACAGTTTTGGCTGTGAAACCCTGGAAGCCAGTGACAGTTCAATGGCTCTTAATATCCTGAGAGAGCACAATGTTGACTCGAATAATCCGGTTACCGTGACTCTGTTGGACTGGCGAATGCCTGGTACCGATGGCATTGAGCTGGCAGAACAGATCAGAGCGATGGATCTTGACTCTACACCTGTATTGATCATGGTTTCAGCCTACGGTCGTGAAGAGGTGATGGTCAGAGCTTCTGGCAGGGTGGACGCTTTCCTGATCAAGCCTGCCAGCAGCTCTGTGTTGATAGAAACCATCCTCCGCACCCTTGATTATAAAAGCTCGGGTGGCGGCCGCAAAGGTATTGACACTAATGCCGGCAAGCAGACGTTCAATGGTGATATTCTGCTGGTGGAAGATAATGAGATTAACCAGCAGGTAGCCCGTGAGCTGCTCGAAGGTATGGGGCTGAAAGTGACCCTGGCAGATAATGGTCAGGAGGCTGTAGATATTCTTGAATCCAAAACTTTTAATCTGGTCTTCATGGATATTCAGATGCCCCTGATGGATGGTTATCAAGCCACCAGAGTCATACGTCGAAATTCAGGTGATAAAGATCTGCCGATTGTTGCCATGACGGCCCATGCCATGACCGGTGATCGTGAGCGTTGCCTGCAAGTGGGGATGAATGATCACATTTCCAAACCTTTGAATCCTGCTGAGTTGCAGGAAATGGTAGATCGCTGGCTTCAGGTGCCTGAACAAGGAAAGTCATCAAGCCTCGCTGTAACAAATGCATCAGAGCAGAAAGCGTTTGCAGAAGATCTTGAGAAACTGGAAGGTATTCATCTCCACAATGGTCTGAACCGGGTTAGAGGGAACGTCGATTTATACCGGCAGTTGCTGGTGAACTTTTATCTGGATCAGAGAGAAGACTTGCAGAAGCTCTTGAATTGTCTGGATAGACGGGATTGGCAGGGTGCCTGTTTTATTGTACATGGAATCAAGGGGGCTGGAGGCAGCCTTGGGGCAGAACAGTTGCATATTACCGCGGCTCGTTTGGAGGCGGCCTTGAGAAACGGGGATGAATTGCCTTCAAAAGTGTTGGTTGAAAGTTTTGAGCATGCCTTTAACGAAGTGATGGAGAGTCTTAAGCAGCTGGTCGAGAACGGCCCGGAAGAGGAAGTTATAGGCGAAGGTATGGTCGAGGTTGAACGCTTGTCCTTTCTGATGAGTTCCATGATCACTCAACTACAGGAAGGCGATGTTTCTGCATCAGAGTCTCTGTCTGAACTGGTTGGCGGACTGAACGGTAAGGTTGACAGACAGAAACTGGACAGACTGCAGAAAAGCATCAGAGTCTATGATTTTGAAGTAGCTGAGCAGATTCTTGAGGATTTTCAGTCAGAAATCGAGCATTAAGAAAATGCAGCAATTCCCGACAATTTAATTCTTTCCAGACATTTGGACACACCTTAATGGTATCTAATATTTTTGTGTGTCCATTGAACTACGGCCGGTTCATCACTTTTAAAGTACATTTTGTCGACGCTATACTCTCGGCACAGCGCATCGTAAAAAGGTTCTTTGAAAAACTTGCCCATGGGTATATCCGCTTAATGATAAAAGCTTTACTCACTTTCGCTGAGCACCTGACCGCGCAAGTGCTCAACCATATTAACCGAGTCAGGATTAAAGGCGGCCTTTAATACCGGAATCGCTAATCCTGGCTTAGCATCACCACACACAAAGATATCGAACGCCGCGAAATCCCTCTCTGGCCAAGTGTGCACACTGATATGCGACTCAGCCAGTATGGCAACGCCAGAAATGCCTCCATTAGGCTCGAAGCGATGAAGATGGATATGCAACAAGGTAGCACCTGCCTTTGCAACTGCATCACGCAGCGCTTGTTCCATCAGAGCTGGGTGATCCAGCTTTTCAGCTCCCCAAAAATCGAGGATCAAATGTGTGCCCGCAAAGGTCATCCCGTTGCGGGTAATAAAGTGATCAAGCTGTTCTTCACCAGTGATGGAAGTTTTGTCGTGGGTGGGCCAACGCTCATCATGCGCTATGGAAACAGCTAATTCAGCAACAGATCCTTGAGTAACGGAAGATATCGCTAACAAATTACCTGGTTGATATAGATCTGGACGTCCCAATAGACCAGGATCTCCTGGTGGGTTATGTCCTGACCTTCTTCTCAATCCAATAATACATTCCGGTAACAACGGGAGAGCCGGAAGACCCAAACCCAATGTAGCCGCTAATACCTGACTGGTACGTCTTATCCAGGCCTGCTTGATAAGTTTTGAAAGATGGAACCAGGTTTGAGTAATAGCCTGATTCAAAATAGAGAGTCCAGCACCTAAGCCGACTTTTTCCCATGTGGCTAAGCTTTCTAATCTTTGTAATCTTGCTGTTTCAATATTATTAATAAACATAGCGCCCGTATCACCTGCATCAGGAATGAATGCGGGTGATGAGCCGGGTGTTAGCACGGAAGAATCACACTTAACATCAAAACCCGCCCGGGCCCATGTGCTCACTGAAGCAAATCCTGATTGATAAACCTTCTCAAACAGAGTCGTACAACTGTGTTGATCGGTGTCGGCAACCGATATCCAACCCCATGCCTGCTCTCTGTTTTTTAATCCAAAGGGTCCCTTAACCATTTTGCTATTGGAACAGTTATTACTGCCAAAAACGCCACCCATATAGTGATAAGGATCTGCTGGATTAGCTGAGTCAATGGATAGATCATTACCATGCTGATCAACGACACTGTTACAGGTAGCATCGACAAAGCTCAGAACATTTTCTCTGGGCCATAAGTTCATGGAGAACAACACACTACTGCTTGGTCGCGATCCGGGTGTGGGAGTGTCAGTTCCAATGGGTACAGCTATGACGGTTTTAGTGTTTTTCAGGGTCAAGTGTACTTGCCCTGTTTGCTCAAAACATTCAACATTCAATGCAGCGTTCTGAATGCCGGTTAAACTCTGTACGTCTTGCAGAAGATCAAATTCAGAGTGCATAAATCGATAGATGAAATTTGCCTCTGTTCCCCTGTCATCATAACGGGCACAACCGAGATATATCGGTTTAATCCCCATCTCGTTATCTGCCGGATCCACTACCACCCTGATGTTGTCTGCAACAAAAATACCCGCGCCCCTCAGATCCATAATACCTGTCGGTGTATAATACTGTGTGGTCGGGGTTGTATCGGACTGTCCCGTGGCAGCTGTTGTTGAAACGCTTTTATCCAGAGGCTTTCTGGAATTAATTTCGATATTCGCCAGATAATAGACAGAATCATGATGAGGTACCGACATCACAAAATGATTCTGCAGACCTCCCTCAATCACAAATTCTGGCAGAATATCTGCTCCGTTCCCCACAAAAGCTGAGTTATCTGGCAGATGAAAACTGTTGATTCTCATGTGATCGCCAGTTATGGACTCTGACAGTGGTAATTCATAGACGGCGGGTTTTCCCTTACCGGGCGACTGCTCTGCATCAAAGATAAACAATGTTGGATGCGAAGTTTTAAAAAACTCATGACCCGGTTTTTGTGTTGACGCAGATATTTTTATTATCTTGATTGTTTCAGGCATTGGCTCAGACATTGGAGTAGAAGTTGGGGGAATACCTGAAGAAGAGTCTGAAGAAGTCCCTGGCAAAGCTGTTGACGGAGATACCTGATTGCTCTTTTCCCTGATAAGCGCCTCAAAAGCAGGTAAATGGCGGCTGCACACATCCCTGTCGACACTACGGGTTAATTCAGAACAACTTGAAACCTCTGTAACGATGGAACTGTCCGTTGAACCACCTGTGGAGAAAGCATGACAAGAGAGGGCATAGATTGCTGACAATATCGCGACCCCTGACCCGGATCTGGAAATGTTCATAACTGCACTCTGCCTGATTTTTAAAAGTTAAAACAAAAGCATCCGTGCCGTAACCATTCATTTTAAGGGCGCTACTCATCCTAGACCGGATATTTCATAAATAAAGCTAAAACGTTCTCCAAAACGACATGAAATTTACATCTTTGGATTGTTTGTTCATTCAAGCCGGTAGCGCTACTTGGAAACACAGATTACCGGCTTGTGGAGGTTTCAGGAAAAACGACAATGGTTTTTGATTATTCGTAGGGAATAGCTGAAGAAAATGAATGCTCAGTATTCAGCTGGTGGCATTCAGAGTATCTGAAGCCAGAGGTACCTCCTGTTAATGTGCAGGTACCCTGGTTTAGAGCTCACTGGCAGTTAAGTACTCAACCATACGAAATCATATTTTCTGACTCATTGTTCAGGCACTCGCGGCAACTGCTCCTGCGTTGCTCTAGCTCCTGCATCCATGCAGTCGTGCTGCGTTGCAACTCTGGTCACATAGCTTGCTATGTTCCCGTCGTTGCGCCTTGCAGAGCACCTGCCCAATAAGCCAGAAATATTCGATTCCGTATGGCTGAGTACTTAAACACTTTTTAAAATTGCAGTTCCTGTTTGGGATTCACTTCGTAAGGCAGTGGCTGACAATTGAGTTTTTGTCCTTCACCACCGTTCAGTCGAATATCATTTTCCTGGGCGGATTCAACTCGAATCACTGCCAGCAGTTCGGTTCCCTGTCCGGTTTGAACGCTCTCAATCACTTCACCTATAGCTTTGCCTGCGCTATTGAACAGGCGCGTATCAGGTTCCAGCGTCAGCTGTTGGTCTGAGCTGAGGCGATGGCAACGACTCTTCAGTTGCCCCAGATTTTGCATGCGGGCAACTATTTCCTGGCCGGTGTAGCAGCCTTTTCTGAAGCTGACACTTTTCAGTGAGGGCAGGTTCAGATGCTGCGGAATGTAATTATTTGCGGTTTCCGGTGACAGGCAGGGTTCAACTGCCAGGCAGTTCAGCAGCTGCCAGTGCTGATGCCCTGCGGGTGAGAACTGCTCAGTGAGTTTGTCCCAGAGTGTTGCCAGATGCTCGAAGGTAATCCAGAGTTCAAAACGATTCAGGCTCCCGGAAACATTCAGAAGCCAACCTTGCTGATCAATATTGAGAGTGCTGTTGCCATCGGGAACGTCATTAAAGAGACCGGCAATTTTCTCTTCAACAGCATTCCCGGAAAGTCCCAGACAAACATACTTCTGGTCAGGGGTCAGTTCGGTTTTATAAAAAACAGCGTATTTTCCCAGGCCAGTGCGGGTGCTCTCAACCAGTCCCTGATGCATAGCCATCATAAATTGGTCTTCACCGGCCATGAGCAGTCTGAAGCTGGTGAACATTCTGCCTTTGGGGGTGCAGGCCGCTCCCCCGCAAAACTGGTCAGTCACAAGCGTATCAAGATTGCAGGTGAGTTGTCCCTGGAGAAATTTCAGACTATCCGGGCCAGAAACCTGCAAAAGTGCTTTTTGATCCAGAACAGATAATATCGGGCTTTCCGGTTCGGCTGTTGAAGAGGCCTCACCAAAGTCAAGCAGTTTGCCGTTTTCATAACGAGCGCCCCGTTCAGTAAAAAACTGTTGGAATCTTTCTTCTCGATCGTTAGTCATGATCCATTCTCTACAATGTTTCGTTATAGACAGTATGCTGATTTCAGTATCCCCGCTGGGTGGCAATGGATACAGATAAGGGCGGGTGAATGCTAGTCGTCATAATATAGAGTATTCAGGACTCTAACTAAACCGTATAATACTCGTTGCTGGAAACAAGATGCTTGTCTTGTCTACTCTTAGACAGGCTTCTGGTCCTGTGACAAGACTTTCTGTACCTGTTTATCGAACTCAATCAAGGGAGTATTGCGATAATGTTGAGCGCTGATGATTTCAGACGCCTGCAATGGCACAGTCGACGCGGTATGCTGGAGCTGGATGTCTTGCTCGAGCCCTTCACCAATCAGGTTTTTAAAAAACTGTCTGTAGAAGATCAGTCTGTCTACTTGAAATTAATTGATTGTGAAGATCCGGATCTGTTTGCCTGGTTTATGGGAGATGGTCGTCCTCAGGACCCGGGGCTGGCGAGTATGGTGGATAAAGTTCTGCAATATGCCCGTAGTGGTTTAGCGAGTGGTTTGAAGGATGCGGTTAGCATCCAATGATACTCTGATTGAAGTGCGGGCAGGCCTTTCTGTTCGTCACTTCATACTAGCTGTTTTTTGTTATCTGTTATCCAGTCTGGCACTGTTTTTCACCTCACTTGATTTTTCTTACTCCCTATTGTTTTTTGCAGGCCTGAATGCCTTCGCCATTCATTATTATCTGTTGCGGCTAAAAAAGAGCATTGGCACCAGTGTGCTGGCTATTCGCTGGCATGGAGATCGATGGTTTATCGAGACTCATAAAGGTTGGCAGTCCTGTCGGCCAAGAGGGGAATGGCTGGTATTACCCTGGCTGATGTGCCTGAGATTTCGTGGGGAGGATGAGCGAAATTATTCGGTGAATTTTTTTAGAGACTCTGATCATCCTGAATCGCTGCATGCTTTGAGGTTGCGCTTGCTGTTGATGACTAAAGGAAGAAATTGACAGCCTCTGAATCGAAGGGGATTATTCACTCAACAGGTTTCACTGGAATCTATAATGTTGTCTCTCGAGTCGACGATCCTGATACTTGACTATTATTATTGCAAAACCCATGCAACCTAGACCAATCGCGACGACTAACGCCAAAGCACAATGGATTGAGCAGGCAGGTTCGGGTTTTGCCAGATTTCCGTTTCTATTTCTGTTTCCGTTACCATTCACATATTCAGTATCGGTCTGAACTTCGGTGAGCTGATGAATCCCATCGCCATCAATCCTGTATTCCAGTAAATATCCGTTTTCATCGCTGAACGAAAAGTAATTCGGCTCCAGGTCAAGATTTAATGTTGCCAGAGCCATCCCCTCTTGATCTTTGATAATAATCTGTGTGCCAACATTTTCAGGAATGGCCGCTGAGGCTTCTGGCAGTAATTCTCTCGTCGAAGAGGATATTGATGAAGACCGGGTTGATGAAGGGTTGATTGTTGTATGCGTCATTGTACCAGTGTCAGACAGGGTAACCGACGTTCTTTCAGCCCTTGCTTTCCAAACGACTGCGATCGAATAATCCAGCTTTTTTTCCAAACTTAGAATGGGTTTGAAGGGCTTAAACACACGCCTTTTTGGCATCAGATCCTGTGACCCGGTGGTATTATGGGAAGTCAAGTTGGCATTTATAAAAGTATCGTTTGAAGACTGACCTGAATGAGGTGTTAGAACCGTGCTGTTAGTGTTAGTACCATTGTTGACTGAAACCGGCATGTCAGACTTCTTTAAAACGTCCTGCAAATAGATGGACACAGCCGTTGAACTGGAAACAGCTGTATCTATAACACTGTCTTCATCCTCTTCATAGTAACCAAGATACAATTTTGAGGAATCTTCCGGGTTTTCAATTAAAACCAGATGGAACAAAACCTCCTGTAATGAGTACCCCCTGAGTGTGTAGTAAAGAAAATCAGACTCTTTACTTTGAAAGCGGACTTTTGACTCAATTTTGTCTATTGACTGACTCCCACGCAGGGACTGACCCAGTGGGTTTACGGAGACAGATATTTGTTTAGAGGTAGTCAGGGAGTAACCTTTCAAGAATTTTGTGAGTTTAATTCTGGCTCCTGATGCTAATGACTTTATGTAGTTTGTTAGCTTGTATGCGCCTCCTGAAGAGCTACCACCTCTTCTTTGCGTTTGCGCCTCCCTTCTATCCCTTTCAGAAACAACATCATCTTCTTTAAAAGCGTCGTACTCCTGAGGGTCGTATGGCGACAGACTATCTGCTCTGATCTTATCATTTTCAGCCCAAAGAGAAGAACAAAAAGGGATCACCAAGCTCAAAAGCAGACTCGAAAGTTTTTTCATAAATTATGCAAACCACCTGAAGAGGTTAAAAACCAAAAGAAAAGGTCGTTCGCTGGAAGCAACAGCCTACCGGTACGCTCAGACTAGCGGAAAGCCTAGACAGTGTATTTTTACTTGTCCAGTAAAAGGACTCGTGGATTCCCCTCGTTCCCATGCTCCAGAGGCTGTCGCAAAACTCTCTCCAGCGTGGGAACGAGTTGACCCCCGTCATTCCCGGCTTCATTCTCGTCATTCGCGGCTTCATTCTCGTCATTCGCGGCTTCATTCTCGTCATTCCCGCGAAGGCGGGAATCCACACTGACTCACCACCAGAACCCTACTGCCCGGTGCCCCCCTGGCCTTGCCATCCCCGGGAAGGCAGAGACCCACCGTTGGCGCTGGATTCCCGCCTTCGCGGGAATGACGACCTCAGAGCATGGGAACGAGTGGGTTATATGGATATCAACACCTGGCTGCACTAGCGGGAATCTTAGACAGCATATTCTTAGCTTTCCAAGCAAAGTATTCGTTGACTGCATGAATGGTACTCGTGTTTATTTCGTTGCGCTTGGTGTTGATGAATAGGGGTGCTCCCTGCACCAAACTATCTGTAAAATATCGTTGAAAAAGGATGTCGCACCAGAAAAAGTGCAATCTATGCAACTTACACTGATTAACAATAAGATCTCTTCCGTAGCTGTTGTTAAAAAAATATCAGGTTGCCCGGGCAGCATAAGCTGTTGCGTACTTATGCTGCAACTGGAGAAAAAGGGAAGCAAAGAAAGAAACTCAGGGGCTTTGGAAAGTTCTTTGATAAAGTCTCGGAGCCCTGTATTTATAATATAATATCAAAGCACCGGCGATTACTACAAACCCGGCAAATGACCCGGCAGCCGGGATCTCCGCTGAACTGATATGTTCTTTATCAAAGACTAAATAAGCATAGTGCTCATCATAGTGTTCATCGTGTTTGTTCATATATTCAGTTTCGGTGTGAATTTTAGTTAGCTGATGAATCCCGAACCTATCAATCCTGTACTCCAGCAAATCTCCTTTCTCATCGCTGAACGAAAAATAACCAGGCTCCAGATCAAGATTTAATGTTGCCAGAGTCATCCCCTCTTGATCTTTGATAATAATCTGTGTGCCGACATTTTCGGGAATGGCCGCTAAGGCGTCTGGCAGTAATTCTCTCATCGAAGAGGATATTGATGAAGACCGGGTTGGAGAAGGATTGATTGTTGTATACGTCATTGTACCAGTGTCAGACAGGGTAACCGACGTTCTTTCAGCCCTTGATTTCCAGACGACTTCGATCGAATAATCCAGGCCTTTTTCCAAACTTAGAATGGGTTTGAAGGGCTTAAGCTCACGCCTTTTTGGCATCAAACCCTGTAATCCGGTGGTATTATGGGAAGTCGAATTAGCATTTATAACAGTGTCGTTTGAAGACAGACCTGAGTGAGGTGGTAGAACCGTGCTATTGGTGGCAGAACCATTGGAAACTGGCGTGTCAGACTTATTTAAAACATCCTGCAAATAAATGGGCGCAGCCGTCGAACTGGAAACAGCTGTATCAATAACGCTGTCTTCATCCTCTTCATAGTAACCAAGATACAATTTTGAGGAATCGACCGGGTTTTCAATTAAAACAAGATGGAACAAAGCCTCCTGTAATGAATACCCCCTGAGTGTGTAGTAAAGAAAATCAGACTCTTTACTTTGAAAGCGGACTTTTGACTCAATTTTGTTTATTGACTGACTCCCACGCAGGGACTGACCCAGCGGGTTTACGGAGACAGATATTTGTTTAGAGGTAGTCAGGGAGTAACCTTTCAAGAATTTTGTGAGTTTAACTCTGGCTCCTGATGCTAATGAATTTATGTAGTTTGTTAGCTTGTGAGTGCCTCCTGAAGAGCCGCCATCTCTTCGCGCCTCCCTTCTATCCCTTTCAGAAACAACGTCACCTTGTTCAGAAACGTCGTACTCATGAGAGTCGTATGGCAACAAACTATTTGCTCTGATCTTATCATTCTCAGCCCAAAGAGAAGAACAAAAAGGGAGCAGCAGAGCCAAAAGCAGGCTTGAAAGTATCTTCATAAATTATGGTAACCACCTGAAGAGGTTAAAAACCAAAAAAAGGTTGTTCGCTGGAAACATCAGCTTACCCGGATGTTCAGACTAGCGGGAAGCCTAGACAGCGTATTTTTACTTGTCCAATAAAAGGACTCGTGGATTACATGAATGGTTGAGTACTTATGAAAGCAGCCACGAATATTTGCTTGCATTGCTGTCATAACGAATAATGGGGCTTCCCTGCTCTAAACTATCAGTAAAATTTCGTTATAAAGGAAAAGCTGTAACTGCCATTAATCCTGCAACCCTAGGAAAAGAGAGCGTATAAACAAACCCGGATTCTTTTTATAAAGGCGCTTCATGAAGTCTCGTGGGGGAACGATTATTACAATGGTTTATCAGTGCTACCAAACCAATACAGCCTACTGCAAATCCTACAAGTCCCGCGATAAAATTATACATGAATTCAGGCTCAGGTTTTGCCGGATCAGGAGTAGATCGGTTTTTTTTCACATATTGAATATGAGTTTGAATTTTAGTGAGCTGATGAATCCCGAACCCATCAATCCCGTACTCTAGCAAATATCCGTTTTCATCACTGAGCGAAAAATAACCCGGCTCCAGATCAAGATTTACTGTTGCCAGAGTCATCCCTTCTTTATCTTTGATAATAATCTCTGTGCCGACATTTTCGGGAATTGCCGCCAATGGGACTGGCTGTATTTGTTTTGTCGAAGGCAATATTGATGAAGACTCTACTGGTGAAGGCTGTATCGATGAAGACGCTGTTGGTGAAGTACTGGTTGTTGTATACGTCATACTACTGGTGTCAGACATTGTAACTGATGTTATTGCATCCTTTGATTTCCAGACTACTTCGATTGAATAATCCTGCCCTTTTTCCAAATTTAGTATGGGTCTGAAGGGCTTAAGCTCAGGCTCTTTTGGCATCAAACCCTGTAACCCGATTGTATTGCGGGAAGTAAGATTAGTCTTTATCAAGGTGTCGTTTGCAGATTGCCCTGAAAGAGGCGGTAAGACAGTGATATTGGTGCTGGCTCCATTGATTGCAGAAGCCGATGTGTCAGATTTTTCTAAAACATTCTTTAGAAAGATGGACGCTGGAGTTGAACTTAAAGCAGTGGTATTAATAACACTGTCTTCATCCTCTTCATAGTATCCAAGATACAATTTTGAAGAGTCTTCCGGTTCTTCAATTAAAACCAGATGGAACAAATGCTCCCGCAATGCATGCCCACGGAGAGTGTAGTAAATAAAATTAGACTCTTTATTCTGAAAGCGGACTTTGGACTCAATTTTGTTTATTGGTTGACTCCCTCGCATGGTCTTACCTATCGGGTTTATGGAGACAGATATTTTTTTAGGGGTGGTCATCAAGTAGCCGTTCATGAATTTTGTGAGTTTAATTCTGGCTTTTGTTACTAATGACTTTAAGTATCTTGTCAGATTGTGACCGCTTTTTTTGTAACTACCTTCCTTGTATTCGCCCTCTTTTGAACTGCCTCCAGAGGAAGCTCCGCCAGTTAGTGCCTCCCTTCTATCCCTTTCAGAAACAGCACTGACTTTTTCATGAACGCTAGAGTCACGAAGATTGTATGGCGGCAGGCCGTCGTCTGAGATTTCATTATTCGCAGCCCAGAGAGAACCGCAAAAAGGTAGCACCAAGGCTAGAAATAGACTTGAAAGTATCTTCATGAATCATGCAAACCATCTTAAAGGATAAAAGCCAAAAACAAAGGTTATTCTCTGGACACAATAGCTTGCTTGAATGCCAAGAGCAGCAGGAAGCTTAGACAGCATATTTTTGCCTGTCCAATCAAAACCCTCGTGAAAGATTACCATAGAGTTTATAGAGGAAAGTTACAGAGCCGTATTAAGAGGATCAGGACGGCAGGCATGAAAGGTTCTGAAATAGCAGACGGTTTCAGGGCCTGTTTTAATTATCCTCTTTTTCATTAAGTGTTTTGCGTGTTTTGCGTGATTTTTATGGTCTCAATCATTGTCAGAAGTTTTTAAGTTCTTGCTTTCAAGGTAAATCAATTGATTTCTATTTAAATAAAATGATTTATCGGGCCTGCTTGCGAAACGGGGTGATTAAAGTTTATTGTGCCACAGCAGGTAAATAGCTGAGAGCTGAGGGCAATGGAGTCTGTATGTTCTTTAATCGTTATTCTCTTAATGATTAAATTAATGATGCTCATGTTTATTTTTTAAAAATATGATCGATCGCACAGGGATGGTCAATATTGGTCTATCCTTGTTCATTCGCAGGTTGGGTTTGCCTTGAATTGCAACTGAATGGATTGTGACTCATGTCGCTTTGAGCTGGCTTTCGGTGAGTATTTCAGAGTGTTGTCCAGATTGTAATTTTTTATGCCTGGCCACGGTGGGCAGGAGCAAACCTGGTGTATTGAGTCATACTGATTGTGATAACAAAATGACCTCTATCGATAACTTACCTTCTGCTCCGGAGCTCTCCAGTGACTTTATGCATTTTATGGAGCACGACCGCATGCAGGCCTGGGGTGTACATGATTGCCATGCCAGAGCGTTCTATATGAATGAGCACTCTCTTCGGTTGTACGGTATTCCACGCCGCTACAAACTCTGTGGAAAACGGTTTTCAGAGATTCCAGCACCCATATTCTCTCGCTGTGCTGACCAGATTGTGGAGCAGAACAACATTTGTATCAGGGAAAAAAAAGAGATTACTGTCCTTAATGTGCATCCGGGAGGAAATGGCTGGTTTGCCTACATTTCCAGGAAAAAACCTCACTACAACCATCTGCACCAGGTAGACGGTGTGCTCAGCCATGGTTATTCGGTGACCCACTCATGGATGAAAGCAGCCATGAATATCCGTTGTCTGATGAAGCTGGACGGTCGAGCCAGAGGTCAGTCAACATTTCGTGTGGGTGTCATGCCCAACCTGAGTCCCAGAGAGTCCGAGGTGCTGTTCTTCCTGATTTGTAACCAGCAGATCAAGCAAATTGCCGGCATTCTGTCACTGTCTGAAAATACTATCCGGTCCCACATTGAGCATCTGAAGAAAAAGTTTGATGTGCATTCCATCGCCCAGTTGATAGAGGCAGCAATTTCTGTGGGCTTTCATGACTTCCTGCCTCCTACTTTACGTCTCAAAGAGCTGTCTATGATTATGGCTAATGATCGGTGATGCACCTGGAGCCTGACTGAGAATAAACTGCCCTGGGCGGCAACTGCTCCTGCGTTGCCGCGTAGGACAGTCATGAGTCCGAGAGGCTTCTTGATGGGTGCTATTCTGAAACAGGCTCCCAGAAGCGGAGAGATGATATCTGATGCTTTTTTGCAGACCTATTGAGATTAAGTTAAGTCATTTTTTTGCAATATTACTGATGAATTTTTCAGAGAGTTAGCTATGGCTTTGTCCCAGAAAAAGGTAGTAGCGATTACATCAATGGGCGGACTCCTTGAAGCCTTCGACTTTACTGTGTATGCGTACATGGTGGTCTATATCTCTCAGGTTTTTTTTCCAGCTTCTGGTACTACCAGTTCACTCATTAATACCTTTATTACTTTTGCCTTTGGGTACATTTCCAGGCCAATTGGGGCTATCGCCTTCAGTCACTGGGGAGATCGCCATAGCCGTAAATCCAGTTTTACGGTCACCATTCTCTTAATGGCTATCTCAACATTATTGATTGGCCTGCTACCCGGTTACGCCCAGTGGGGGCTGCTGGCACCTCTACTCCTTGCTGTTTTACGTTTTTTGCAAGGGTTTTCTTTTGCAGGTGAGCTTTGTGGTGCCTTCATTTATCTCTATGAAACCGTTCCTGCGCAATCAAAGGGTTTTGCTGTCAGTATCCTGAGTGCAACCACTATGACTGGAACTCTTCTGGGTATTGGCCTGCAAGGGGTTCTTGTTTATCTGTTGACGGTGGAGCAAATGATTGATTGGGGCTGGCGAGTGCCCTTCATACTGGGTGGATCTCTCGGGGCTGTCAGTTATGTCGTCAGAAGACATTTTGTGGAGCCGGAAGCTTTCAGGCTGCTGTTGGCTCGGGGTGCAGCAGAGAGAGTGCCAGTGCGCACCCTTTTGAAGCAATACAAGTCAAAAATTTTTACCGGATTTCTGCTGGTTATGCCGGTGCTGGTTTCTGTGACAATCCTGGTCCTGTTTATGCCTGGCTATCTGACAGGGCTGCTTGATTATTCGGCCAGAGAAGTGGCGGTGGCCAATGGGATCAGTATGTTTGTCGGAGTGTCTGTATGCCTGCTGACGGGCTGGCTGGCTGATCGGTTAGACAGGCGCTATCTGATGCTGGGGTCTTCTTTTCTGATCGTTGTGACGGCCTGGCCACTTTTTCATTGGTATGCTTCTGGCGATGCGAATCTGGCGGTGACTGCTCTCATTGGAGCCATCTTATGGGGAAGTATTGATGCTATTTCCTTTTTGTTACTGGTATCGGCCTTTCCAGTAAGCATCCGTTTTACCGGAGTGGCTCTCGTTTACAATATAGCTGCCATGATTTTTGCCGGATTTGGCCCGGTTATCTCAATGGGGTTGATTCGAGTGACACAGTTGCAGGCAGCACCAGCATTTTATCTGATGGTCGCTGGGGTTGCCGGTTGTCTTGGGGCGATGTTGATATCGCCGGAACAGAGAAGGAACCATGCGTCTCTTTCTGAAGAGCTGGAACCCAAGGCTTAGAAAAATTTCTCGTCAATAAGCCTGTGGATTTCAGCCCTTTGGAGGTATTAAAACTTAATGGCGTTTTCCGGTACAAAATTTTCCGGTATCAGGGTAGTTTCCTTGCTGTGATCCTGTGTGAAGGGGAAGTCCAGATTGAAATGCAATCCCCGTGACTCTTGCCGGGAAAGAGCGCATTCAATAATCAATTCCGCAACCTGAGATAGATTTCTCAATTCAATCAAGTCATTGCTAATCTTGAAGTTGCTGTAAAAATCATGAATCTCATGCTGTAACAATCTGGAGCGGTTTCTGGCTCTAAGCAGGCGTTTGGTCGTTCTGACAATGCCAACGTAGTCCCACATGAAGCGTCTGAGTTCGTCCCAGTTGTGTGAGATGACAACATTTTCATCAGAGTCGCTCACCAGGCTGTCGTCCCACACCGGAATTTCAGGGCAGGGCGGTTGATCAGCGATGGTGTGGTTGATGTTTTCGGCACAACTTCTGGCGCTGACGAAACATTCCAGCAGTGAGTTGCTGGCCAGACGATTAGCACCATGCAGGCCGGTAAATGAACATTCGCCGATGGCGTAAAGTCCCGGAAGGTCCGTTTGACCGTTAAGGTCTACAAGAATGCCACCGCAGGTGTAGTGGGCCGCCGGAACGATGGGGAGAGGTTCACGGGTCATATCAATCCCGTATTCCAGACACCGCTCATAAATATTCGGAAAGTGGGAAGTGATAAAATCCCGTGGCCTGTGACTGATATCCAGAAACAGACAGTCTGCACCCAGCTTTTTCATTTCATGATCAATGGCTCTGGCAACAATATCCCGGGGGGCCAGCTCGCCACGGTGGTCGTAGTCATCCATAAAGCGGGTTCCATCAGGACGAACCAGCAAACCACCTTCTCCACGGACCGCTTCTGATATCAGGAAGGACTTGGCCTTGGGATGGAACAGACAGGTGGGATGAAACTGGTTGAACTCCAGATTGGCAACCCGGCAGCCCGCACGCCAAGCCATGGCAATACCATCTCCGCTGGCACCATCGCTATTAGTGGTAAAAAGATAGGCTTTGCTGGCTCCGCCACTGGCAATAGCCTGTGCACGTCCACGGAACAGTTTTACCTGGTCTGAATGAATATCCAGCACATAGACCCCGACGCACCTTTGCTCATCCAGGCCCAGTTTGTTGGTAGAAACGACATCAATGGCCAGGTGGTGTTCATAGAGATGAATGTTGGGTTGTTTTCTGGCTTTGTCGATCAGGGTTTCTGAAATGGCTCTGCCGGTCGCATCGGCGGCATGAATAATTCTTCTGGTGCTGTGACCGCCTTCACGGGTCAGGTGAAAGTTAAAGTTTTTTTCATCTTCTTCTTCACGGGTAAAGGGGACACCCTGGTTAATCAACCACTGGATGCTGGCATTACCCTGTTCTACAACGTGCCTGACAGTGGACTCCCTGCAGAGTCCGGCACCTGCAACGAGTGTATCTTCTATGTGTTTGTCCAGACTGTCTTGTTGTGTGTCCAGAACAGCAGCGACACCACCCTGGGCTCCGGCTGAAGAGCCGGCCATTAACTCGCCCTTACTGAGAATGGCGACTTGCAGTTGGCTGTCCAGGTGCAGTGCCAGTGTCAGTCCCGCTGCGCCACTGCCAATGATTACTACGTCATAGTCAAGTATTGGATGCATGTATATTCTCTGATCCTTCTATAACAGACTGCGGGGTCTTTACCGGGAGTCTGCCACTGACAGACTCAGGTCTGAAAAATATTATGAACACTGGCAGGGATATTATCCACTGGGCATCAAGTGTTCAGACCAGGAGCCTGTCGGACTTAAGCGTCCGTAGCGAGGATTGCGCGAAATTGAGGATAAAAATTTCTGCTTCTGAGGAGAATAGCGGGGCTATTTGACGAAGAAGCAGGAATTTTTAGACCAATTTATCGTAACCGCACGACTGCATGGATGCAGGAGCTAGAGCAACGCAGGAGCAGTTGTCGCGTAGGACAGTCTTAAGTCCGACAGGTTCCTGGACAGTGGAGTTTCCTGTGTCTAAAGCCGCACATAAAGTGAATATGGTCGTTTTACAGGTCAAACTGGAACTCAGAACCATGGCGGTTAAACTCACTTCCATCTAAAGCTGTGTCACAGGTTGCCGATGGTCTGTACGGAGAATATCACTCACCTTTGCAGTGAAAACCATTACGCTCCCTGAGGTTCGTAATGCTGTATTCGCTTTTAGCTGTATATAAAGCAGACACAACGTACGGCGTTATAAAACACTGAAAAATCGGTATCTAGTATATAGAAATTATGGTGAGCACTATAGTACGCTGTGATAATCCGAATCAGTTTTCAGCCGATACTGTGAATTTTTTTGAATGAGTTCGGGAACTTTCTGGCCAAAACATGGTCTATATAGAAGAAAATAGAGTTCGCAGCACAAGCATGTGTTTGTGGAGAAGGGGGGGGTACGGTCAGCCGGGATATCGATTTGTGTTCGATCAGCTGACTGTCTCGTGTGTTCATTCCTTTCCCTTTTGCCCATGTGTTTTCTGCAATAGTGGGAGACCCCCTCTATGGTAGAACAACCACAGGCGGACAAGCAGCTCGTAGAGCGCGTTCAGAAAGGCGATAAAGCGGCTTTCGATATGCTGGTGCTCAAGTATCAGCATCGTGTACTGGGTCTGGTGGGTAGTTACGTTACTGACTATCAGGAAGTGCAGGATGTAGCTCAGGAAACTTTTATTAAGGCCTACCGGGCAATAGACAAGTTTCGCGGCGACAGTTCTTTTTATACCTGGCTGTATCGGATTGCTGTGAACACGGCCAAGAATCATCTGGTTGCCAGGGGGCGCAAGATTCCGGAGTCTGAGATTGATGTTCATGACGCGGATTTTCTGGACACTGCAACGTCTATTCGAATGGTTGATACCCCCGAGAGAAATCTTTACCGGGATGAAATTGAACGGGTTATCCATGATGTGATCCGTCGTCTGCCGGATGAGTTGCGAACGGCTGTCGTGCTGAGAGAGTTTGATGGTCTCAGCTATGACGAAATTGCTAATGTCATGGATTGTCCCGTCGGTACTGTAAGATCTAGAATCTTCCGTGCCAGAGAGGCGATCGATAAGGAAGTCGAGCCACTTTTGCGTCGCGGTCGATAGAGCTGGCCGTTAAGGCCATGAGTGAAGAAAATGATTTCCTTATGGTGATCATTTTCGTGTTATGTTGATTGAAATTGCTGATACTTGATGCATCGAGTATCAGACAGGCCGAATGGCCGGAGGTATGCCTATGAGTGAGAAGACACCTCACAATCATGCCCGGGAAAGGTTGAATGAGTCACTGTCCGCAGCGATGGATGGTGAAGCTGGAGAGTTTGAACTGCGTCGGGTGCTTGATAATATCGGCAGTGATGAACATCTGCGGGGCAAAGCTCGCAGATATCAGATAGCAGGTGACGTGCTGCGGCGAGAAAGCAACGAATTTATGGATATCGATCTGTCAGCCGGTATTCGTGACCGATTAGAGGCTGAGCCGTCTCATTCTGTGGCTAAAGAAAGATCGGTAACCGGTCACGGCGTCTTGAAGGGTGTTGGGCATTGGTGGTCTAAAGCGGGTCGGGTAGCGGTGGCTGCTTCTGTTGCATTGGCTGTGTTGCTGGGTGTAAAAAATTACAACACCTCTCCGGAGACTTTACCTCTGGTGACATCGGTAACTGATCAAACGACACTGTTGCAGCCAGTGCAGATCATGCATAATGGCTATGGTGCTGCCGGGATCCAGGCGGGATACAACTCTCGTCAACATGACAGCATTACCCCGGAACAACTTGCACAGGCCCAGAGAGTTGCAGACAGGGCTATCAAGGAACGTTTCAGGGCTTATGCACTTCAGCATGCTGAAATGAGTGCCATGAATTCAGGACAGGGAATCCTCCCTTTTGCACGCTTGACGACTTTTGAGTCACAATGAGTTTATGAAAGGAATTCGATTGAACAGGGTGCGTTTACTGCCATTACTGCTGGTTTTGCTGGCAGTAACAATGGGTCAGTCTTTTGCTGACGGGGAGTCGTCAAAATCGGGCAATCCGTCATCAAAACCTGTCGGCCAGTCATCTAAGCCTGCCGATACGCCCGAAAAGTGGTTGGAAACCATGATTCAGGCCACTCAAAATCTTACCTATCGTGGACACTTTGTTTACCAACAGGGTGCTAATCTGGAAACCCTGGCAGTTACGCACACGCTTCAGAAAGTGAATGGTAAGTCAGAAGAGCTGGAGAGTATTGCTTACCTTGATGGATCACCCAGAAAGATGGTTCGTCAGGGAAACAATATTACTTTTGCCAGCGCTGGAAGAGAGCCTGCAAGGTTTGAGCACGAGTCTCTGGTTTCTATGGTGGGGCGTTTTACTTCCGGTCATTTTGACAAACATTACAAACTGAAGCCAGCCGCTCTGGACAGAGTGGCGGGCCGGGAGGCCGTTCAGCTGCTGGTGGTGCCAACGGACCGGTTTCGTTACGGTTATCAATTATGGCTGGATCGTCGAACCGGTCTGCTGCTCAAGTCCGTTATGGTTGACAGAGAAGGCAGGATCATCGAGAGAATGCAGTTTACCAGCCTTGAATTTCCGAAAGAGTTGACTTCGCAAGAGTTGGAGCGCTTAAAACGAAAGCTGCCTGAATCAGCGGGTAAGAAAGTAGTGAAACTGAGTAGTAAATCAGTCCCTGAAAAGGCTGAATGGAAGTGGGAAGCTGGCTGGATACCTGAAGGCTTTTCACCTCGTGGTCACAGCAGTAGAAACTCAGCTGTCAGTAATCAAAAGGTGGATACTGTGAACTTTTCTGATGGATTGGCCAGTTTTTCAGTATTTGTTGAGCCGGACGAAACCCGGGTATTGAGTCAAGCTACTGAGCAGATCGGTTCTATGGCGGCAGTATCCAAAGTCTTTCGTAACGGTGAAAAGTATTTTCATGTCACTGTCCTGGGTGAGATTCCACTGGGTACGGCCGAGAGGATAGCGGTTTCAGTTCGCCCCAGGGAGCAGAGTCGGAAGGCAGATAAATGATTGAGGAAGAAGGCAGGGTTGTGGCTGTTGAGCAGGGAACTGTCTGGGTAGAAACCATTCGCAAAAGCACCTGTTCGAGTTGTAGTGTTCGTAATGGCTGTGGTCAGAATCTGCTTGAAAAGTACCGCTCCAATAAACATCAGTCGTATATCCAGGCGATCAATGACTTCTCCATTGAAGAGAATGATCAGGTCATTATAGGTATACCTGAAAGTGCGCTGATGAGAGCTTCGTTTCTGGTATATCTGATGCCGCTGGCAGGTATGATGGGGGCACTCTGGCTGGCCACGGCTGTTGGCTGGAATGATTTTTTTACCGCCTTGTCTGCTATGACAGGCCTCGCTGCGGGGTTTGTTCCTGTGCGTATGCTGGGTCAATCAACCAGTGACCTGTGTCGCGTCAGGGTGATAAAGGTACTGCCCCGCAAGGTAGTCGGATCTGAACTCATCACAATCGATCAGTCCTGGTCTGCATAAGTATCTGGCCAGTTGGTTTCGCATATTCTGGCGAGAGGATTTTTTCATCCTTCAAGGCGCAACGACGGACGCGTAGCAATAGCTACGCAACCAGAGTTGGAACGCAGAAGGATGGAAAAAGCCGCCGTCCAGAATATGCGAAACCAACTGGTTAGGTACTTAGGTAACTTAAAACAAAGAAAAAATGTTTCTTAACATGAAAAATAAATATGGAAAGTTACCCATCAGAATATTTTTCATAATAAACGTTATAACCATTCATTCACAAAACCCATTTCGGGTCTCTAATCACAAGGTGTAAGGAGAAGTCAGGTTCATGAACAGGGTCAACCTTCTCTTCAGGAACTTTATTTATTTTCTGAGTCTCTCGCTGCTTTCGGTACAAATGGTTAAGGCCACAGAGTTACCGGACTTTAACCGATTGTTTGAAGAGGCCTCGCCCGCAGTCGTTAATATCAGCACACTTGCGACACCAAAACAGGGGCGTGGACAGATTTATGGTCCGGGCGGCGAAGAGTTGCCCGAGATATTTCGTCGCTATTTTGGTTTGCCCATGCCTGAGGCGCCTTCTGGTAAGCCTCAGCCAATGTCCCTGGGTTCCGGGTTTATCATCTCTAACGATGGCTATATCCTTACTAACAATCATGTGGTTCAGGGTGCAGACAAAATCATCGTCAGACTGCATGATCGCAGTGAGAAGGAAGCCAGGCTGATTGGTGCCGACAAACGCTCTGATCTTGCGTTACTTAAAATTGACAGTAATGTCAATTTACCCGCAGTGAAGATGGGTAACTCGGAAGATATTAAACCGGGACAATGGGTAGCAGCTATTGGATCACCCTTTAACTTTGAGTACTCCATCACCAAAGGCATTGTCAGTGCTCTCGACAGAAGTCTGCCCAGCGACGCCTATGTTCCATTCATTCAGACAGATGTGCCGATTAACCCGGGTAATTCCGGTGGTCCGCTGTTTAACATGAAGGGTGAAGTGATTGGTATCAATTCCCAGATTTTTACCCGCTCCGGTGGTTTCATGGGTTTGTCTTTCGCTATTCCTTCGGACCATGTTGAATGGGCTGTTGATCAGCTTAAGGATAAAGGCTACGTCTCCCGTGGCTGGCTGGGAGTAGCTATTCAGGAAGTGGATCGCGATCTGGCGGAGTCCTTTGGTCTTGAAAAGCCAATGGGGGCTCTAATCAGTCAGATTGTGCCCAGTGGACCAGCGGACAAAGCCAAGTTGCAACCAGGCGATATCATTACCCGGGTCAATGGTCGTGAGATCATGAGATCTGGTGCTCTTCCCATGGCAATTGGTGTTATCAGGCCGGGAGACAAGGCATCACTTGAGTTGATTCGTGAAGGCAAGAAAAAAATCGTCAAGGTGGAAGTCGGTGAGTTGCCTGACGAGCAGAGTCAGGGCTCAGAACGTCCTCAAAGCTCAGACATTAAAAAGAACCGCCTGGGCATCCAGGTCGAAGCCCTGAATGATGACTATCGCAACAAGTTGAACCTTGACAAGGGTGTTAAAGGAGTGGTGGTAACGGGTGAGATTTCAGGTGTGGGTCGATCCATTGGTCTTCGTAAAGGGGATGTGATCACAGATCTGAATAATGACCGTATTCAATCAGTTAAGGACCTTAACAAGGTGGTGGCTGATCTTCCTGTAGATCGCCCGGTTTCCATGAGGGTAATTCGTGGTGGGCAGTCGGGCTACATCACATTCCGGCTGACCGAATAATTCGGTTCTGATTGGGGTTTCAAGTCTTCAGGGGTGATCTGTATCCTCAGATGCTGTAGACTTCGTCTGAATTTACAGCAGCTTCGCGCCTTTGTTTCAGGCTCGCGAAGACCCTGCAAGCTGAACAACTGTCCTCGTGAAAGAGATTGAGCTCTGAGCGGGGACAAATTTTTTGTAGTGATGCAATCGTGAGCGACTTAAGTCATATCAGGAATTTCTCTATTATTGCCCATATCGACCACGGTAAGTCGACGCTGGCAGATCGCTTTATCCAGACCTGCGGAGGGTTAAGTGATCGTGAAATGCAAGCCCAGGTTCTCGACTCCATGGAGCTTGAGCGTGAGCGTGGTATTACCATCAAGGCTCAGAGTGTCACTCTGGACTATACCGCCAAAGACGGTATCACCTACCAGTTGAATTTTATTGATACACCCGGGCATGTAGACTTTTCCTATGAAGTTTCACGTTCTCTTTCTGCCTGTGAAGGTGCTCTACTGGTAGTGGATGCTGCTCAGGGCGTTGAAGCTCAGTCTGTGGCAAACTGCTACACCGCAATCGAGCAAGGTCTGGAAGTAATGCCCGTGCTAAATAAAATGGATCTGCCTCAGGCAGAACCTGAGCGAGTAGCGCAGGAAATCGAAGAAATTATCGGTATTGATGCCCTGGATGCAGTACGCTGCTCTGCCAAGAGTGGTCTGGGTATTGACGATGTGCTTGAACGTCTGGTTCAGACTATTCCTGCTCCAGAAGGTGATGTCGACGGTGAGTTGCAGGCCCTGATTATTGATTCATGGTTTGATAATTATCTCGGTATTGTATCTCTGGTCCGTGTCAAGAATGGTACCTTGAAGAAAGGTGACAAGGTGCTTGTCAAATCGACTGGCCAGACTCACGGCGTGGATAATGTGGGTATCTTCTCTCCAAAGATGGACGCTACTGGTGAACTGAAAGCGGGTGAAGTTGGCTATGTTATTGCCGGCATCAAGGATATTCATGGAGCACCTGTAGGCGATACCCTGACGCTGGCAAAAACACCTGGTGTTGAGGAACTACCAGGTTTTCAGAAGGTCAAACCTCAAGTTTATGCAGGTCTTTTCCCGGTCAGCTCTGACGACTTTGAGTCTTTCCGTGAAGCTCTGGAAAAACTGAGTCTTAATGACGCTTCTCTTTTCTACGAGCCTGAAAGCAGTGATGCCCTTGGCTTTGGTTTCCGCTGTGGCTTCCTCGGTATGCTGCATATGGAGATCATTCAGGAACGTCTTGAACGTGAATATAACCTGGATCTGATTACTACTGCACCAACTGTTATCTACGAAGTAGAGCTGAAAAATGGTGATCTGGTGGAGGTTGATAACCCTTCCAAACTACCAGATCCAGCTGGTATCCAGGAAATCAGGGAGCCCATCGTTCAGGCAAATATTCTGGTTCCCCAGGATTATCTGGGTAACGTGATCTCCCTGTGTGTTGAGCGTCGGGGAGTTCAGAAAGACATGCAGTTCACTGGCAGCCAGGTAGCAATAACCTATGATATGCCTATGAACGAGGTGGTTCTCGACTTCTTTGATCGTCTGAAGTCTGTTAGTCGCGGTTTTGCGTCTTTGGATTACAGTTTTGATCGTTTTGAAATGGCCAACATGGTGAAGCTGGATATTCTGATCAATGGTGAGAAAGTTGATGCGCTGGCTCTGATTGCTCATAGAGATCATGCTGTCTCCAGAGGTCGTTCACTGGCTGAAAAGATGAAAGAGATCATTCCGCGTCAGATGTTTGATGTGGCCATTCAGGCTGCAGTAGGTGGTCAGATCTGTGCACGGACCACTGTTAAGGCGCTGCGCAAGAATGTCACTGCGAAATGTTACGGTGGTGATGCTTCTCGTAAGCGTAAGCTGCTTGAGAAGCAGAAAGCAGGTAAGAAACGGATGAAGCAGGTGGGGCGGGTTGAAATCCCTCAGGAAGCTTTTCTTGCTGTACTTAAGGTTGATAAATAAACTGACCTTTGATTAAAAGCGTCAGGATTGCCTAATGGAGGGCCTGTCATAACCAGCAGGCTTCCCATAAATATGAAAAAACATCCCGTTGAGGCAGTTTAGCTTCTGCCTTGACAGCAATTTTGGTAGAAAAAAGATTGGGTATCTGAGAACAAATAACCATGGATATTAATTTTCCACTGCTGTTGGTTCTGGCGGTTTTTATTACGGGTCTGGTTGCGCTGTTTGACAGGCTGGTTCTATTGCCCAAAAGAAAGCTGGCCATAGAAAACTTCAAATCCAGTTCGGGTTCTGAGCCGGACGGGGAGACCCTGGCCAGTCTGGAGAAAGAGCCCAGTATTGTTGAGACCTCAAAGTCGATATTTCCGGTTCTGGCTCTGGTGTTGGTGGTGCGGTCTTTTCTCTTTGAGCCCTTTCAGATTCCTTCCGGTTCCATGATACCTACCCTTCAGGTGGGAGACTTTATTTTGGTAAACAAGTTTGAATACGGACTTCGTCTACCGGTCATTGGTACCAAAATTGTTTCCATCAATGAGCCTCAGCGTGGCGATGTTATGGTCTTCAAGGAGCCACAGAATCCGAATATCAATTTCATCAAACGGGTGATTGGTATACCGGGAGATGAAATTCGCTATTTGAACAAGAAGCTCACCATCAATGGCAAGCCAGTTCCCGAGAAATACATCGCACAACTGAGAGATGAAAGTCGTGCTTATCAGTTGTTTGAAGAGACCATTGGTAGCAAAAGCTTCGAGATTCGCAAGGATTTGGGCGTGAGAAGTCTGCGAGCTGAAGGTGTCTGGATCATTCCCCAGGGGCAGTATTTCATGATGGGGGATAATCGGGATCGCAGTAACGACAGTCGATACTGGGGAACCGTGCCTGAGAAAAATATTGTTGGTAAGGCCGTTTATATCTGGATGCACTGGCCAAGCTGGACTCAGCTGCCCGGTTTCAAGAATAATGGAACAATAAATTAATTATTCTCTCGGTTTCGCTCTGCCCGATATGGTGGTCAGAGACAGAGTAGTCCCGGGGTTTAAAAAGCGGACAATAATAGCCCGACGGGAGGGATCATGACCGTTGCAAAAAACAGACAAAAAGGATTGAGTACTTTGGGCTGGCTGGTAGCTATAATGGTCGGTGGTTTTATGATCATGTTGGCTCTCAGGGTGGCACCCATCTATCTGGATGATTACGCCATCAAGAAAGTGCTGACGTCCCTTGATGCCAGACCAGGTATTGAGGAAGCGGATGTAGATCAGGTAAGAGAATGGCTCAACAAGGGGCTGTTGACTAACCGGGTGCAACTGGCCAGGGAGGAATCCAGTGTTCTTCGGGATAAAGGCCAGTCGGTGGCGGTTGAAATCAATTATGAGCGTCGTGTACATCTGATACATAACGCTGATCTTGTATTAACTTTTGAACATAACTGGAACGCTAAAACTCAGTGAAGACTGATGAACTTGCCCGGCTGGAAAGTCGGCTGGGCTATACATTTTCTGATCGTAACCGGCTGGAGTTGGCTCTGACCCACAGAAGCTGTGGCAGTCGTAATAATGAACGACTGGAATTCCTTGGGGATTCCATCGTTAACTTTGTCATCGCAGAAGCTCTGTTTGAGCGCTTTCCTGATGCTCGGGAAGGCCAGCTCAGCCGACTGCGTGCCCGTATGGTACGAGGGGCGACATTGGCTGAAATTGGCCGTGAATTCCAGTTGGGAGACTCTCTGCGACTGGGTTCGGGTGAGTTGAAGAGTGGCGGTTACCGTCGCGAATCCATTCTGGCGGATGCGGTAGAGGCAATTATTGGTGCCATCTATCTGGATGCTGGCATGGAAACTTGTCGTGAGCGTATTCGCAGCTGGTTTACTGATCGTCTGGCTGGGCTCTCTGTCTCCGATCAGCAGAACAAGGACCCTAAAACCCGTCTGCAAGAGTTCCTTCAGGCTCGTCAGAATCCACTGCCAAAATACCGGGTGTTGAATATTGAAGGTGATGCTCATGATCAGGTGTTCACTGTGGTTTGTGAGCTGGAAAGTCTGGACATAACCAGTGAAGGTCAGGGGCCCAGTCGTCGAGGGGCAGAGCAGCAGGCTGCTCGTTTTGCATTGGAAAAACTGCGAGTAGATAATCAATGAATTCAGCCGTGACCGGATCTGAAGCAGTGACTGAAGGTCAACGATGTGGCTACGTGGCCATTGTCGGGCGCCCCAATGTAGGTAAATCAACGCTGCTCAACCATATTCTGGGGCAGAAGCTGTCCATTACCTCCCGTCGTCCCCAGACCACACGACACCAGGTTCTTGGTATCAAGACGGAAGATAATGTACAAACCATATTCGTGGATACGCCCGGTATGCACAAAGTGGAAAAGAAGGCCATCAACCGTTATATGAACCGTGCTGCCAGCAGTGCTCTGACCGGTGTTGATGCCGTCGTGTTTGTTGTGGACCGTTTGACCTGGACCGAAGAAGACCAGCTCGTGCTCACTAAGCTCAGTCATGCCAAGTGTCCGATTATTCTGGTACTGAACAAGGTTGATCGTCTCAAGGAGCGCAAAGAAGAGCTGATGCAGTTTATGCAGGAAGTTTCTGATAAGGCGGACTTTAAAGCTATTATCCCGGTGTCGGCTCTGCACGGTCATAATCTGAAAGAACTGGAAAAATTGATTGCTGATCTGATGCCTGAGAGTATTCACTTCTTCCCGGAAGACCAGATCACTGATCGCAGTTCCCGCTTTATGGCCGCTGAGCTGATTCGTGAAAAGATCATGCGTCAGCTGGGTGACGAACTTCCTTACGAAATGACGGTTGAGATCGAAGAGTTCAAACAGGAGATGCGTCCAAAAGGCCCATTACTGGTCATCAGCGGGCTGATTCTGGTCGAGCGCTCCAGTCAAAAGGCGATTGTCATTGGTGATAAGGGTGCCAGACTGCGACAGATTGGTCAGGAAGCCCGGATTGATATGGAAAAAATGTTCGACAGCAAGGTCATGTTGAATCTCTGGGTTAAGGTCAGGGGAGGCTGGTCTGACGATGACAGGGCTCTGAAAAGCCTTGGCTACGACTTCGACTGATGAATGAACTGAGCGCAGCCTGGATGCTGCACAGCAGGCCTTACAAGGAGCGCTCTGTTATTGCTGAATTCCTGGTGAAAGACCATGGCCGTATCGCCATGGTTATCAGAGGGGTTCGTCAGGCAAAATCCCGCTCTTGGGCTGTTCAGCCCTTTACCCGGCTCTTCGTCAGTTGGAGGGGGCGGTCAGAACTGAAAACTCTCAACAGCTTTGAAACCGCTGCCGCCATTAGCCTGAAGGGACAATCACTCTACTGTGGTTTTTATCTGAATGAACTCTTGATGCGTTCAGTGCTGCCAGGACAGCATGTTGAGGGGCTGTTCGACCTGTACACTGTTGTGCTGGAGCAACTGACTTCGGGGGCGCCTCTGCAACCTTTGTTGAGAGTGTTTGAAATTGAATTGCTGGAAATGACGGGCTACGCCCCGTCATTGACTTCTGACGCTGCATCAGGGGCAGAAATAAAACCCGATCTGCTCTACGAATTCAAAGCCGGGGTGGGTTTTATACCTGTTCTTGAACTCAGGGAAAAAGACCGGCCCCACTATTTTTCCGGAGAACTGCTGCTGTCTCTGGCAGGGAGACGTTTTGACAACGTTCGGCATTATCCGGGCTATAAACGATTAACCCGTCTGGCACTGGCTCCTCTGGTGGGAGAGAAGCCGCTGAAAAGTCGGGAATTTTTCCGTACCAGGGAGAAGTTTGTCTCATGATTCCTCACAACCGCATCCTGCTGGGTGTGAACATTGATCATATTGCAACCATCCGTCAGGCCCGGGGAGGTACTTATCCTGATCCGGTTCAGGCCGCCATAGAGGCTGAGCAGGCGGGAGCTGACGGCATCACTCTGCATTTGCGTGAGGATCGCCGTCATATTCAGGATCGGGATGTCAGGCTGATTCGCCATGTGCTTCAGACCCGTATGAACCTGGAGATGGCTGCTACGGAAGAAATGTTAGCCATTGCTGAAGAGATTCGCCCTCATGCGGTTTGCCTGGTACCCGAAAAACGCGAAGAGCTGACCACAGAAGGGGGGCTGGATATTGTTGGACAGATGTCTTCCATCTCCTCTGCCTGCTCGCTAATGGCAGAGGCTGGTATTGAAGTCTCTCTCTTCATTGATCCGGATCTGGATCAGATAGAAGCTTCTGTAGAAGCGGGAGCTCCTGTTATTGAATTGCATACCGGTGCATACGCTGATGCAGAAACACCTGAAGCCATGCAGGCAGAGCTGGACAGACTGAAAAAAGCCACTGATTTTGCCCTGTCTAAAGGTTTAATAGTGAATGCCGGGCATGGATTGAACTATCAGAATGTAGAGCCTGTTGCTGCAATCAATGGCATCAATGAATTGAACATTGGTCATTCTATTATTGGCCGTGCGTTGTTTACCGGTTTGAAAACCGCCGTAAAAGAGATGAAGACCTTAATGCTGAGAGCTTCTCTCCATAAATGATTGCAGGCATCGGTACGGATATCGCCAGTATTGAGCGATTCAAGAAAATCCTGGAGCGGCGGGCAGAGGCCTTTGCCCGCCGAATTCTTACGGATTCCGAGCTGGAAATCTTTGCGTCTCACCCCCAGCAGGCAGCCTGGCTGGCCAAACGCTTTGCGGCCAAGGAAGCCGCTTCCAAGGCTCTGGGAACCGGCATAGGCAAGGTTTCGTTTCAGCATCTTGAGACATTCAGTGATGAGAGGGGCGCACCTCGTATGCGTTTTTTGGACTACGCCCGGGAACTTCAAAAAGAGAGGGGGATAAAAGCGATCCATCTGAGCCTCTCTGATGAAGCAGAGCATGCTCTCGCTTTTGTTATCCTTGAGTGCTAACCCTGATTGTTATCATTCTTGTGGTTAGACCTTGTCGCTGGCTATTTCTCAAGATACAGGCTCTCTTTAATTTCACGTGTGTTTTTGCATTTCTCAAACTGGGACCCTGAGGTTAACAACTCGTTCCCACGCTCTGAGGGTGTCGCAAAACTCCGACAGCTCGTTCCCATGCTCTGAGGTCGTCATTCCCGCGAAGGCGGGAATCCAGCGCCAACGGTGGATCTCTGTCTTCTCGGGGATGACAAGGCCAGAGGGGCACCGGGCAGTGGGGTTCTGGTGGAGAGTCAGTGTGGATTCCCGCCTTCGAGGGTGTCGCAAAACTCCAACAACTCTTTCCCATGCTCTGAGGTCGTCATTCCCGCGAAGGCGGGAATCCAGCGCCAACGATGGATCTCTGTCTTCTCGGGGATGACAAGGCCAGGGGGGCACCGGGCAGTGGGGTTCTGGTGGAGAGTCAGTGTGGATTCCCGCCTTCGAGGGTGTCGCAAAACTCCAACAACTCGTTCCCATGCTCTGAGGTCGTCATTCCCGCGAAGGCGGGAATCCAGCGCCAACGGTGGATCTCTGTCTTCTCGGGGATGACAAGGCCAGGGGGGCACCGGGCAGTGGGGTTCTGGTTGAGAGTCATTGTGGATTCCCGCCTTCGCGGGAATGACGAGAATGAAGCCGGGAATGACGAGAATGAAGCCGGGAATGACGAGAATGAAGCCGGGAATGACGGGAGTCAACTCGTTCCCACGCTGGAGAGAGTTTTGCGACAGCCTCTGGTTGGGTGGAGGATGTCAATAAGAGCGACCCAAACAATGCCATCTATTCCGTGGCTGAGTCAGCTCTGTCCTCCGGTTTTGGTCTAGCCGCATCAATATCAGAAGGATTCCCTTCCAGATCTCCAGCGTCGTCAGGGCCATGTAAATAGCTGGTCCCGGGATGTCCTTGCAGCATTTCTTCCAGGGATTCAAGCTCACTGTCAGCGGCGTCAACTTCAAGAGAATGTCTCACCTCAAAGGTTCGGGTAGCAATATTAAATGTGACGTCAACAGCTACTGATTCTCCAGTTTTGGTGATTTTATCCGGACTAACACGAAAAACACTCCTGAGCTTATCTGTAACGTCGTCATTGGCACATAAATAGCTCGTCCCGGGATACTGACTCAGCATTTCTAGCCAGGACTTAGCTTCGCGGTAAGCTGATTTAACTTCAAGAGGATTCTCCATCATGAACATGGCTTCTATTAAATCGTCTGCTAAAATTGCCCTGTTTATCGAGTTAAAATGCCATGCATTATAGAATTCAGCATTATCAGGAACATGAATGGCGAATAAGCAACCGCTAAGCTCTATAGCTTGAACATTCTCATTGATCCCAATCCATTCACGTTCATCCACATGCAATTGTAAGATTTTATTATCATTGTTTTCAGAATTATCATCAGAAGCTTTAATAGAATATGAAGACAATCCTCTAGTCTCATAGCGATATCTATAATCAGAAGTGTCTATAAAGCGAAGGACTTTATTGTTATCAAAATTTTCCGTGATGGCTCTCTGCCTATCTGACTCCATTAGCTGCTGGTAGGAACCCGCAGCAGGTTCATTAGTTCTATTAGAGTTAAGATTATTCATAAGATTCTCCTTTACTTGGTTATTGGATTATTCCCTGGTAACTGCTCATAATTTGCAGGCGCCTTTTGAACTCGATGAGTTGCAGCCCGGTAAATCCGCGAGCTTAAGCTCAAAATGAACAGCTGCGTTTTGTACTAATTGAGACGCAGCAAAATAAAAAAAGTTCCTGAACACTGGTACAAAGTTGTAATAGAGCGGAGTTGATTACGATCACGATGTTTCTGAGGTCGGCGTGTGCCTCGCAGTCGGGCAAGAGCCAATGAGACCAGGAATGAAAAAGCGCCGTCGCTGCCACCCAGTACTAATCTCAGCATTGTCAGGTCTGGCAACCCCTTAAAACCTGTGGTCTGGGTGTCAATGGCGCACTTATCACTTACTTTTTTCTTTTCAGTTCAAAGTCGGCCATGATGCCATAGACCGACATTTCGATATTGGTGACCTTCATAAAGTCACTGCCAGAAGTAATAAAATGGTGACTACGATCAAAAACCCTGTTTTCCGAACTGTTATTAAACTCCAGATCATCACCGCTCACGGCAATAACAACATCACGCATGGTGCTGGTCAGTACACCCTCGGAAACGTTGATTACGATCTTTGAGTCAGAATCAAGTCTGATTTTTCCGGTGGCGGAAAGCAGGGGGTTCATATTATTAAAATAATCAATCTTTGTAACTGTGATATTGGTGGTACCCCCGGAGCCATTAAAGTCAGCAACAACCGATTCCTGCAACATTGACAAGGTACCCGCATTCCTCATATTACCACTGCTTTTCATAACTCCGAGGGATGCGACCGCTCCCGCATTATTATTGAAGTGTCCGTTACTCCAGTAACTTGCGGCAGTCAATGCTCCCGAATTGCTGGCCGTCAATGTGCTTCCGGAAATGTTCAGCCCCATAGAGACGTTAATATTGCCACCCACCCTGTTGCTAAAAGGGCCAGTAATATTCATATTACCGTCTATGTTGAGATAGCCTGAGTTATCGATACCGGTAGAATCATAATTTCCGGCCGCAGAAAATCTATTGCCTTTGACCATGACCTCTTCAGCCGTCGCTTGGGAAGCCAGAGTTACTGAAAGCGCTGCTATGACAGTCAATTTGAAAAACGCTTTTTTAGAGCCATCCATGGGTATTAAATCCTTAATTCCGGGTTGAACAATAGGGCCTTCTACCTGATTAATGTAAGGCAGACAGGTTGTGAACCACTGAAAAACCGTAAAGGTTCATCCTTGACCAGAAAAATTCCCAATGACCGGTCGAGCACACCAACGCTCTCAATGACAGCATAACTGACGCTTCCAGGTCTTTACAACGTGATTGCAGATGTGCTCTTCAGCAATACTGGCAACAACGTCTGCTATGATCAGGCAGAGCAGCCTGAATGATATTGGCTCATTACTCGAATCCAATGTCTTTGTTCTTGATTACAGCTTGAATATCCGGATCAGATTTCAGTCTGTCACTAAGGTATTTGTAAATTGTGGCTTCTCGTGAGAGCAGTGGCAGGACAAAGTCCTTGTCATTTTTAAGGGACTCAGTTGCATAGATCAAGACCATAGGGTTTTCTGCAATGAGGACTCTCAAGAGGGATTCGTTGTTTTTTACTGTCTGCCCGGCATATTTTATGGAATGAAAATTATATCGGGTAGCTGCCATAACCACATCAGGGGTATTTTTGAGATCGGTACTGGCATACTCAAGCGCAACACAGTCAGGATCACTAATGGCAAGCATTACCAGAGGTTTATGCTTTTTGAGACGATCGCTGGCATATTCTAATAACCGCCCTCGCGATCCTATTGCAGACTTGGCTATTTCGAAATCATCCCTGAATGCGTCGGAGACATAACGGAATAACATCGGGTTTTGTTCTATCAGGAAAAGCACCAGATCCTCATCGTGATCTAAAGCAAAGTCCTCACGCAAGAGTGTAAAAGTAAGCTCCGGGTGGAAGTCTTCAATGACCATGTGGGTCAGCAGTTCCTTTGTTATTCTTGCCGCATTATCGGGTTTGAGGCCTTTGCTGGCGTCGGCTAACATTTGGCGAAGCTCTGAACTTCTGCACGAGCCCTGAAATGCCTCAAGAGTTTCATGAGTATTTTTGGCTATTGCATGTAACAACTTGTATTCGTCGTCCAGATAATCAACGAACGCATAGTTTTTGTGACATCGATAGCTGTTGCGGCTTTCGAATACATCCACTACCAGGCAATGTTTGAATATCCAGTTATTTACAGAGTCGCTCAGCCCGATTTGAGACTTTTTAACCAGCGTTTCAAAATTCCATTCGTCAAGATTTTCACCACGATTAAATTTTTTGATTGACATATCCAGGTCGGTCAGTCCGCTCAGGACAGTCACTAAATTCACAAAGCCCTCTTGTAATGCTTTTTTTGAATCAACCTGAGTGTATTCTATGGTCATTTTCCATGCATTTTTATTGAAACTGATTGCCATTGGCAGTGAATGACTATCAATCGATGCGCAGCGCAGTGTCTGGATCAAAAACCAGAAACGCTTCAATTTACCCTGTAAGTGTGTGTTTTTCTGGTCTTCAGCAAATTTATCAGAGATGTCGAGGCGGAGTGTACGGCCCTTGCCTCCCTCGGCCTGTTCCAGCATGGATATGGTGCAGACGTGTACTCCGAGTGTTGCACTGACAAAAGCGGCGTCCACCATATTAAGTATCCGTAGCCTTAATGTGGCAAGTTTGCTCAGTACCGACATGCAATTGTCGTTTAATAGTCCCCAGGCGCCCTGGGGGAGTATATTAATCAGCAATTCGGTGTATGAAATGTTGGTGATTTGTCCCTGCCCTGATGCTTCTGCCACCCAGGCGAGTGCAAGAACGAATTTTTGATGAAGCCAGTAAATCAGGTCGTGGGCAGAACTAATATGGAGCACACATGTAGGCCGGGTCAGTTTTTGCAATGTATCCTGCAAGGTCTGGCAATCGCTTAGCCACTGTCTGAAATTCGCGGGCTGGTCGGGTAATTCCAGCTCGGTGGTCAGCGGCAAGACCACCTTTAAGCGCAGTTTATCAATGGCATCTTTCAGGCTTTTGCATTGTTCTTTGATGAGTCGGATTTCCTTGGCAAAGTTTTTGACTTTAGATGCTGCAATATTCGATTCAGATGCTGTGGCCAGACCTAAAAAGTGCTGATAACCAGAGACAAACAGGTCTAAATCCTTCTGTAGTTGCTGAATCTCAAGGTCAAGTTGTTGTAATAGTTTCGATCGGTTTGCTGACATGCTGACTGCCTTACTTCGGCCCGGGCCAAGGCAGCGACTTGTTATACGGTCAGGGTGAAAATAGTCAAGCAATCGGTTATTCTGGCGATTCAACCAGGCAAAACCGTCGTCGACACGGGTGAAGTCGGGTGGTTCCGCAGGACTGGTTGCGGCTGAGCTGATGATATCCTGACCGGAAGTGGTGCTCCTGGCCTGCCAACAGGCAGACTGGTCGCCGGACAGCAAACAGGCGCTGGGGCTGCCGGCAAAACTGCCTGCCACCAGTGTTAGCTGTTGTCCGCTGCTCTGTCTTAATGCCTCAGAATACTGAGAACCAGCCAACAGACAGGGTATACCCGCCTGACGCAGGGTGATGGCAACATGATCGTTAGTTCCTCCCTGTTTGAACACGCAGCCACCCAGACGTTTTAAAATATCGGGTGCCAGCATCCAGTCACTGGCGTGATTGGCAAACAGAATGGCACCGGGTGGAATCTGTTCCGCATTGACCGGTTCGGTGACCGCCAGGGCCACACCACTGCAGCAACCTTCACTGATCATGATTCCTTCAACCAGTGGCAGGGCTGGCGCGGGTGCAGAGAAATGGGTACTGCCCGGCAGCTGAGTCACTGGTCGGCACTGGAACATGTGGAGTTCCAAATTGCCATCCACACCGAACTCAGCATCGATCGGGCAACAAAACATATCTTCCAGCTTTTCTATGTTTTTCTGCAGTTCTTGCAATATCTCGTCAGAGAGCATGATGTCTTTTGCATCGGTGGTTGCCTGGTTGCTGCGTTCGATATAACCCGCTTCACCGGTCTCTTCATCGGTGATTTTTTCCAGGACAAACTGTGTCGTAATATCACCCGGGGTAAATTGCCGATCTGGTTGACTGTTTTCGTCATCACTGCGCTTGATCGAATAGCGATGGGGGCGGATACCTGTGGTTCCGGAGACCGCCCCCCGGGGTTGACCCAGGGCATATTCCACCTGAATGGTATTGTCCTGTAGTGTTGAGTGGCTGATCACTGCGCCCCCCAGCAGGCAATGAATGCACTGCTGCAGCACCAGCGCCATGGGCTTTACCTGTCCGTTTGGACAGACTTCAGGCCGGTAGGCGGAGGACAGGACTTGCAGGCAGGTTTTCAGGATATCGCCGCCACCATGAACCCGGGAATCATAGCGACCGGCCTGGGCGTTGCCGAAGCAGTCTTCATCGACGCCGGAACTGCGAACGATGCAGGCTTCCCTGGCTTGTTGCCGAAGCATGAAGTAGCGATGACGAATATCTTCGGCAGCACTGATATTTTCTACCTGTTGATAGAAATCCTCACTGGCAATAAATTCGGATAACCCCTTGAGCCATTTTGATTGTTGCGGATGCGGTAGTTCGGTAACGATCGTGCGCAATTGTTCCAGGCTGAATGATTCCTGACTCCGGGTGTCTATATCTGGCAAAAAGGGCAACAGGCATTTTGCGGGGAAAGGCTGTTGCTCGAGCCTGGCGATCAGGGTTGTGTCAACCACAGTAAAGGGTGGAACCGGGATCCCGGCCTGCTGCATACGGTGCAGAAACAATCCTTTGCCGCCAAAAGAGGATCGGATTTGCTCGTCTGTGATGAGCGTTGAAATCTCAGGTGGCAAGTCATGGCTGGCAGGCTTGCTATTTTTCGTATTCGGACGTTCGACACCACGAGTGGATAGCGGAGTAAAAGACGGGAAAGCTTCACCTGGATCAACCTTCATTAACCGCGGCTGCTTGCGAGAAGGGCCCTCATGATCGTAAGGAGTGATAGAACGGGTGAGTGCGTACGCTGCCTGACCAGCCGATAACCGGGCAGATTTGTTCTCAGTCGGGCCTGATCTTGTTGGTTGAATGCTTTCCATAGCTTTAATCTCCTTGATTTCTTTCCTTGAAATGAGACCCTAACTTTATTCCGGTACCGGGCCTCTTTGTTTGCACCACATCAGTTCACAAAAGCGCACTCAGAAGTTGAAAATCAAAGTCACAGGATGACACACGAACGCTTTTTATCTTTCGGCTTTTCAGGCTGATCTGAACTCGCGGTTTCAGGTTCAACTTTAATCTGGTGACCCGCTGCAGCCATAATATCCGGATCCGATTTCAGTCTGTCACTGAGACATTTGTAAATGTGGACATTTTCGTAAATGTGGGTATTTCCTGAGAGCACTGGCAGGACAAAGTCCTTGTCATTTTTAAGGGACTCAGTTGCATAGATCAAGACCAAAGGGTTTTCTGCAATGAGGACTCTCAAGAGGGATTCGTTGTTTTTTACTGTCTGCCCGGCATATTGAAAGGAATGATAATTATATCGGGTAGCTGCCATAACCACTTCAGGGTCATTCTTGAGATCGGTACTGGCATACTCAAGCGAAATACCGCCAGGATCACTAATGGCATGCATTACCAGAGATTTATCCTTTTTGAAACGATCGCTGGCATATTTTAATAACCGCCCTCGCGATCTTATTGCAGAATTGGCTATATCGAAATCATCCCTGAATGCGTCGGAGACAAAACGGAATAACATCGGGTTTTGTTCTATCAGGAAAAGCACCAGATCCTTATCGTGATCTAAATTAAAGTCCTCACGCAAGAGTGTAAAAGTAAGCTCCGGGTGGAAGTCTTCAATGACCATGTGGGTCAGCAGTTCCTTTGTTATTCTTGCCGCATCATCGGGTTTGAGCCGTTTGCTGGCGTCGGCTAACATTTTGCGAAGTTTTGAACTTCTGTACGAGGGTCGAAATGCCTCAAGAGTTTCATGAGTATTTTTGGCCATTTCATGTAACAACTTGCATTCGTCGTCCAGATAATCAACGAACGCATAGTTTTTGTAACATCGACGCACGTCACGGCTTTCGAATACATCCACTATCAGGCAATGTTTGAATATCCAGTTATTTACAGAGTCGCTCAGCCCGATTTGAGACTTTTTAACCAGCGTTTCAAAATCCCATTTGTCAAGATTTTCACTACGATTAAATTTGTTGATTGACATATCCAGGTCGGTCAGTCCTCTCAGAACAGTCACTAATTTCACAAAGCCCTTTTGTAATGCTTTTTTTGAATCAACCTGAGTGTATTCAATGGTCATTTTCCATGCATTTTTATTGAAACTGATCGCCATTGGCAGTGAATGATTATCAATCGATGCGCAGCGCAGTGTCTGGACCAAAAACCAGAAACGCTTCAATTTACCCTGTAAGTGTGTGTTGAACTCGTTTTCAGAAAAATTATCAGAGATGTCGAGGCGGAGTGTACGGCCCCTGCCTCCCTCGGCCTCTTCCAGCATAGATATGGTGCAGACGTGTACTCCGAGTGATGCACTAACAAAAGCGGCATCCACCATATTAAGCATGCGTAGACTTGTTATGGGAAGTTTGCTCGCTACCGACATGCACTTGTCGTTTAATAGTCCCAAAGCGCCCTGAGGGAGTATATTAATCAGCACTCTGGCGTTTGTAATTTTGGTGATTTGTCCCTGCCCTGATGCTTCTGCCACCGAGTCGAGTGCAAGAACGAATTGCTGATGAAGCCAGTAAACCAGGTCGTGGGCAGAACTAATATTGAGTATAAATCTGGGCCGGGTCAGTTTTTGCAATGTATCCTGCAAGGTCTGGCAATCGCTTAGCCACTGTCTGAAATTCGCGGGTTGGTCGGGTAATTCCAGCTCGGTGGTCAGCGGCAAGACCACCTTTAAGCGCAGCTTATCAATGGCATCTTTCAGGTTTTTGCAGTGTTTTTCAAGGAGATGGATTTCCACGGTAAAGGGTTTGACTTTGGATGGTGCAGTATTCGATTCAGATGCTGTGGCCAGACCTAAAAAGTGCTGATAACCAGAGACAAACAGGTCTAAATCCTTCTGTAGTTGCTGAATCTCAAGGTCAAGTTGTTGTAATAGTTTCGATCGGTTTGCTGACATGCTGACTGCCTTACTTCGGCCCGGGCCAAGGCACCGACTTGTTATACGGTCAGGGTGAAAATAGTCAAGCAACCGGTGATTCTGGCGATTCAGCCAGGCAAAACCGTCGTCGACACGGGTGAAGTCGGGTGGTTCCGCAGGACTGGTTGCGGCTGAGCTGATGATATCCTGACCGGAAGTGGTGCTCTTGGCCCGCCAACAGGCAGACTGGTCGCCTGACAGCAAACAGGCTCCGGGGCTGCCGGCAAAACTGCCTGCCACCAGTGTTAGCTGTTGTCCGCTGCTCTGTCTTAATGCTTCAGAATACTGAGAACCAGCCAACAGACAGGGTATACCCGCCTGACGCAGAGTGATGGCAACATGATCGTTAGTTCCTCCCTGTTTGAACACGCAGCCACCCAGACGTTTTAAAATATCGGGTGCCAGCATCCAGTCACTGGCGTGATTGGCAAACAGAATGGCACCGGGTGGAATCTGTTCCGCATCGACCGGTTCGGTGACCGCCAGGGCCACACCACTGCAGCAACCTTCACTGACCATGATTCCTTCAGCTATTGACACGGCTGGTGCTGGTGCAGAGAAACGGGTACTGCCCGGCAGCTGGGTCACTGGTCGACACTGGAACACATGCAGTTGCTGATCGCCATCCACGCCGAACTCAACATCGACCGGGCAACAGAACATATCTTCCAGCTGTTCTATGCATTTCTGCAGTTTTTGCAATATCTCGTCAGAGAGCATGATGTCTTTTGCATCGGTGGTTGCCGTGTTGCTCCGTTCGATATAACCCGCTTCACCGGTCTCTTCATCGGTGATTTTTTCCAGGACAAACTGTGTCGTAATATCACCCGGGGTAAATTGCCGGTCTGGCTGACTGTTTTCGTCATCACTGCGCTTGATCGAATAGCGATGGGGGCGGATACCTGTGGTTCCGGAGACCGCCCCCCGCGCTTGACCCAGTGCAAATTCCACCTGAATGGTATTGTCCTGTAGTGTTGAGTGGCTGATCACTGCGCCCCCCAGCTGGCAATGGATGCACTGCTGCAGGACCAGCGCCATGGGCTTTACCTGTCCGTTTGGACAGACTTCAGGCCGGTAGGCGGATGACAGGACTTGCAGGCAGGTTTTCAGGATATCGCCGCCGCCATGAACCCGGGAATCATAGCGACCGGCCTGGGCATTGCCGAAGCAGTCTTCATCGACGCCGGAACTGCGGACGATGCAGGCGTCGCTGGCTTGTTGCCGGAGCATGAAGTAGCAGTGGCGAATATCCCGGGCAGCACTGATATTTTCGACCTGTTGATAGAAATCCTCGCTGGCAATAAATCCGGATAACCCCTTGAGCCATTCTGCTTGTTGCTGATGGGGGAGTTCGGTAACGATCGTGCGCAATTGTGCCAGGCTGAATGATTTCTGGCTTCGCGTGTCAATATCTGGCATAAAGGACAACAGGCATTTTGCGGGGAAAGGCTGTTGCTCCAGCCTGGCGATCAGGGTTGTGTCAACCACAGTGAAGGGTGGAACCGGGATACCGGCCTGCTGCATACGCTGCAGAAACAGCCCCTTTCCGCCCACGTAGGCCCGGGATTGCCTGTCAATGCTGGCAGGCCCGCGGTTATCCGTATCCGGAAGTTTGATATCACGATCAGGTAGTTGAGGACAAGAGAGAACGGTTTTATCTGAATCATCCGTCATGTGCCCCACGCAAGGAGGGGAGTCTTGCCTGGCAGAAATAACAGAATGAGCAAATGCCCGTCCGATGCAGCCGTCTCCTGCACTGGCAGATTCGGGCAAAGTAAAGCCCGGTGTTGTTGGTTGAGTCTTTTCCATGACTGTGATCTCCATAATCCTTCTTATCTTTGACCGGTGCTTTCGAAAAAAGTTTCAACTACCCGTCAGTCCGGATCTAAGTTGCAGGAACTTTTTTGATATAAAAAAGTCAGAAACTATAGTGCCGTTTTTAAAAGAACCTTAATACCAACACCATCATCCCGATGAAGGCAGGTATTCATCGTCATAGCGGCTCAGGAATAACGTCGGGTTTATCTCTTTGGTGTTTAACGCTTCCTTGCTTCAGCAACATCAGGGCGGCAATACGAGTGAGGTAATTCTAATCCGGACATCACAATGACTTTCCAATGACTCTAAGGATTATTGATATGGATTCATTACCAAAAACAGGAAATTCACTCTCAACAATATCGTTTACAAACCCTGAGAGTTGTTCGGCGCAATCTGGCAAAAATTCAAACACTGCACACTGCCTGTCCCCGGGTAGCAGAGAGCAGCTAAGACAGGAATTGCACGCAGCTCTGAAGGCCGGCACTTTGGGTGCTCGACAGATTGGGGCGTGCGACTCGCAATCATGTTATACAAGATTCGAAAAAGAGTCGGTTTATCATGACCATAACGACGAGCTTCCAAAAGCACCAAGACCTGTTAACCTGATTATCGAAGATGTGCCTTCTTTATTACCCCTGGCGAAAGATGTCACAATTGGCATTCTAAAACCCGATACGCTCGCTGCTTATAAACGTCATGCTTGTACAGCTCACTTACAGTACAGGGGTTTAGAGCCGGATGAACTTTCTACTAAATGCCTCCCTGACCACCGTTCACTGCGATTGAAAAAGCTCGAGCAAGCTGACCGGCTCTGTAGTGTATATCGGGAGTCTACATCAGGTGGACTGCGACCGAACGGCACATTCAAAGCGCCCGAATTCAGGGAAAAAGATAATGAAAAGTTAAGACACCCTGCAGAATGGCTAACCACCGGGTATACAAAATCACACATCAAGTGTTTTTTCACTGTAAAAGAGAACATTGCCAAAAGTATTAGCGATCATTTGCAGGATAAACAGCAATTGGAGGAGGCTTTAGGCATAGACCCATTGCCCTGGCTGGTTTTTTCCAGGCAAAGCGGTTCTGCGGAGGTTTATTTTGAGGATGAACTCCCCAGTGATCATCTGTTAACGCTTAATGAAGCCGGGCTCAGAAATTTTGCGATATCCCATAACATTTCTGAAGAGATCTTGATGAAGTTATTGAATCTTCTGCCATTGCCGTTAAAAGCAGACATCCTGAATCAACAGTATCTGCCTGCACAGCGGCATCCGGTTCAGGCTGAGGACATTATGAAACTGGTAACGAACCCGGATTGCTTCACTCGTCAACGTTTATGGAAATTAATAGATCAGGGTTTCCCTGTACAAAAGAAAGTATTTTACGAAGGAGAATACCAGACAATATTTGATGTATTGATCAGATCAGCAGGCGACCAAGACCAGTGTATGAGCTGGACAGCTAAACAGGAAAATATTTTTATCCAATTAGCTACTGATCTGGTCAGATGCGGAGTGTCTGTTAACAATGAAACCGTCAACAGCATTTTAGAGGATTTTTATTCAATAAGACTTTGCCGCCATCTGAAGGCATTGGGATTATCCTACAAGGGTATTGCTTTACGGTCTTTGATACTTTGCCACCCATCTTGCACTGATCCGGCTGTGATGCTGGAGTTTCATCAGCGTTGCCTGAGACTCAGTTCAACACAACTGCAGGATGCGTTTCACCTTGTCCTTCGACGACCTTTTGAAGGACAGCATCCCTGTAAACAACTTAAGAATTATTTATTAGCACTGTTTCATTTTGGTGCGCCCAATGAGCAAACATTAAGCGCCGTGAGAAAAAAAATAGCAGACATCCGCCCTAAAGACATTGGGAAATCCCTGGGAACGCTGAGTGCAGGTGATTATATCCACTGGATTAAAACACTCTGGAAACGGCGAGATCAAGAACCCTTTTACCGGCAATGGCCAGGAAAAGTCAAAGCGGGGCAACAACAAATAGTCAAACTGCAAAAGTCCCTCGGCCTCAGCGGCTGTCGATCTGCCCAACCTGCCTCCCTGACGCAAACAGAGGAGTTGCAATTTCTCGTCGACGCCTTCAGCGTACCACCGGTTTTGCCCAATGCCAGGGATAATGAAGAGACCATTCTGAAAATACTGCAGCATTATTACCGACGTCCCGGACCAGAGCGAGTCATCCAATGTCTTGGCAGTGACACATTGCCCGGGGTATGGAAGCCTGATCACAACTGCAGTCATGTATTGCGGGCCCGGAACAATTTGTTGTGGTACATCGAGTTGCTGGAGAATTTTGATCTGATGCATTTCTCTGAATCTGAAAAGAACCTGTTGTCGTTGGCAACCATCTATCATGATGCCGCTGCAGAAGATGTTCCCAAAAAGAATGAAGAAGACAAGGCGGCTTTCTATTTCAAGCGGGATCTGAAGGGGCAGTACCCACAACATCAGCTGAATGATATTGCCGAAGCACTGGCCCGCAAGGAAGACGACGTACAGGGTAAGAGCGACCAGAATCTTTCCACACGGGTTCGCGGTTATCTGCATGCACTGCGCTTTGCTGACCGCATGGACTTTATCCGATTCAGCGGCGTTGATGCCTCGTTCCCGGGATTCTTGACAGGCCGACAGAAGTTCAGGCAGTTTGACCCATCGCGTCTGGATCTGCCGACGCAACTGACCCGGGATTTCACCCTTGATCCTGCCCTGAAACCGGACTTGCAACAGCAACTGGAAGCCGCCATGCACGGTGCTGCTGATCTGCTGCAAGTCACTGGCAGTGATAGCAAAGACCTCCGGACGGTTCCCTATGTGCAAACATTCCAGCTCAAGCCTGACAGGACGGCCATTACCGATAAACTTGAACAAACGCCCCTGCCTCTGCAGAACATGGAAAAATACCTGGATGATAACGTCCGGCGCTATATTGCCAGTCGCGCAGGCATTAACACCTGTTCCAGCCCTGACCATACAGAGTGTAAAACGGACCAGCAAAAGGGGACTACCCGTGGCATTCACAACAGTTTCCATGATCTCAGACAAGTCAGAGTGCCTGAAAGAATGACCCGCCTGGAAAAGATGCAGTGTCGCCACGGCTTCAGATTACTGAGCATTGAAACACAAGAGGCCATCGTTCAAGAGGCGCAACGACTGCAATCCGAAGGGATACTTATGAGCCTCGGCACATTAACCCAGAAAACCCTGAAATCACCTCTGGCGAAAAAATCCCTTGAGCAAAGAGGATTTGCGGTGGTTAGTCAGAAACGCCTGAGGGGATATGACGACAAAGGTAAGGTAAAACTGCAGGAAATGCTGGTGCCCGTGAAGCTTCTGCCTGATGGTAATGAAGCGAAGAAGTAACAAGGCTGGCTGAAATAGAAGCAGGCAGCCTATATAGTGCAGGGGATGCAGAGACTTGGCGTTGATTAGTATGAGATGATTAGCAAAATCGTCGTAAACCCTCGCCCAATCGAGGCTGTCGCAAAACTCTGGTTCCCACGCTTTCAGGCCCATTGGGACCCAGAGCAGGTACCCAGACCCATCTCGCGCTGCAGAGTACGCTTTGCAGGGGAGGTATGCATTCCCACGCAGAGCGAAGGTGTCGCAAAACTCTCTCTTCATTCTCGTCATTCCCGCGAAGGCGGGAATCCACACTGACTCACCACCAGAACCATACTACCCAGTGCCCCCCCCTGGCCTTGTCATCCCCGAGAAGGCAGAGATCCACCGTTGGCGCTGGATTCCCGCCTTCGCGGGAATGACGACCTCAGAGCATGGGAACGAGTTGTTGGAGTTTTGCGACACCCTCAATCGGGCGGGGATATAAGACGGGAACGCAGAGCGTTCCGCTTGCGTGTTTGTACGTAGCTGGTTATATTCTCTATCGGTCTGTCCCTATGCAGGGACTCACAGTGACGAAAACCAAGCACTGTTAAAAAAAATCCATAGCAGAGCTAACTGCTTGTTGGGCTAGAAGACTTTCGAAAGTCGTTATTGCAACGCATCGACTGGAACCGTATAGATACCCAACAAATCAAACAGAAGACCAACAAATAACCGAGGGGCACCCGGTTACTGCTGATGGAGGCTTCTGTGTAAGTCCAGTCGCTATAGGCTGGCTGTAGCCCGTGAAGTCAGAAACCTCGCCTGACAAGGCGGGGAGTGTCACTATGAGACATCCAGCTTTTGAGCTGCAGCCTGGATGTCCGGATCAGATTTCAGTTTGTCGCTAAGGTATTCGTAGATGTAGGGAACTCGTGAGAGCAGAGGCAGGACAAAATCCTTGTCATTTTTAACGGACTCAGCGACATAGAACATGGTTAAAGGATTCTCCTCAATGATTGTCCTCAACAGGGCTTTATTGTTTTTTGCTGTCTCTCCGGCATAGTAAAAGGCAGGAAAATGTCTTCTGGTAGCCAACAAAACCACTTGGGGGTCATTTTTGAGATCTGTGCTGGCATATTCGAGTGCATCAGCATAATTATTGACGGCAAGCATGACCAGCGACTTATTATTTCTGAGACCTCTGCTGGCATGAACCAACAAATCTCCTCGCTGTTCTATAGCAGATTTCGCTATGTCAGTATCATCTTTAAACAGGTCGGCGATCAAACCAAATATTTCCGGGCTTTGCTGAACCAGCGAAAGCACCAGATCCCTGTCATGATCTAAATCAAAGTCCTTTCGCAGCAGTTCAATGCAAGCCTCTCGCCCCTGCCACTCGCTTGCAATGGCCATGCTACATAGCAGTTCTTTTATTATTCTTGCAGCATCATTCGGCTCAAGGTGTTTGGTATCAGCATTAAATATTTCGCGAAGTTCTGAATTTCTATTCGGATCTTCAGTGGCCTCAATAAAATGACAAGCTTTATTGGCCATATCAAAAAACAGCTTGTATTCGCTATCCAGATAATCGAGGAAAGTATATTCATGATTCCAATAATCTGCCTCCCTGTCATTGATTGCATCCAATACCAGGCAATGTTTGAACGTCCAGTTATTTACCGGTTCGTCCAGCCCGTTTTGACACCTTTTAACCAGTGTTTCAAAATACCATTTGTCGTTATTTTTACTGAAATTAAATTGGTTGATTGATATATCCATGGAGGTGAGCCCGGACAGAATGTTCACCAATTCCACAAAGGCCTTCTTTAATGCTGGTGTGGAATCAAACCGGGTATACTCTATGGTCATTTTTCCCGCGCTTTGATTGAAGCTGATCGCCATTGGCCGTGAACTTTTATCTAATGATGCGCAACGGAGTGTCTGGACCAAAAACCAGAAACGCTTCAATTTACCCTGTAAGTGCTCGTTTTTCTTGTCTTGGGAAAAATCATCTGAGATGTTGAGGCGGAGTGTTCGGCCCTTGCCTCCCTCGGCCTGTTCCAGCAGGGTTATGGTACAGATGTGCACTCCGAGGGTTGCATTAACAAAGGCGGCATCCACCATATTCAGCATGCTTAGCTCTAATAAACTAAGCTTGCCCAGTACCGAGATGCAACTGACGTCTAATAGTCCGGAAACTCCCCGGGGGAGTATCTCAACCAACGTTTTATCTTCTCCAACTTCGGTGATTTTTCCCTGGCCGGATGCTCCAGCCACCGGCGCGAGAGCGCTGACAAATTGCTGATGAAGCCAGTAGATCAGGTCGTGGACAGAACAGATTTCGCATGCATAACCGGGCTGGTTCAGTTTTTGCAATTTATCCAGCAAGGTCTGGCAATCTCTCAGCCATTGTCCGAAATCCGTCCGCCGGGCGGGCAATTCTTCTTTGCCAGCCAGCGGCGTGACCACTTCTTTGTACAGGTCATCAATGGCATCCTCCAGGTCTATCAATTGTGTTTCAAGGAACGGGAGTTCATCGGTAAAGGGCACAATTTCGGAGGGTATGGCGGTCGCTTCAGACCCGACGGCCAGATCTAAAAAACGCCGATAACCGGATAAAAATCGTTGCAGATCGCCCTGCAGAAGATGAATCTCCCTGCCAAGTTGTGATAACAGATCCGATCGGTTTGCTGACATGCTGATTGCCTTGCTTCGTCCCGGAGCGAGGCAGTGGCTTAGTAAACGGTCAGCGTGAAAATAGTCCAGCAACCGGTCATTCTGGCGATTCAGCCAGCCAAAACCTTCGTCGACTCTGGTGAAGTCGGGCTGTTCTACAGGACTGCTTGCGAGTAAGCCGATGATATCCTGACCGGAACTGGTGCTGTTGGCCTGCCAGAATGCAGACTGGTCGCCGGTCAACAAACAGGCTCCGGACTTGCCGGCAAAACTGCCTGCCACCAGTGTTACCTGTTGTCCGCTGCTCTGTCTTAATGCCTCAGAATACTGAGAACCAGCCAACAGACAGGGTATACCCGCCTGACGCAAGGTGATGGCAACATGATCGTTAGTTCCCCCCTGTTTGAACACGCAGCCGCCCAGACGTTTTAAAATATCGGGTGCCAGCATCCAGTCACTGGCGTGATTGGCAAACAGAAGGGTTCCAGACGGAATCTGTTCTGCGTTGACCGGTTCGGTGACCACCAGGGCCACACCACTGCAGCAACCTTCACTGACCATGATGCCTTCAGCCATTGACACGGCTGGTGCTGGTGCAGAGAAACGGGTACTGCCCGGCAGCTGGGTCACCGGCCGGCACTGGAACAGGTACAATTGCCCCAACATAGATACGCCGAACTCAATATCCACCGGGCAACAGAACATATCTTCCAGCCGTTCTGTATATTTCTGCAGTTTCTGCAAAATCTTGTCAGAAAGCATGATGTCTTTTGTATCGGTGGTTGCCGTGGTGCTCTGTTCGATATAGCCCGCTTCACCGGTCTCTTCAGCGGTAATTTTTTCCAGAACAAACCGTGTGGTAACGTCTCCAGCGGTAAATTGCCGATCCGGTTGACTGTTTTCGTCATCACTGCGCCTGATCGTATAGCGATGAGGTCGGATGCCTGTATTTCCGGAGACCGCCCCCCGGGGTTGACCCGGAGCAAATTCCACCTGAATGGTATCGTCCTGCAAGGTTGAGTGGCTGATCACTACGCCCCCCAGCTGGCAATGGATGCACTGCTGCAGGACCAGCGCCATGGGTTTTACCTGTCCGTTCGGGCAGACTTCAGGCCGGTAAGCGGATGACAGGACTTGCAGACAGGTTTTCAGGATATCGCCGCCACCATGAACCCGGGAATCATAGCGACCGGCCTGGGCATTGCCGAAGCGGTCTTCATCGACGCCGGAACTGCGGACGATGCAGGCTTCGCTGGCTTGTTGTCGAAGCCTGAGGTAGCGATGACGAATATCCTCGGCAGCACTGATATTTTTGACCTGTTGATAGAAATCCTCACTGGCAATAAATCCGGATAACCCCTTGAGCCATTCTGATTGTTGCTGATGGGTGAGTTCGGTAACCATCGTATGCAATTGTTCCAGGCTGAATGATTCCTGGCTCCGCGTGTTTATATCTGGCAAAAAGGGCAACAGGCATTTTGCGGGGAAAGGTTGTTGCTCCAGCCTGGCGATCAGGGTTGTGTCAACCACAGTGAAGGGTGGAACCGGGATTCTGGCCTGCTGCATACGGTGCAGAAACAGCCCCTTGCCGCCCACAAAGGCCCGGGTTTGTCTGTCGTCATTGCCGACTGGCTGCAAGTCATGGCTGGCAGGCCAGCGGTTATCTGTATTCGGAAGTTTGATATCACGAGCAGGCAGTTGAGGGCAAGAGAGAACGGTTTTGTCTGAATCATCCGTCATATGCCCCATGCGAGGAGGGGAGTCTTGCCTGGCAGAAATAACAGAACGAGCGAATGCAGATGCTTTGTCGCAGTGTTGCCTCCGGGCTGATGAGGGTAAGGCAAGGCCCGATGTTGTTAGTTGAGGCTTTTCCATGACTGTGATCTCCAAAATCATTCTTATGTCTGACCTGTGCTTTTGAAAAAAGTTTCAACTAACCCTAACTCCGGTTTTAAGAGGCTGTCGCAAAACTCCTACAGCTCGTTCCCCTGCTCTGTGGTCGTCATTCCCGCGAAGGAGGCTGTCGCAAAAGCCCAACAACTCGATCCCATGCTCTGAGGTCGTCATTCCCGCGAAGGCGGGAATCCAGCGCCAACGGTGGATCTCTGCCTTCTCGGGGATGACAAGGCCAGGGGGGCACCGGGCAGTATGGTTCTGGTGGTGAGTCAGTGTGGATTCCCGCCTTCGCGGGAATGACGAGAATGAAGTCGGGAATGACGAGAATGAAGAGTTTTGCGACAGCCTCTTAAGCTGCGGGAACTTTTTTGATATCAAAAAGTCAGAACCTCAGAAGGCCGGTCTTGAATGAACCTTAATACCGATACCCGCACCAGCACCCCCATCCCGGTAAGGCAGGTATTCAGCGTCAGCAATGGCTTGCTATCGGCTCAGGAATGACGTCGGGTTTATCTCTATGGTATTTAACGCTTCTTTGCATCAGTTAATCTGGTTGCTTCAGCAACATTGGGGCGGCAATACTCTAATCCGGACATGACAATAACTTTGCAACTACTCCAGGGAGTATAGATTTGGATTCATTAATAAAAACAGGGAATTCACCCTCGACAGTATCGTTTATGAACACTGAGAGTTGTTCTGCGCAATCTGGCGAAAACTCAAACACTTCACATTGTCTGTCCCAGGGTAGCAGGGCGCAGCTAAGACAGGAATTGCAGGCAGCTCTGAAGGTCGGCACTTTCGGTGCTCGACATATTGAGGTGTACGACTCGGAATCATCTTATACAAGATTCGAAAGAGAGTCGGTTTATCTTGACCATAACGACGAGCTTCCAAAAGCACCAAGACCTGTCAACCTGATTATCGAAGACGTGCCCTCGATATTAGTAAGACCGAACGATGTCACCGTTGGCATTCTAAAACCCGATACGCTCGCTGCTTATAAAGATCATGCTGGCACATTTTCTTTAGAGGACAATGCATTAAAACCGGATCAACTGTCTATTAAATGCCTACCTGACCATAGTTCACTGCGATTGAAAAAGCTCGAGCAAGCTGACCGGCTCTGTAGTGTCTATAGGGAGTCTACGTCAGGTGAACTGCGTCCGAACGGCACATTCAAACCGCCCGAATTCAGGGAAAAAGATAATGAAAAGCTAAGACGCCCTGCAGAATGGCTAACCACCGGGTATACAAAATCACAAATCAAGTGTTTTTTCACTGTAAAAGAGAACATTGCCAAAAGTATTACCGATCATTTGCAGGATAAACAGCAATTAGAAGAGACTTTTGGCATTGACCCATTGCCCTGGCTGGTTTATTCCCAGCAAGGCGGTTCTGCAGAAGTTTATTTTGAGGATGAACTCCGCCGTGATCATCTGTTAGCGCTTAATGAATCCAAGCTTGGTAATTTTGCGATATCCCATAACATTTCTGAAGAGATCTTGAAGAGGTTATTGAATCTTCTGCCAATGTCGTTAAAAGCAGAAATCCTGAATCAACAGCATCTGCCAACGGTGCAGTTTCGAGCTCAGGATATTATAGAACTGGTAACGAATCCGGATTGCTTCACTCGTGAACGCTTACAGGAGTTAATAGACCAGGGTTTCCCTGTTCAAAAAAAAGTACTTTACCGGGGAGAATACCAAACAATATTTGATTTATTGATCAAGTCAGCAACCGTATCCTGGCGGAACGATAAGCTATACAGAACGACGGGTAATGACAAATTCCAGTGTATGAGCTGGGCAGATTATCAGGAAGATATCCTTATCCAATTATCCACTGATATGGCCAGATGCGGAGTGCCTGTTACTGAGAAAACCACCATTAGACTTTTAGAGGAATTTTATTCAAAAAGACTTTTCTGCCATTTGAAGGCATTGGGAGTATCTTACCAGGGTACAAATTTATGGTATTTAATGATTGATCACGATTCTATCACCGATCCGGCTGTGGTGCTGGAGTTTCATCAACGTTGCCAGAGACTCAGTTCAGCACAACTGCAGGAAGCGTTTCACCTTGTCCTTCGACGACCTTTCGAGGGACATCATCCCTGTAAACAACTTAAGAATTATCTATTAGCGTTGTATCATTTTGGCAAGCCCAATGAGCAAACACTAAGTGCTGTGAGAAAAAAAATAGCAGACACCAGCGCTAACGGCATTAAAAAATCCCTGGGAACGCTAAGCACAGATGATTATATCCACTGGGTTAAAGCACTCTGGGAGCGGCGAGATCAAGAGCCCTTTTATCAGCAATGGCCAGAAAAAGTCAAAGCAGGGCAACAACAAATAGTCGAACTGCAAAAGTCTCTCGGCCTCACTCACAGTCCATCTGTTCAACCTGCCTCCCTGACACAACCGAAGGAGTTGCAATTTCTTGTCGACGCCTTCAGCGTACCACCGGTTTTGCCCAATGCCAGGGATAACGAAGAGACCATTCTGAAAATACTGCAGCATTATTACCGACGCCCCGGACCAGAGCGAGTCATCCAATGCCTTGGCAGTGACACATTGCCCGGGGTATGGAAGCCTGATCACAACTGCAGTCATGTATTGCGGGCCCGGAACAATCTGTTGTGGTACAGCGAGTTGCTGGAGAATTTTGATCTGATGCATTTCTCTGAATCTGAAAAGAACCTGTTGTCGTTGGCGATCATCTATCATGATGCCGCTGCAGAAGATGTCCCCAAAAAGGATGAAGAAGACAAGGCGGCTTTCTATTTCAAACGGGATCTGAAGGGGCAGTACCCACAACATCAGCTGAATGATATTGCCGAAGCACTGGCCCGCAAGGAAGACGACGTACAGGGTAAGAGCGACCAGAATCTTTCCACAAGGGTTCGTGATTATCTGCATATACTGCGCTTTGCTGACCGCATGGACTTTATCCGATTCAGCGGGGTTGATGCCTCGTTCCCGGGGTTCTTGACAGGCCGACAGAAGTTCGGGCATTTTGACCCCTCGCGTCTGGATCTGCCGTCGCAACTGACCCGGAATTTCACCCGTGATCCTGCCCTGAAACCGGACTTGCAACAGCAACTGGAAGCCGCCATGCACGGTGCTGCTGATCTGCTACCAGTCACTGGCAGTGATCATGAAGACCTCCGGACGGTTTCTTATGTTCAAACTTTCCAGCTCCAGCCTGACAGGACCGCTATCACCGATAAATTTGAACAAACGCCCCTGCCTCTGCAGAACATGGAAAAATACCTGGATGATAACGTCCGGCGCTATATTGCCAGTCGAGCAGGTATTAACACCTGTTCCAGCCCAGACCATACAGAGTGCAAAACGGACCAGCAAAAGGGTATTACCCGTGGCATTCACAACAGTTTCCATGATCTCAGACAAGTCAGAGTGCCTGTAAGAATGACCCGCCTGGAAAAGATGCAGTGTCGCCAGGGCTTCAGATTACTGAGCACTGAAACACAAGAGGCCATCGTTCAAGAGGTGCAACGATTGCAATCCGAAGGGATACTCATGAGCCTCGGCACATTAACCCAGAAAACCCTGAAATCACCCCCGGCGGAAAGATCCCTTGAGCAAAGAGGATTTGTGGTGGTTAGTCAGAAACGCTTCAGGGGATATGACGACAAAGGTAAGGTAAATCGGCAAGAAATGCTCGTGCCCGTGAAGGTTCCGCCTGATCGTAATGAAACGAAGACGCAACAAGGCTGGCTGGAATAGATACAAGCCAGCCCTCATACAGAGACGAGGCAAAATCGCAACAAACTGACACCTTGCAGGCAGGTTTGAATGCGGACTGTTTAGAAATGATAAATGGAATTATTTTGTAGTGGCACTGTCTAAAGCCGCAGGGATTAAAGAAATCAGCTTAATTCCGTTGTCAGATTACTTGATACTACAAATATTCGCTGAATATTTTGTGGAATATATGATCACAAATGTCGGTAAAACTTATTCTCTGTGAGGGTGAAGTAAATTGAACGATTCATAATTTAGAAACAGGAGGTACCTTACTATGAATGTAAACACTCAAACACCCAGTCATCAAACCATTGACCGAGGTACACAAACAGATTCAAGCATGGATTCAAATGTTGGTAAGTTTCTGCGGCTGACCGTAAAAAAATCACTCTACGAAAACTTCCTCTGGGATGCCCGTGATTGGACACATGAACGTCCTATCATCATTCAGTATGGTCCGGGCTTACAAATGAGGAAAGTCGGTGTTTCTACCGGTATCGCTTGCGGTTTGGCTGCCGGGCACCTATTGTCTCTCGGCCCTCTGGGGGTTGTGGGTGCTGTGGCAACTGGGTTCATTCTTGGCGGTCAAGCAGGTTTTCTGGCCGAGGCAGCCTTTATTAGAGAATGTCAGCGATTAGGAGATCTTGAAAGAGCCGTTAGAATTCGGACAGAGCGAGACGCAAACCAGCGTTCAGGCATCCCCCGGGATCAAGACAGAACGAATGCTCCACCCTCATATGATGAATCTCAGCATTACGAGCGCCTTCGCCAAAGTGAAGTCATTTCATCGGTTTAATCAGCGTTCAAAATACTATTTGTCAGTATTTTTACTGAGATCAACAAACAGGTCAGACAGGGAGAATCTAGGAGCCTGTCGGACTTGAGCGTCCGTAGCGAGGATTGCGAGAAATTGAGGATAAAAATTTCTGATTCCGAGGAGAATAGCGAGCTATTTGACGAGGGAGCAGGAATTTTTAGACCAATTTATCGCAACCGCAGTAGGACAGTCTTAAGTCCGACAGGCTGCTAGGGCGAAAAGATCGCTTGAGCAAAGTAGATTTGCGTTGATTCATTATGAAACATCCTTCCTTTGAGCTGCAGCCCGGATATATCCGGATCAGATTTCAGTTTGTCGCTTTGTCTTCAGTCGGGCCTGATCTTGTTGGTTGAATGCTCTCCATAGCCTTGATTCCCTTGAAGTAGGTGAAAATCAGAGTCAGAGGATTACACACAAACCGCTTTGATCTGTCGGCTTTTTAGGCTGATCTCCATCTTGTGAACTCGCGGTTTCAGGTTCAACTATGCTCCGACGCCCGGCTGCGGCCAGAATATCCGGATCAGATTTCAGTTTGTCGCTGAGATACTTATAGATGTCAGGCTCTCGTGGGAGCAGTGGAAGAATAAGCTCCTTGTCATTTCTAAGGGACTTATTACCAAAGCAAGCGATGGCCATGGGTTGTTCCTTAATGATAATTCTCAAGAGGGCTTCATCGTTTCTTGCTGTCTTCCCGGCATGAAGAAGGGCTGAGACACCGTTTTTCACCGCCAACACAACCACCTCGTGGTCATTCTTGAGATCGTTACTGGCATACCTGATTGCATCACCATCATTATTGACGGCAATCTTTACCAGCGTTTTATTATTTCTGAGACGGTCGCTGGCATATTTTAAAAAATATGCATTTTGTTCTATCGCAGCTTTAGCGATGTCAACATCATCCTTCAATTTGTCATCGATAGATGTAAATATCCTTGGGTTTTGCTTAACCAGCAGAAGCACCAGACCTTTATCCTTATCCAAATCAAAGTGCTCACGCAAGAGTTTAATAGCAACATCATCTAAGTTCCGCCAATCACTTAAACTAGCCATATGAAATAACAGTTCTTTTATTATTCCTGCTGCAGCGTCCGGCTCAAGGTGGTTGGCAGCAGTGGTAATGATTTGGCGAAGTTCCGAAAGGTTATTCCGGTCCTCAGTTGTCTGAAACCAGGCACTGATTTCTTTGGCTATTTTATAAAAGAGTCTGTATTCACTTTCCAGATAATCAAGGAGCGAAACATGAGGTCTGAAGTGGCCTGGACGATCGTCGAAGTCATCACGATCTTTGTAATGTGTCGCGACATCCTCGCCCCCTGAGAATGAATCCAATAGCACGTATTTTTTGAAGCTTGTCTCATTTCTTATAATTGCATCCAATACCAGGCATTGTTTGTATGTCGACTTATTTGAGGGGTCGTCCAGTCCGTTTTGGCACCTTTTAACCAGTGTGTCAAAATCCCACTGATCAGTAGCACCCCGATAAGAACTGCTGATTGACATATCCATGTCACGCAGTGCTGACAGAATAACCAACAATTTCACAGAGGCCTCCTGTAATGCTGATGTGGAATCAACCTGCGTGCACTCTATGGTCATTTTACTTATGCTTTGATTGAAGCTGATCGCCATTGGCCGTGAACTTTCATCAATCGATGCACAACGGAGTGTCTGGACCAAAAACCAGAAACGCTTCAATTTACCCTGTAGGTGTATGTTTTTCTGGTCTTGGGAAAAATCGTCCGAGATGTCGAGGCGGAGTGTTCGGCCCTTGCCTCCCTCAGCCTGTTCCAGCATGCTTATGGTGCAGACGTGATCTCCGAGGGATATGGTGGCAAAAGCAGCATCCGCCATGTTAAGCACACCCAGCTTCAATCCGGGAATTTCCCTCAGTAACGAAATACAATCGTGGTTTAGTAGTCCGTAAGCGCCTTGGGGGCGCATATCAATCAGCGATCTCTTTTTACCAAATTTGATAATTTCTCCCTGCCCTGATGCTTTAGCCACTGGGGCAAGAGCGCTAACAAATCGCTTATGAAGCCAGTAAATCAGGTCATGAGCAGAATGGATAGCTTTCACTCCATTGGGCTGGGTCAGTGTTTGCAATTTATCCCGCAAGGTCTCGCAATCCTGCAGCCATTGTCTGAAATTCGCAGGCTGGCTGGATGCTTTCAGGCCAGTGGTCAGCGGTATGACCACTTTTGAACACAGGTTATCAAGGGCATCTTTCAGACTCTTGCATTGTTTTTCAAGGAGCTGGATTTCATTGCTAAAGGTTCGCAATTCAATGTGTGCTTTATCGGATTGAGACAATTTGGCCAGATCTAAAAAGTGCGTATAACCGGATACAAACAGTTGCAAATCATCCTGCAACAGCTGAATCTCCGTGCCAAGCTGTTGAAGCAGATCTGATCGGTTTGCTGACATGCTGACGGCCTTGCTCCGCCTCGGGCCAAGGCAGTGACTTAGTATTCGGTCAGGGAGAAAATAATCCAGCAAGCGGTTGTTTTGGCGATTCAGCCAGCCAAAACCTTCGTCGACCCGGGTGAAATCCGGGGGGGATGCAGCAGCTGTTGCGGGTGAGCTGACGATATCCTGTCCGGAGTTGGTGCTGTTGGCCTCCCAGAAAGCAGACTGGTCGCCTGTCAGCAAATAGGCTCCGGGGTTGCCGGAAAAACTGCCTGCCACCAGTGTGACCTGTTGCCCGCTGGCTGCCTCAGAATAGTGAGAACCAGCCACCAGACAGGGTATACCCGCCTGACGCAGGGTGATGGCAATATGATCGTTGGTTCCTCCCTGTTTGAACACGCAGCCGCCCAGACGTTTTAAAATATCCGGTGCCAGCATCCAGTCACTGCCGTGATCGGCAAGCAGAATGGTACCGGGCGGAATCTGTTCCGCGCTGACGGGCTCGTTGACCACCAGGGCCAGGCCACTGCAGTAACCTTCACTGACCAGGGTTCCTTCAGCCAGAGGCAGGGAGGGAGCGGCTGCACAGAAACGGGTACTGCCCGGCAGCTGGGTCACTGGTCGGCATTGGAAGACGAAGACATTCCCCCGGTTATCGACACCGAACTCCACATCCACCGGGCAATAGAACATATTTTCCAGCTGTTCTATATATTTCTGGACTTGTTGCAATATCTTGTCAGTAAGCCTGATGTCTTTTGCATCGCTGGTTGTCGTAATGCACTCTTCAACATAACCCTCTCCACCGGTGATTTTTTTCAGGACAAACTGGCTGCTAACGTCTCCCGGGGTAAATTGCCGATCCGGTCGACTGTTTTCGTCATCACCACGCCTGATCGTATAGCGATGAGGGCGGATGCCTGCATTTCCGGAGACGGCCCCCCGTGGTTGCCCCTGTGCATATTCCAGCTGCATGGCATCGTCCTCCAGCGTTGAGTGGCTGATCACTACACCCCCCAGCCGACAATGGATGCACTGCTGCAGGACCAGCGCCATGGGTTTTACCTGCCCGTTTGGGCAGACTTCAGGCCGGTAAGCTGAGGACAGGACTTGCAGGCAGGTTTTCAGGATATCGCCACCACCATGAACCCGGGAATCATAGCGACCGGCCTGGGCATCGCCGAAGCGGTCTTCATCGACGCCGGAACTTCGGACGATGCAGGCTCCCCCGGCTTGTCGCCGGAGCGCGAGGTAGCGATGGTGAATATCCCGGGCAGCATTGGTTTTTTTGACCTGTTGATAGAAATCCTTGCTGGCAATAAATCCGGATAAACCCTTGAGCCATTCTGATTGTTGCTGATGAGGGAGTTCGCTAATGATCGAGCGCAATTGTTCCAGGCTGAATGATTTCTGGCTCCGCACGTTTATGTGTGGCAAAAAGGGCAACAGGTATTTTGTGGGGAAAGGCTGTTGCTCCAGCCTGGCGACCAGAGCAGTGTCAACCACTGTGAAGGGTGGAACCGGGATACCGGCCTGCTGCATATGGTGCAGAAAAAGTCCCTTGCCGCCCATAAAGGCCCGGTCATTGTTGGCTTGCAAGCTGGGCAGGTCATGGCTGGCAGGCCTGCGGTTATCCGTATTCGAAAGTTTGATATCACGAGCAGGTAGTTGAGGACAAGAGGGGACCGTTTTGTCTGAATGATCCTTCTTACAAGAGGGGGAGTCTTGATTGGCAGAAATAACAGAACGAGCGAAAGCAGATGCTTTTTTGCATTTTTTTGGCTTATGGGCAGATGTGGGTAAAGCTATGCCCGATGTTGTTGGTTGAGTCTTTTCCATGACCGTGATCTCCATAATCCTTTCTATATTTGACCAGTGCTTTTGAAAAAAGTTTCAACTAACCGTCAGTCCGGATCCAGGCTGCCAGGCTGCAGGAACTTTTTTGATGTAAAAAAGTCAGAAACTACAGTGCCGTTTTTAAAAGAATCTTAATACCAACACCACCATCCCGATGAAGGCAGGTATTTATCATCCGGCTTACCAGCGGCTCAGGAATGACGCCGGGTTTATCTCTAAGGATTATTGATATGGATTCATTACCAAAAACAGGAAATTCACTCTCGACAGTATCGTTTACGAACCCTGAGAGTTGCTCGGCGAAATCTGGCAAAAATTCAAACAGTGCACATTGCCTGTCCCCGGGTAGCAGAGAGCAGCTAAGACAGGAATTGCGGGCAGCTTTGAAGGCAGGCACATTGGCTGCTCGACATATTGAGTTGCGAGGTACGGAGACACTTTATACAAGGCTCATAAGGGAGTCGGTTTATCTCGATCATAACGATGAGTTACCAAAAGGGCCAAGACCAGCCATCATGATTATCGAAGATGTGCCCTCAAGAGTAAGATCGGACACTTTCGCAGTTGGCATTCTGGAACCCGATACACTTGCTGCGTATAAAGGCCATACCTTCACAGACAGCTTACGGGACAAAACCATAAAACCGGATGAACTTGATGTCAAATGCCTGCCTGACAGTCATTCACTGCAGGAGAAAATGCGGGCACAGGCTGAGAGGATTCATCAGGTATATCCAGCATTTACTACATCTGGACACCTGCTCCCCAATGGCACATTCAAACCGCCCAAAGTCAGGGAAAAGGGTTGTCAGCGGTCAATAGAGCATTCAGAATGGCTCACCACCGGGTATACAAAATCACAAATCAAGTGTTTTTTTACTGCAAAGGACACCGGCAAAAGTATTACTGACCATCTGCATGAGAAACACCAGTTAGAAAAGGCTTTTGGCATTGGGTCGTTGCCCTGGCTGGTTTATTCCGAGCAAAGCGGTTCTGCAGAGGTTTATTTTGAGGATGAACTCAGCAGTGGCAATCTCTTAGCGCTTAATGAAGCCAGACTCGGAGATTTTGCGTTATCCCATAACATTTCTGAAGATAGCTTCAAGTGGCTGTTGAATCTTCTGCCAATGCCGTTAAAAGTAGAAATCCTGAATCAACAGCTTCTGCCAATGCTGCAGTTTCGAGTTCAGGAGATTATAAAACTGGTAACGGATCCGGACGGCTCAAGTCCCCAACGCTTACGGGAATTAATAAACCAGGGTTTTCCTGTTGCAAGAAAGGTACTTTACCAGGGAAAATACCAGACAATACCTTATTTGTTGATCGAATCAGCAAGTAACTTATGGCCTCAAGATCGGCGTGACAGATTCAAGTATGGCGACAAAAACCCTTATAGGAGATGGACAGCTTACAAGGAAAGTATCGTTATCCAGCTATCTACAGCTCTGGCCAGATGCGGAGTGTTTGTTGATGAGAAAACCGCCATGGACGTTTTAGAGGACTTTTATTCACCAAGACTTTGCTGCCATCTGAAGGCATTGGGATTATCTTACGAGGGTACTGATATATGGCCTTTGATTTGTGACCACCCATCTTGCAATGATCCGGCTGTGATGCTGGAGTTTCATCAACGTTGCCAGAGACTCAGTTCAGCACAACTGCAGGAAGCGTTTCACCTTGTCCTTCGACGACCTTTTGAGGGATATCATCCCTATAAACAACTTAAGAATTATTTATTAGCGTTGTTTCATTTTGGCAAGCCCAATGAGCAAACATTAAGCGCCGTCAGAAAAAAAATAGCAGACACCAGCGCTAACGGCATTAAAAAATCCCTGGGAACGCTAAGCACAGATGATTATATCTACTGGGTTAAAGCACTCTGGGAACGGCGAGATCAAGAGTCCTTTTATCAGCAATGGCCAGAAAAAGTCAAAGCAGGGGAACAACAAATAATCGAACTGCAAAAGTCCCTTGGCCTCACCCAATGTCGATCTGTCCAACCTGACTCCCTGACGCAACCAGAGGCGTTGCAATTTCTCGTCAACGCCTTCAGCGTACCACCGGTTTTGCCCAATGCCAGGGATAACGAAGAGACTATTCTGAAAATACTGCAGCATTATTACCGTCGCCCCGGGCCAGAGCGAGTCATCCGATACCTCGGCAGTGAGACATTGCCCGGAGTATGGAAGCCTGATCACAACTGCAGTCATGTATTGCGGGCCCGGAACAATCTGTTGTGGTATGTCGAGTTGCTGGAGAAATCTGATCTGATGCATTTCTCTGAATCTGAAAAGAACCTGTTGTCGTTGGCGATCATCTATCATGATGCCGCTGCAGAAGATGTCCCCAAAAAAGATGAAGAAGACAAGGCGGCTCTCTATTTCAAGCGGGATCTGAGGGGGCAGTACCCTCAACATCAGCTGAATGATATTGCCGAAGCACTGGCCCGCAAGGAAGACGACGTACAGGGTAAGAGCGACCAGAATCTTTCTCCATTGGTTCGTGGTTATCTGCATGTACTGCGCTTTGCTGACCGCATGGATTTTATCCGGTTCACCGGGTTTGATGCCTCGTTTCCGGGGTTCTTGACAGACCGACAGAAGTCCGGGCAGTTTGACCCATCGCGTCTGGATCTGCCGTCGCAACTGACCCGGAATTTCACCCGTGATCCTGCCCTGAAACCGGACTTGCAACAGCAATTGGAAGCCGCCATGCACGGTGCTGCTGATCTGCTACAAGTCACTGGCGGTGATCATGAAGACCTCCGGACGGTTTCTTATGTTCAAACTTTCCAGCTCCAGCCTGACAGGACGGCTATCACCGATAAATTTGAACAGACGCCCCTGCCTCTGCAGAACATGGAAAAATACCTGGATGATAACGTCCGGCGCTATATTGCCAGCCGTGCAGGCATTAACACCTGTTCCAGCCCTGACCATACAGAGTGCAAGACTGACCAGAAAGAGGGGATTACCCGTGGCATCCACAACAGTTTTCATGATCTCAGACAAGTCAAAGTGCCTGAAAGAATGACCCGCCTGGAAAAGATGCAGTGTCGCCACGGCTTCAGATTACTGAGCATTGAAACACAATTGGCCGTCATTCAAGAGGTGCATCGACTGCAATCCGAAGGGATACTCATGAGCCTCGGCACATTAACCCAGAAAACCCTGAAATCACGTAAGGCAAAAAGAGTGCTTGAGCAAAGAGGATTTGCGGTGGTTAAGGAGAAGCGCTTCAGGGGATATGACGACCAGGGTAAGGTAAACCTGCAGGAAATGCTGGTGCCCGTGAAGCTTCTGCCTGATCGTAATGAAGCGAAGACGCAACAAGGCTGGCTGGAATAGAAACAGGCAGCCTTTATAGTGCAGGGGATGCAGAGATTTGGCGTTGATCAATATGAAACTTCCATTCTTTGCGCTGCAGCCTGGATGTCCGAATCAGATTTCAGTTTGTCGCCAAGGCCTTCGTAAATGCGGGGATATCGTGAGAGCAGAGGCAGGACAAAGTCCTTGTCATTTTTAAGAGATTCAGTAGCAAAGAACATGGCTTCCGGTTGTTCCTCAATGATTTTCCTCAACAGGGCTTCATTGCTTTTTACTGTCTGTCCGGCATGGTAAAAGGCAAAAACATAGTTTCTGGTAGCTGACAAAACCACAGCGGGGTCATCTTTGAGATCTGTACTGGCATATTCGATGGCTCTACCACAATTATTGACGGCAATCGTCACTAGCGATTTATTGTTTTTGAGGTGATTGCTGGCATACTCTAATAAATCTCCTTGCTGTTCTATTGCAGATTCAGCTATTTCAATATCATTCTTAAATCGGTCGGCAATATATTTAAATACCCTTGGGTTATGGCGAACCAGGAATCTAACCTGAGCCCTGTCGTCATCTAAATTAAAGTCCTCACGCAAGAGTTCAATAAAAGTGGCTGTCGATATGCTGCCAATGGCCATGTGAGCTAACAGTTCTTTTATTATTCTTGCGGCATCATCCGGCTTAAGGTGCCTGGTCTCTGCGGTCAAGATCTCGCGAAGTTCTGTATTTCGATTCACAGCATTAGTTCTCATACGCTGCTGGCGAGCTTTTTTGGCCATTTTAAAGAAGAGCCTGTGTTCGCTTTCCAGATAATCGAAGAACGTATAATCATAATTCCAAGAATCCGGCATATCACGGTTATTGATTGCATCCAGTACCAGACAATGTTTGTATATCCAGTTATTTTCAGGTTCGTCCAGCCCGTTTTGGCACTTTTTAGCCAGTGTTTCAAAATACCACTTTTCAGAAGTGTCACCGGGATTAAATTTGTTGATTGATATATCCATGCAGGTGAGTCCTGACAGAATGGTCACCAATTTCACAAAGCCATCTTGCAATGCTGGTTTTGTATCAACCTGAGTGTATTCTATGGTCATTTTTCCCGCACTTTGATTGAAACTGATTGCCATTGGCCGTGAATTGCTATCAATTGATGTGCAGCGCAGTGTCTGGACCATAAACCAGAAACGCTTCAGTTTGCCCTGTAAATACAGATTTTGGGAAAACTTATCTGAGATGTCGAGGCGGAGTGTTCGGCCCTTGCCACCCTCGGCCTGTTCCAGCATGGTTATGGTGCAGACATGCATTCCGAGTGTTGCACTAATCAAAGCGGCATCCACCATATTAAGCATGCGAAGACTGGCTACGTTAAGTTTGCTCAGTACAGAGATGCAATTGTCGTTTAATAGTCCGGAAACGCCTCGGGGGAGTACATCAATCAGGATTCTCTTTTTTGTAACTTCGGTAATTTTTCCCTGGCCGGATGCTTCGGCCACCGGAGCGAGAGCGCTGACAAATCGCTGATGAAGCCAGTAAATCAGGTCATGAGCAGAATGGATATCGCACACTTCTCTGGGCTGGGTCAGTTTTTGCAGTTTATCCAGCAAGGACTGGCAATCTTTCAGCCATTGTCCTAAATTCGTCCGCCGGTCGGGCAATTCTCCTTCCGTAGCCAGCGGCAAGAGCACTTTTGAGCAGAGATCATTAATGGCATCCTCCAGGTATTTACATTGTTTTTTGAGTGCCGTGAGTTCATTGACAAAGGGCTGGACTCCGGAAGATAGGGCGCCCGATTCAGAGCCTGAGGCCAGATATAAAAAGTGCTCATAACCGGTTAGAAATTGTTGCAAATCGTTCTGCAGAAGAAGAGTCTCCATACCGAGTTCCAGTAATAGATTCGTTCGGTTTGCTGACATACTCATTGCCTTGCTTCGACCCGGAGCAAGGCAGTGGTTTAGTAGTCTGTCGGCATGAAAGTAGTCCAGCAAGCGATTATTCTGGCGGTTCAGCCAGTCAAAACCTGTGTCGACTCTGGTGAAGTCGGGCGGTTCTGTAAGACTGCCTGAGGGTAGGCTTATGATATCCTGACCGGAACTGGTGCTATTGGCCTGCCAGAAGGCAGACTGGTCGCCGGTCAGCAAACAGGCTCCGGGGCTGCCGGCAAAACTGCCTGCCACCAGTGTTACCTGTTGTCCGCTGCTCTGTCTTAATGCCTCAGAATACTGAGAACCAGCCAACAGACAGGGTATACCCGCCTGACGCAGGGTGATGGCAACATGGTCGTTGGTTCCCCCCTGTTTGAACACGCAGCCGCCCAGACGTTTTAAAATATCGGGTGCCAGCATCCAGTCACTGGCGTGGTTGGCAAACAGAAGGGTTCCGGGCGGAATCTGTTCTGCGTTGACCGGTTCGTTGACCGCCAGGGCCACACCACTGCAGCAACCTTCACTGACCATGATTCCTTCAGCCATTGACACGACTGGTGCTGGTGCAGAGAAACGGGTACTGCCCGGCAACTGGGTCACTGGTCGGCACTGGAACACGTGCAGTTGCTGATCGCCATCCACGCCGAACTCAACATCGACCGGGCAACAGAACATATCTTCCAGCTTTTCTATGTTTTTCTGCAGTTCTCGCAATATTTCGTCAGAGAGCATGATGTCTTTTGCATCGGTGGTTGCCGTGTTGCTCCGTTCGATATAACCCGCTTCACCGGTCTCTTCATCGGTGATTTTTTCCAGGACAAACTGTGTCGTAATATCACCTGGGGTAAATTGCCGATCTGGTTGACTGTTTTCGTCATCACTGCGCCTGATCGAATAGCGATGGGGGCGGATACCTGTGGTTCCGGAGACCGCCCCCCGGGGTTGACCCAGTGCAAATTCCACCTGAATGGTATTGTCCTGTAGTGTTGAGTGGCTGATCACTGCGCCCCCCAGCAGGCAATGAATGCACTGCTGCAGGACCAGCGCCATGGGCTTTACCTGTCCGTTTGGACAGACTTCAGGCCGGTAGGCGGATGACAGGACTTGCAGGCAGGTTTTCAGGATATCGCCGCCACCATGAACCCGGGAATCATAGCGACCGGCCTGAGCGTTGCCGAAGCGGTCTTCATCGACGCCGGAACTGCGGACGATACAGGCTTCCCTTGCTTGTTGCCGAAGCCTGAAGTAGCGATGACGAATATCTTCGGCAGCACGGATATTTTCTACCTGTTGATAGAAATCCTCACTGGCAATAAATTCGGATAACCCCTTGAGCCATTTTGATTGTTGCGGATGAGGTAGTTCGGTAACGATCGTGCGCAATTGTTCCAGGCTGAATGATTCCTGGCCCCCCATGTCAATATCTGGCAAAAAGGGCGACAGGCATTTTGCGGGGAAAGTCTGTTGCTCCAGCCTGGCGATCAGGGTTGTGTCAACCACAGTGAAGGGTGGAACCGGGATCCTGGCCTGCTGCATACGGTGTAGAAACAATCCCTTGCCGCCTATAGAGGATCGGATTTGCTCGTCTTTGATGAGCGTTGTAAAGTCAGGTGGCAAGTCATGGCTGGCAGGCTTGCTATTTTTCGTATCCGGGCGTTCGATACCACGAGCGGATAGCGGAGTAAAAGACGGGAAAGCTTCACCTGGATCAACCTCCATTAACCGCAGCTGCCTGCGAGAAGGGCTCTTAAGATTGTAAGGAGTGACAGTACGGGTGAGTGCGTACGCTGCGTGACCACCCGACAACCGGGCAGATTTGTCCTCAGTGTCCTCAGTCGGGCCTGATCTTGTTGGTTGAATGCTCTCCATAGCCTTAATTTCCTTGATTTCGTTGATTAACTTTAAATAAGACCCGTACTTTTGAAAAAAGTTTCAATAAATGAACATCAGGCCTCCTCTTGCACAGAGAGACCAGAATAAGAGGTGTTTCTTGAGGGTTGTAGCGAAATTTCCGGGCAACCTTCGGGGCGACATTCCGGTACCGGGCGTCTTTTTCTGCACCCCATCAGTTCACAAAAGCGCACTCAGAAGGTGAAAATCAGAGTCAGAGGGTTACACAGGAACAGCCTTGATCTGTCGGCTTTTCAGGCTGATCTGAACTCGCGGTTTCAGGTTCAACTCTACTCCGATACCCGGCTGCGGCCAGAATATCCGGATCAGATCTCAGTCTGTCGCTGAGATATCCACAGATGCCAGGCTCTCGTGAGAGCAGTGGAAGTATAAACTCCTTGTCATCTTTAAGGGACTTGGCAGGAAAGAACTTGATGGCTTTGGGATTTTCCTTAATGATAATCCTCAACAAGGCTTCATCGTTTCTTGCTTTCTTGCCGACATGATCAAAGGCAAACAGATTCTTTTTCACCGCCAACAGAACCATCTGGTGGTCATTCTTGAGCTCGCTGCTGGCATACCTGATTGCTTCATAATCATTATTGATGGCAATCTTTACCAACGTTCTATCATTTCTGAGACGGTCGCTGGCAAATTCTAATAAACCTGCATTTTGTTCTATTGCAGATTTTGCTATGTCAACATCATCCTTCAATCTGTCATCGATAAATTCAAATACCTTCGGGTTTTGCTTAACCAGAAGATGTACCAGATCACTATCCTTATCCAAATCAAAGTCCTCACGCAAGAGTTTAATAACAACATCTGTGTGCTGCCGTTTCCACTTTCTTGCACTAGCCATACGAAATAACAGTTCTTTTATTATTCCTTTTGCAGCGTCCGGCTCAAGGTGGCTGGTAGAAGTGGTCACGATTTGGCGAAGTTCCGAAAGGTTATTCCGGTCCTCAGTTGTCTGAAACCAGGCACTGATTTCTTTGGCTATTTTATAAAAGAGTCTGTATTCACTTTCCAGATAATCAAGGAGCGAAACATCAGGTCTGAAGTGGCCTGGACGATCGTCGAAGTCATCACGATCTTTGTAATGTCTCGCGACATCCTCGCCCCCTGAGAATGAATCCAATAGCACGTATTTTTTGAAGCTTGTCTCATTTCTTATAATTGCATCCAATACCAGGCATTGTTTGTATGTCGACTTATTTGAGGGGTCGTCCAGTCCGTTTTGGCACCTTTTAACCAGTGTTTCAAAATCCCACTGATCAGTAGCACCCTGATAAGAATTGCCGATTGACATATCCATGTCGCGCAGTGCTGACAGAATAACCAACAATTTCACAGAGGCCTCCTGTAATGCTGATGTGGAATCAACCTGTGTGCACTCTATGGTCAATTTACCCGGGCTTTGATTGAAGCTAATCGCCATTGGCCGTGAACTTTCATCAATCGATGCACAACGGAGTGTCTGGACCAAAAACCAGAAACGCTTCAATTTACCCTGTAGGTGTATGTTTTTCTGGTCTTGGGAAAAATCGTCCGAGATGTCGAGGCGGAGTGTACGGCCCTTGCCTCCCTCAGCCTGTTCCAGCATGCTTATGGTGCAGACGTGATCTCCGAGGGATATGGTAGCAAAAGCAGCATCCGCCATGTTAAGCACACCCAGCTTCAATCCGGGAATTTCCCTCAGTAACGAGATACAATCGTGGTTTAGTAGTCCGTAAGCGCCTTGGGGGCGCATGTCAATCAGCGATCTCTTTTTACCAAATTTGATAATTTCTCCCTGCCCTGATGCTTTAGCCACTGGGGCAAGAGCTTTAACAAATCGCTTATGAAGCCAGTAAATCAGGTCATGAGCAGAATGGATTGCTTTCACTCCATTGGGCTGGGTCAGTGTTTGCAATTTATCCCGCAAGGTCTGGCAATCCTTCAGCCATTGTCTGAAATTCGCAGGCTGGCTGGATACTTTCAGGCCAGTGGTCAGCGGTATGACCACTTTTGAACACAGGTTATCAATGGCATCTTTCAGGCTCTTGCATTGTTTTTTAAGGAGCTGGATTTCATTGCTAAAGGATTGGACTTCAGAGAGTGCTTTACCCAATCGAGACGCTTTGGCCAGATCTAAAAAGTGCGTATAACCGGATACAAACAGTTGCAAATCATCCTGCAGCAACTGAATCTCCGTGCCAAGCTGTTGAAGCAGATCTGATCGGTTTGCTGACATGCTGACGGCCTTGCTCCGCCTCGGGCCAAGGCAGTGACTTAGTATTCGGTCAGGGAGAAAATAATCCAGCAAGCGGTTATTTTGGCGATTCAGCCAGCCAAAACCTTCGTCGACCCGGGTGAAATCCGGGGGGGGGGCAGCAGCTGTTGCGGGTGAGCTGACGATATCCTGTCCGGAGTTGGTGCTGCTGGCCTCCCAGAAAGCAGACTGGTCGCCTGTCAGCAAATAGGCTCCGGGGCTGCCGGAAAAACTGCCTGCCACCAGTGTGACCTGTTGCCCGCTGGCTGCCTCAGAATAGTGAGAACCAGCCACCAGACAGGGTATACCCGCCTGACGCAGGGTGATGGCAATATGATCGTTGGTTCCTCCCTGTTTGAACACGCAGCCGCCCAGACGTTTTAAAATATCCGGTGCCAGCATCCAGTCACTGCCGTGATTGGCAAGCAGAATGGTACCGGGCGGAATCTGTTCCGCGCTGACGGGCTCGTTGACCACCAGGGCCAGGCCACTGCAGTAACCTTCACTGACCAGGGTTCCTTCAGCCAGAGGCAGGGAGGGAGCGGCTGCACAGAAACGGGTACTACCCGGCAGCTGGGTCACTGGTCGGCATTGGAAGACGAAGACATTCCCCCGGTTATCGACACCGAACTCCACATCCACCGGGCAATAGAACATATTTTCCAGCTGTTCTATATATTTCTGGACTTGTTGCAATATCTTGTCAGTAAGCCTGATGTCTTTTGCATTGCTGGTTGTCGTAATGCACTCTTCAACATAACCCTCTCCACCGGTGATTTTTTTCAGGACAAACTGGCTGCTAACGTCTCCCGGGGTAAATTGCCGATCCGGTTGACTGTTTTCGTCATCACCACGCCTGATCGTATAGCGATGAGGGCGGATGCCTGCATTTCCGGAGACGGCCCCCCGTGGTTGCCCCTGTGCATATTCCAGCTGCATGGCATCGTCCTCCAGCGTTGAGTGGCTGATCACTACACCCCCCAGCCGACAATGGATGCACTGCTGCAGGACCAGTGCCATGGGTTTTACCTGTCCGTTCGGGCAGACTTCAGGCCGGTAGGCAGATGACAGGACTTGCAGGCAGGTTTTCAGGATATCGCCACCACCATGAACCCGGGAATCATAGCGACCGGCCTGGGCATCGCCGAAGCGGTCTTCATCGACGCCGGAACTGCGGACGATGCAGGCTTCATTAGCTTGTTGCCGGAGCCTGAAGTAGCAATGACGAATATCCCCGGCAGCACTGATATTTTTGACCTGTTGATAGAAATCCTCACTGGCAATAAATTCGGATAACCCCTTGAGCCATTCTGATTGTTGCTGATGAGGGAGTTCGGTAATGATTGCGCGCAGTTGTTTCAGACTGAATGATTTTTGGCTCCGCGTGTTTATGGGTGGCAAAAAAGGCAACAGGCATTTTGCGGGAAAAGGCTGTTGCTCCAGTCTGGCGACCAGAGCAGTGTCAACCACGGTGAAGGGTGGAACCGGGATACCGGCCTGCTGCATATGGTGCAGAAACAGTCCCTTGCCGCCCATAAAGGCCCGGTCATTGTTGGCGTGCAAGCTGCGCAGGTCATGGCTGGCAGGCCTGCGGTTATCCGTATTCGAAAGTTTGATATCACGAGCAGGTAGTTGAGGACAAGAGGGGACCGTTTTGTCTGAATGATCCTTCTTACAAGAGGGGGAGTCTTGATTGGCAGAAATAACAGAACGAGCGAAAGCAGATGCTTTTTT